>NZ_JAEINI020000015.1:0-59825 GCF_016343785.1 Alishewanella maricola | reverse complement strand
CGCAGCACAGGCCGAAACCCGCGCAGCGGTTGAGGTCCAGGCCATGCAATGGCCGTTTGTGACTGCGCTTGTTAAACTGTGATTGCATAACCACTTACCGTTGCTCCAAAGTAACTAAATGCTAAGACTAACTGCCAGACACCAGAGATCCGAAAATGCAGCCAATTTTTGTTACCACTTTTTTTCAGTACATAAGACTTATACACGAAATATGTGCCTATAAAGCTATAAGGAGCACTGAAAAACAATGACAATATATAAAATGGAAACCCTAGTATAAAAAGAAACTTAAAACTCGAAAAGAATGCGCTATCGTACAGCGGTCCTACAGTACACATATAGCCAAGAAAACCAAATGTAGCCAAAACAGGAAATATGTATAGGAGAAATCTTGTCAAAATTACACCGTAAGAAGTTTAACGCCCAGCTCAGCGCGCATGCATTCCGGAGCGGGCTTTTGTGTAAGAATGTAGCGCAGCGAAATGACACAAAAGCCCGTGGAGGTATGCATGTCCGCTGGAGCTGCTTGTTAGCAGTTGATCAGTGCTGCATGACTTGATGAACAATTTCATGCACTCGCTCCATTGTGATGCCATTCTGTTGCTCCTTTGAAAGAGGATGCTCGGATGGCTGTAACTCAATAAGAGGCACAAAGCCGACTGGTTGAGTTTGGACATTTGTTTTCAGGTGCATAGTCTCTGGATAGCATGGCAGGTTAGTCATAAGCCAGCCAAAATAAGGCTCTGCGTTTTCTCTGCCCTCTTCATTCCATTTCTCGTTCATTTGATCATAGCTTTGCTCGCTTAGAGAAACCCACACGGACCAAATGAATATCTCACCCGTATCTTTAACCGGAAGTTCAATATGCCCTCTTACAAAGAAATGCTCACCGTCAACAATACATTGATCAGCATTTTCTTCGACGCGGCTATCATATTCATTTTCTGGGACCATCAGTAAAGCTGGGGAGTTGCCCCCAAAACACATAGGAACTTCACCGAGATCACAATTACATACTTTACATTTGCTCATATTTATATACTGCTAACGCAAAGCACATGGGCGACAAAAACGCGCCAGCGAGTTTGGCGTCCCAGCGACCAACGGGAGCGAATGGTGCGCATTGTTATGTGCGAGTTTTATACTAATAGCCACCGCGAATTACCCTGAAAAAAAAGTCCATAACGAAAAATGTTATAACTGAATATAAAATGTTCATTATTATTGCTCTGTATTTTCTGAATAATAATGTCTTTGATAATTCCGGGTTCATTTGCCTTAATTCAAAGAGCATACTTGTACCACTTTCTGTAAGAGAGGGATTCACAAATACGGATTTGTCAGGTGCCAACATTGTCGTACTAACGTAACCTTTTTGAATTAGCTCCGAGAGTAATTCGCGAGAAATAAACTTATCGCAGGCAATTCTTACTGGAAGTGAGCCCGAATGAATATCGAATAAAGCTAGCAAGTACTCGCGTGTGTTCATTTATAAACTCTATTTCCGACGATCATGACAACCTAAGCACATAACGCAAAGCACACGGGCGACGAGCCGCGCAGCGGGTTGGCGTCCCAGCGGCCGCAGGCCGCGAGTGATGCGTATTGTTAGAAGTGTTATGCACCTTATTTCCAACCTAAATAATAAATTACACCTGCAGCAGTAATAGCCACCACCAAAGATATTAATCCGGTAATTATCGGACTTGAACGCCAACTGTCTTTAGGAGGACTAATTAAATTTTCAAGGTATTCTTCGCCTGTAAGAGTAATGCGCAAGTTATAGCAAACCGGTGCTGCGCCTGTGACCTCTCTAGACATATCCCCTTCGACTAAACCTTGTTCACTCAGATCTTTAACGAGCAACCTATCGAGGTTCCTGCTATCACATAAAGGATTAGACTTTATGTAACCTAAGGTTTCTTTCACTTTAAGCTTAATGCTACTCATGAACTTCCTGAACTTCTAACGCCCGCCACACACGCGAGCAACTTGTTGCGAGTCGAGCGCCCAACGGGCGCGTTTGTGCTGGCGATTGTTATATGCACATTAAACCAAAAAAACTAAGGATAGAAAAAATATTAAAATACATAAGTTTAATACCAATGCGACCTTTATATTTTTATAAACTATACCTCTCCATGCAAATGGATTATAAAGAAACTTCATTGCCTTCTTTTGATGTTGCCAATTAGAACTAAACACAACTCCGTCAAATAGCTCAGTGGCAAGATCTGGATCTGCTTTTTTAACTTGATACAAAACATAAACTTGTAACAGCACTGACCAAAGTGCCAAACCCAGCAGTAGCAATGGATCCATGAATTACACCCTAAAATATCAGTGCATATAACGCTCGGCTCACCGAGCAGATTTTGGATGGCGACTTTTTTGCCACGCAAAAAAGGTGACAGCGGAAATATGTCCGGTGCAGCCGCTTGTTAAGCCTTTATTGCAATAACGAACGTAACAAAGCTGCACGGTAATCATTGTCCTTTTCATTGAACTCTAGCTTTTTAGCTGCAAGATCAATGTTAATGAAAACCTCAGAATACAAACCTTCATCGCCATCGGGACTGAAGAAGAACTTCATCTTGCAGGCTGACACCTCAAGCTGCCCGGGGTTACAGCCTAGCCCAACTACTTGGGCATACACTTTATTTGGGACAGATGCATCAGTTACAGTTGCGCCGTATAGAAGAGCCAGTGCTCTTATAAAAGAGTCTGAATCCGCCCCCGTGTTTTTAAAGAATGCTTCGCCCCAGTAAAAAGCATCATCAGTACCTTCTATAGCTTTCGGGTTCCACGAAGGCAATAACTCGATTGCAAACCCAACTTGATCGCCTTTTAGGTTGCCTTTAACTACAACTTCATGTGCACCAGATTCGAACTTCTTGGAGTTTGAAATTGTAAACGTCAGATCAACAAAACCCTCTTCCTCACCGACAACCACTTCTGGATAGTCTTTTGCGGAAGAAAAAATACTCCAAATCATTATTAGGATTCCTAAAACGTACTTCATATGTGCGCCTAGAGGCTTAACGCCCGCCACAAACGCGAGCAACGTGTTGCGAGTCGAGCGCCCAAAGGGCGCGTTTTTGATGGCGATTGTTAGGCATAATTACGATCCGATTGCTGTTTAACCGTTTGCCATAACCAATTAATTGCCAGAATTAGCCACACAAATATGGCTTTACAAGCAAAAGTCTTTACATAAATATCAGGTAGCGAAACACCTAAAAGCAAAGCAAAACAGAAGCTTAGCAGTAAAAACCCAACAGCTAGTCCAGCAGCAACAGAAAACGCAGAAAGGTATGAATTACGCTGCCTGATTAAGCGATACTTCTTCACCAGCAAATACGCTGAAACAAAGAAAAACACAGTAATTACATTAGCCAGAAATAAATCCATTACTAATTAATTACTCCATTAGGCCTAACGCTCAAAGCAGCTGCGCGGTACGCGTCAGATGCCTTTGCTTGTTAGCAGCCTACACCGGACTTTCGCGGCTTGCCGCACTGGCAAACCCGAGCAATAGCACGGCTGCTTTTATTAAAAACTAAACCAGTCAGATGCGATACGGCGAGCCAACCGGAACCTTTAAAACTGTTGAGCGAAGCCAAAAAGAACAACGCTACCGCCCTCACCGTCAGCGACTAACCCACAAACTGGCGTACTTTATGTTTTGGCTTTGTCGCTAAGAAAACCAGACGCGAGCAAAGCCAGGATAGAAAACCTATACAGCCACAACAACCCGAAAGCTGCTAACGCATTGCTCACCGGAAAATTGGGAGCGCCAGCGAGTAATTTTTCCGGTGCAGTAACTTGTTAGCAGCAAACACCGCACTTTCGCGGCTTGCCGCCACGCGATGTTGACCGAAGCCACTGCACTCATAAATTAAAAAACTAACCAGCCAAGTGCGATACAACGACATAGCTGGAACCTTAAAACTTGCCGCAAGCGGAGCAAATGAACCAAAGGAGCAACGCTACCGCCCTCGCCGCCAGGACTAACACACAAACTGGCGGACTGTACGTTTTGGCTTTACCGCTATGTAAACCGGACGCGAGCAGAGCCGGAAAAGAAAACCTATACAGCCACAACAACCCGAAAGCTGCTAACGCCGCAATAAACGGCTAAGTAATAGTTGGCTAAAATGTGAAGCGAAGCGGAACCGAGCCAACTGTTACGTGTCCGTTATTTAATTGCCTTGTTAGGTGTTTCATACACCACTAGCCCGCAATCTGTACAACACCGTATTTTTACAAATGAAACTTTTTGATTAGCCATAAAAGGTGACGAACACTGCGGACATGGAAATCGCGTAATTCGAAGTGCTAACCAACCTAAAATCAAAGGCCACAATAATAGCGCAGATATCGGAATTATCGCATTTTCCGCAATCAGGTATAGTAAATACGCGACCGTAAAATTTAGCGGCAAGCCAAATAATAGGTACAGCAACGCCACCCAATTCCGTTTTTTATATTCTCTCCATTCCTGCGGTACACTATTAAACACAAGAAGCACCTAACGCATTGCTCACCGGAAAATGACGAGCGCCAGCGAGTTATTTTTCCGGTGCAGTAACTTGTTAGCAGCAAACACCACACGTTCGCGGCTTTGCCGCCACGCGATGTTGACCAAAGCAACTGCATCCATAAATTAAAAACCTAACCAGCCAAGTGCGATACAGAGAAATAGCTGGAACCTTAAAACTTGCTGCAAGCGGAGCAAACGAACCGAAGGAACAACGCTACCGCCCTCGCCGCCAGCGACTAACCAAAGAACTGGCGTACTATACGTTTTGGCTTTACCTATAAGAAAACCAAGCGCGAGCAAAGCCAAAGCAAAAAACCTTAACAGCCCTAAACACACTGAAAGCTGCTAACGCAAAGCTTTGGGGCGGCTGAAGCGCAGCGTAAGCCGTCCCAGCCACGATAGTGGCGACAACAGCGCCTTGTTATGCCTGATTTGCAAGCCAAGCCTCCGCCTCTTCCTTAAGGTGAATTAGAAATTTAACTTCCGCTTCATCTCTAGGTAAATCAGTGTAATAGAGAATTCTTGAACCATCACGACAATCCCATACTTCTCTGAGCCAACAAAATATATGCTCAAAACCGAGATTACTTCCTAGATACTTTCCATCTGGTAGTTCGTCAGTGATTTCGTGGTGAACGTCCCAATACAAGAAATTAGCACCAACCATTAAATCTATCTCTCCCGATACCATTTTTTCTATAGTATCTCTCGCTAACTGTTTTGCAGCTTCAATTTTTGAAGGAACAGTTAAACTCAATTCAACAATTGCTTTTTCGAACATTGGCCCTACGGTTGCCATAACCGGATATAACTCCATTGCAAGGAAGTTTAGTGAGTCCGTAAAAATACCTTGTGTTAGCCACAAGTCAGCAAGCTGGACAATATCTTCGCTTGAAAGTAACCCAAGCTTATATTTCGAAATAGCAATTTCAGGCTTCATAATTCAAAAGGCATAACGCTCAAAGCAGCTGCGCGGTACGCGTCGGCTGGCTTTGCTTGTTATATTTTTTTGAAATTACAGCTGCAAGTGAATAAAACACACCTGACAACGCCAGCCAAAATAGCACTTGCATGGTTAGTGAATCTAAAAGCTCAATCGAAAGCACAAACCAATGTGCTGTTCCGAGTAGCATTGTTACCAACACTGCAAGCACGTTGAGCATGTTAACTTTGGATACCAACTGAACCGTGATTAATGCAACTAGAGATATAAAGCAGTACGCTGAGCCAATTAAAAAGCTAAGTTCGAAGGTGCCCCAACAGCCAAACTTTGGATCGCAGCTACCAATAAGCAATATTTTGTATGCCTGATAAGCGGTTATCGGCAACATAAATAAAAGTAGTGACGTTATTACAGTTCTAATTATTGTGCTCATGACTACTCAAAAAATATAACGCATTACTAATGGGCTGCCGCAGCGCAGCGTAGGCAGTCCCGTGGAGGCCACGCTGTTTGTGGCCGGAACGAAATTTAGTAACTTGTTAGGTATTGTTTGAAACATAGCGGATAAACTTATTTTTGAACAATAGCCATATAAGGCAAGTAAACGCCGCAGCGGCACAGACGGCCTGAACTGCCGTAAAGTGGTTGCCATACGAGCTTATGAAAAACACAATAGGCATCACCGTCAAAAAGCCACCTAACCAATCATTATTCCTACGCCAAAAAAACGGTAATACAAGAGCGGTATAAAGACCATAAGGAATACTTAAAAATAGTAAGAAGTAAATTGGCCTCTCAAAAAAGCTCAAAACCAAAAAAATGACTGTAAATATCGCCAAAAACCACGGTGAATAATCAATCGTTTGGATGAATTCTTTTTTACTAGATGACTGCATTATACTTACCTAACGCCGCCCACAACGGCGAGCGTAGCGAGTCCGGCAGCCAACGGCTGCGAATTGCTGGGCCTTGTTAGGTAACATCCACGAGCCTTGGTTCTGCACTGGTTATTACGTGTACGAATTCGTTTGTTGTCATTAATGAATAGTGCTCAATTAGGCCAACTTCTGTATCGAAAATAACAGTGTCATTTTTTACGTGTTCAAGCAATCGAGACGCACGATATTTAGCTAATACACCTACTTCCCGATCAATATGAAAGTCTTCACGATGATCGCATTCATCATAAACTTGGAAACATATCGCGTTGGTAAAGATGACTAAGTATCTCTTGGGCTCCCGAAGACGTTCTTTATCTGAAAGCATCTCCTCGACTGTTAACGTTAACAGCCGATCCCTGTATTGAAAGTTCTCCAAAGACCATTTTTGGTAATTGTGGATATCGAGTTCCGTCTTCATGGATTTACCTAACGCAAAGCACACGGGTGACGACCGCGCAGCGGTTGGCATCCCAGCGGCTGCAGGCCGTGAGTGCTGCGCCTTGTTAGTTGTTAATTTTAATTAAGAAGAGCTTTTTGGGCTTTTGCGAAATAAACCAAACCAAAATAGCCCCTCAAAAACAAAACCCAAAATTATAAATACAAATACACCCGCTGAACTGCCATAACTGTAGGAGCTAAGAGCAGCAATGACGAGTACAGCGAGAATTAAGAACCTATAAATTTTATTCACAATCTGCCCTTCATGTTTGATAGCAACTAACGCAAAGCACATGGGCGACGGCCGCGCAGCGGTTGGCGTCCCAGCGACCGAAGGGAGCGAATGGTGCGCCTTGTTAGCGGCGACAAACACACTACCCACGCGGCACTGCCGCCAAGCGATGCCGAACAACGGCAACCCTGTGCAAAATTAAAAACGAAACCAGCCAAGTGCGATACAACGAAATGACTGGAACTTGAAAACTTAAAATCTAGCGGAGCAAATGAGTCAAAAGGAACAACGCTACCGCACCATCAGAGATTGCACCTTGCCAACAAACTGGTGAACCTGACGGAATAAATTAATAACTGAGATACAACCTAACGCAAGCAGAACCGAAAAGTAAAACAGATTTTGTACCTAAACCGTCTCGACAGCCGGCTAACGCTTATTCGACGGAAACATCCGTATTTAAACACGGACTTTTCCGTATTTGTAAATTTCATGTTGATAACATTACATTGATTTTGACTTATTTACAATGAGTTATGGGTACAGAAACTTTACTATTAGTGATAAATGCGGAAATATCCGTCTAACAAAACACGATGCACTTTCGATAGTGGCTGTATGTAAATACAGGTGTTAAGGCTTGGTCAATATCACAAAAAATATTGTATTTCGCACAAAGCTAAAAATTAGAAATATCGTTCTTTTATTTCAAGTGAATAATTAATAATTAACCAGTAGGTGTTAACAAGCCGGTTGAAGTGAACAGTATTTAAATTGAAATGGACTAATAAGAAATACTTCACCTATCCTCTCTGAAATTTTGTCTTACTCATCGGTGCATCATCATCCCGCAAAGTATTGAAAAAAAGACAATAATCGGTCTTTTTGAGTATTTCGTGATTTACATCGGAAGATGGCTGAATGCCGAAATCTATCGGCATTCAGTTAGTCGCTAAATGGCCAGCTTTACGCACCGACTTTGACACACACTTGTTTAATCAAATTAAGTGTTAAGCCGGGTTCTGCGAGCTCAAGAACCTGATCCGCATTACCGATAGCATTGAAAAGTTGAACAGAATTCGCACCAGCCCAAGTATGAGTAAGCTCTTTCGGACGATCCGTATTCATATCATAAAAAGTGATTTTAACGAGTTCAGGTACATACTCATCCTGCCCAAACCTTTTTGCATAATATTCTGCAGATGCCTCTTCTACTTTAACTCCAATAGCAAAATGATTATTTAGCGTGAGTTTGTGAATACCGGCACCGGGTTTCCAAGATGAAATTTGCTCACTTGCAGCTGAAGCATAAACAACCTGCTCTCTGCTTCCATCAGACTTGCAATCCAGCGCCGCCATCGCTGTTTGCGTATAGGAAAAAAACACAATTGTTAAGATCATTCTATAAGGCATTTATAATTCCTTTTTAAAAGTCATCCCTTGCTGGACAGAGAAACAGTTCAGTTCGTGCGCTGTTAATTTGTTTGGCTAGCCATAGCCATTAACGGTTAATTTAGAACAAAAAAGGCTTCACTGAAGAATATTACTCCAATAAGGCCTTTATAATTTTTCTCTATGGTTTATGAAACAGACTAAACCAGTGAATTTTATTTAACGAAAATTGCGATACCATTAGCTTTAGTGATGAATCTATCTTCAGTGGTCAAACCGACAATTCCGTTATTCGTTGCGCTTGTTGTAGCGACCCTTTTAGTGGAACCTTCATTATCAAGATACGTTATGATAACGCCGTTTGCACCTAAGGCTGCAGCTTCAGATTTTAACAGATCCACTACTTCTTCTTTGCTTGAGGGATCATAAGGTACGTTGTATTCTCGACTACTGGCACTGACCGTGGCTATTTCTGTGTAGGCCTGTGGCGCGTCGTCATAAACAACAACATTTGAGGATGCAATAACAGGTTTAACTTGGCCAGTAATATTATGAGACGATTTTGCACAACCCATAATTAGCATAGAAAATATGATAGCAGCTGATAATTTGATCATTTTTAACACGCTCCAATTGCTTAAACAATTTACAATAATTGCTGGGGTTGAATGTTAATGTTGCATATTTTTGTAAATATATTGTTTTTAAAACTACACTGTTTTTTGCTCAAAAACAATTCAAATTAGTCAATAAAGCAACCTAAATACGTAATTTGTTCAGCATATTGCTACATTAATAGGGCTAAAAGCGCTGGAGTTACGTGCGCCGAGTTCTTGATTATCGCCAAGTAAATATAAAATTCTTCTCTGCTAATCTAGGTTTTAACCAGAGGTGCTTATTAGAGCTTGTCGCTGAAGAATCGTTGGCAATAACGGTGAAGATTAAACGTGAGTTAACTATGCTGGGGCAGCTAAAAAGCTATAGCAAATGGTGTGATTGAACGGAATAGTCATTAACATTATTTATCATGTCAGTTTGAGAGAGCATTTTCAAACAACAAGCAATACATCCCTGTATCTGTTTAATAGGTATTTCGCTATTAGTTACAATGCTTGTTATCTGCAGGTCTGATGCCAGGGATCTGTAGAAACTCATGAAACTGTTTTAACTTCTGTTTTTTAATATCGTTATCCGCCACTAATAAGTACAGTGTACCCATATGTCTGTTGAATTGATTTTGGTCGGTCACTTGTAAAAAACAGGTGGTATTCATTTCTAACTCAACTAATAGCGCTAAGGCGGCCTCGCGGTCAGTGCCGTTAAAGTAAATAACCTTCTCTAACGATTCCGCAGACTGTTCAAACCAGTGCTTTTCTTCAGCAGAAAAGGTCATATGATTCAAAAAAGTGGCTAATGTTGCTCTTGCTTGATGAAAAGAAGCGCTCGCGGTGGGTGCTGAGCCTACTTCCACAGCTTGAGTCATAGGTATCATGAACAACAATGGTACTAACAATTTTGATAATTTCATAATGGCGACCCTCTTTAACGACTTGCTACAAACTCATAATAGCAGCTAATAATTTATCAACCTGCTACTGTTTTTTCTTAAAAAAATGAAATTATTTTAAGGTTATGATTTTATTCAATATAAAGACTATTTTTTAGGGTTTTTTATAGCGAGTTCAGCACTCAGTATAACCCATTTGGGTTATATAGGATGCTTAACATTTACGCGATACTTATGCTCATTCGCCGTAGTATGGCCTAACATAAAAACCTCTGTTGCATTAAAACCGCTAGGGTTTTAATGATATGCTTTGTTTTATTGCACACAGAGTATGACTTTACGTTATGAGCCGAGATAATAAATACACCGATTTACCTTTTTCACAGGCCTGTGAAAACAATAAAGCCCCTATTCTCAGTCATTTACAGCAATTGTTTGCAAAACATCAGCG
The DNA here is from genome assembly GCF_016343785.1 of Alishewanella maricola. Lineage (NCBI taxonomy): Bacteria > Pseudomonadati > Pseudomonadota > Gammaproteobacteria > Alteromonadales > Alteromonadaceae > Alishewanella > Alishewanella maricola. Next base: position 49,378 of record NZ_JAEINI020000015.1, on the reverse strand, counting down.
AGTTTTGGAAATTGGTAGTGGTACGGGCCAACATGCGCTTTACTTTGCCGAACATTTACCCCATTTAGTTTGGCAAGCATCCGATCAATCGCAGTATTTACCCACATTAACTGAGCGTATTCGTCGTGCTAACTTGGCTAATTTACCCTTGCCTTTAGCATTAGATATCTGTGCAGATGCTGCGCCGGTCACGCGGGCCGATGCGCTCTTTACCGCAAATACTTTACATATTATGCCTTGGCCTGTGGTGCAGCATTTTTTTAGTCGTCTTAATGAATTAACCCAGCCAGAAGCCATCTTGTGTATCTATGGCCCTTTTAATTACCAAGGGCACTTTACCAGCACAAGCAATCAGGCCTTTGATCTAAGTTTAAAAACTCGGGATCCAGCAATGGGTATTCGTGACCACGAGCAGGTTTTAGTGCTGGCACAACAACAAGGTTTTCACCTAACGCATGATCACGCCATGCCAGCAAATAATCGTTTATTATGCTTTAGCAAAGTTAGGTAACTTTTTGCTTTACAGCATATTCTGCTTTTAAATATTCGGCTGTTTTTACCACGTCACTTAATATTTCTACGGCGATCCACATATCGATATAACGTAAATATAACGGGGTAAAACCTAATCTTAAAATATCGGGAGCGCGAAAATCAGCGATTACGCCGCGCTTGATTAACGCCTGACATAACGCATATGCCTGAGGATGACGATAAGCTAACTGACTGCCCCGCTCGGCTTCTGTTAATGGCGTTAACAGGGTTAATTCGTGAAGTTCAGCATGACTTGTCAATAATTGATGAAAGGTATTTGCCAATGCTAAGGATTTAGCACGCACAGTCTGCATATTAACGTTAGCAAACACATCAAGTGCGGCATCAAGTACACTCATGGAAATGACGGGCGGTGTGCCTGTTAAAAAATGCTCGATGCCGGCAGGTTTTTCATATTGAATAGTGAAAGCAAAAGGCGCTTTATGCCCCATCCAGCCACTTAAAGGTTGTGATACTTTAGATAAATGCCGCTTCGCCACGTATAAAAAAGCCGGTGCGCCAGGGCCACCATTCAGATATTTATAACCGCATCCCACTGCGAAATCGACCTGGCAGTCATCTAAGGCGACGGGTAAAGCTCCGGCACTGTGGGCTAAATCCCAGATCACTAAAATGCCTTGTTGCTGCGCAAGTTTTGTCATGCGCGCCATATCAAGCAATTTGCCAGAACGAAAATCGACATGCGACAGTAATAACACCGCAATTTGGTCAGTTAATGCTTGCTCAAGTTCCGCTTCTTCCACTAATTGCATTTCACAGCGATCTTCGCCAATTAAGCTGCTTAAGCCTTGAACCATATAAAGATCGGTTGGAAAGTTGCCATTAAGTGACAACACAATACGGCGTTTGGGTTGCAACAGTAAGGCACTGCTTAGTACCTTAAATAAATTAATAGAGGTAGAGTCGCAACACATCACTTGCTCTGGTGCCGCACCAATTAAGGCGGCAATTTTGCTACCTACTTTGCTGGGCAGTTCAATCCATTGATGCGTGTTCCAGCTTTTAATTAAGTCTTGTGACCATTGCTGATGTAACACCTCTTGCGCACGTTCAGCACACACTTTCGGCATTGGACCAAGAGAATTACCATCGAGATAAATGGTGTCGTCTGGTAACACAAAAGCTTCACGCAGTTTGTGTAACGGGTCTTGTTGATCTAATTGCAGCAGTTCTTGATAATTCACGGCGAAATCAGCTCATTTAAAGAAAGTAAAAATTGGTTATACGCAGCGCTTTGTGGATGGATCCAATCAAAATGCCCCGCGTCGTGTACCAACAACATCGGTAAACCACTGTCACTGGCCTGCTCAATCGGAACGATACTGTCTGCACTGCCGTGTAACAGTAAGGTTGATTGAGGTAGCGGTTGTTCTACCGGGTTAGCTTGTTGGTAAGCCTCTGCTTGGCTTTGTAGATCACCGGCAAAGAAGCCTTGCGTCGCTTTTTGACAGCCATTTTCACCTTGGCTGTAGCGTTTTACATCGGTAATCGCGGCCAGCCCAATGACGCCTTTTAATGCAGGTGTCATAGTGACTTCACTGGCGGCCAAGAGCGCCAAATGCCCGCCAGCGGAATGCCCGGCTAGCACAACACGACTAAGATCCAGTTGCTTGCGGGGCAAGTAAGGAATGTAGCGTAAAGCTTGCATAATATCTTGATAACTGCCTGGCCAACCGCCGCCGTCATCTCCGGTTCGCCGATACTCAATAGACCAAACCGCATATCCTTGTTGGGCTAAGGCATAGCTAAAGGCCTGGCTGTGTGTAATATCATAGGCATTTAACCAACAACCACCATGCACAAAGACTAGCAGCGGTGCCGGCGTGTTCGAGCCATTAGCCGGTAAAAACAACTGGCCATATTGCAGCGCGCCTGTACCGTAGTTAATGCGTTGGCTGGCCGATTCTGGAACAGCCGCGGCGAGGGGTAATAAGCTGCTATAAGAAACTTGTGATAACAGCGCAGGCTGAGTTAACGACCTGTCATCAACAACAGTGGCTAGGTCAGGTTCTAAGTCAGGTTGCTGTGCACAGGCACTGAGTAGCAATGTTAAGCTAATAGGAATAAGTAGGCGCATTTAAACAAATATTAAAGAATAATTGCCGCAGTTATAACATAAAGTCGCGCAGATGTAAGGCCTAAACTCGCCAAAAAAAGTGTAGTTTAAGCCTAGGTACAAACCACGCGAGTTAGCGCTGTTAGCTATTGTCTTGTTTTTCTAAAAAGGATTTAAACTCAATGGTATAAAGCCGCAACAACACCAAGGTTAACGCAAAAATAATCGGCCCATAAATGACGCCTATTAAGCCAAACAATTGGATCCCACCAATCAATGACAAGAAAATCAATAAGGTGCTCATGTTTGAGCTACCTTGCATCAAGATCGGCCGTAGCACATTATCAATAGAGCCCACCACGATAATCCCCCAAGCGGCTAAAAAAATAGCCCAAGGCCAGTCACCGGTGAGTAGCAAATAAAGCGTTGCCGGCAACCAGATCAGCGCCGTACCAATGGCAGGAATAAACGACGCAAAAGCCATCATGGTTCCCCAAAATAAACCGGGAAAGCCGACAATGGCCATGGCAATGCCCCCTGCAATACCTTGAGCAATGGCAGTTAAGACCGATCCTAAAACAGCTGAGCGAGCCACCGTTTTTGCTTCAGTTAATAACGCTTCTTCTTGTGAGCGTGATAGCGGGATCACCCAATGCAAGGTATCGACAATTTTGTCGTGATCACGTAACAAGAAAAACAGAATAAAAAGCATTAACACAAAACCAAATAAGAAACCGGTGATATCGCCTACCAATTTTGTGCTGAGATCTAACAATTCACGACTAAAACCAGAAGCAAACTCAGTCATTTTTTCAACTATTGATTTGGCAGTAAAGCCATCGCCTGGTAAGTATTCAGCCGCCAGGGTTTGTGCTTGTAATAAATATGGATGTTGCAGCAATTGCTCTGCCCCGCCGCCATTTAACCAAGAGTAGCTTTGCTTGGTAAACATGACGCCCTGTTGCACTATTGCCATAAACACAATCGTAATAGGCACGATGATCACCACCACTAACAATAAGCAGGACAAGCTTGCAGCCAAATTGGGTTTACCGGGACATTTTTGTTCAATCCATTGATGCAGCGGGAAACACAGTAACGATAAAACAAAAGCTAACACCAAAGCACCCACATAGGGCGCAATCAGCAAATAACTGCCATAAAGCGCCAATAACAGCGCGGCAATTAAAATATAGTGCCGCGATTCGGCGTTAAACTTTTTAGCCATGACGGTTGTTCCTATAACAAGTAAAAGCGCTGCACCTTAAGTGCTTCGCAAAGGCAAAATACGATTATTCAGCGCTGCTAACGCTAGGTAAAGGTTTAATCCGCACCGTGACAATACGATCGCCGACCATTTCAACGATCTGAAAATGACGCTCGGCAAACTCAAATTCGGCTTGATCGGCAACATTGTCGCCAAGCTGAGCAATACACAAGGCTTCTAAGGTTAGATCGTCACGGCCTTGATTTAAAGCAACGCCATAGCCATAACACCAATCAATATCACTCAGCTTAGTCGCCCCTTTCATGCGCAGCTCACCTATAGGCCTAGCTAACTGAAAGCCTTTGTCGGCAAAGGCTTGCTCAACAAAATGTTTGTAATCAACATGCAGTACGACAAACAAATGATCACCCGGGTGTAAAATCGTGGAGCCCCGTGGTGGTATCACTTTATCACCTCGGCTAATCATCGCAACGACCACGCTTTCAGGTAATGCCATGCGGGATAAGCGTCGATAAGCGGCTCGCGAGTTTTCAGACAAACTGTACTCTACAATCTCGGCATCAACATCACCTAAAGCGGTAATTTCTAACGTAACGGGCGCTTGAGCCGTGGGTTGCTCAATCAGTTTTAAGCGCCGTGCCACCCAAGCTAAGGTTGAACCTTGTAAGGTGGCAGAGATTAGTACCACGAAAAACACCACGTTAAAGATCAATTCTGCATCGGCTAAACCAAACATCAACGGAAAAATAGCTAAAATAATCGGTACTGAACCGCGTAAACCTACCCAAGAGACTAAGGTCATTTCACGCCGATTAAAGCCAAATAAGGTTAAAATAGGCACTATGGTAATGGGCCTTGCCAGAAACACTAATACCGCAGCAATTAAAATACCTTGCCACCAAACGTCTAATAACGAGCTGGGGTTAATTAACAAACCCAGTACAACGAACATGGTAATTTGACTAAGCCAGGCTAACCCGTCATGGAATAAAAAGGTCGTTCGTTGAAAAGCGAATTGGGTATTACCAATTAACACACCACAAATAAAGATGGCTAAAAACCCACTGCCGCCGGTGTTTGCTGCAACGCCAAAAGATAATAAACCTGCTGCGGTAACCAGCACAGGATACAAACCGCTGGCTTGTAAGTGAATACGATTAATGACCTTTAATACCGCATAACCTACTGCTATGCCGACAAGCGCACCTACACCCATTTGCATGACAAACAGTTGCAGTAAAGGCCAACCCGGTTGCATATCATTCACTAAAATTTCTAGCAACCCTACGGTTAAAAATATCGCCATTGGATCGTTCGAGGCGCTTTCAATTTCCAGTGTAGATTTTAAACGTGGATTTAAATGAATACCGGCATTACGCAATAAAGAAAAAACGGCCGCGGCATCGGTAGAGCCCACAATAGCCCCCAATAACATACCGGTAAGTAAACTGATATCTAAGATATAACTGGCGGCTGCGCCGGTGATCACGGCCGTGCCCAATACGCCAAAGGTGGCTAACATGGACGCCGGTTTCCAGACTTGCTTAATCGACTTCAGGGGTGTTTGTAAGCCGCCGTCAAATAAGATCAATGCCAAGGCTAAGGTGCCTAAGGCATGCGCGGCCTGCGGGTTGTCAAACGCAATACGACCAATGCCGTCTTCGCCAGCCAACATGCCAACCAGTAAAAACAGTACCAGCATAGGTAAACCTAAGCGGGCAGAGATTTTACTGGAGAAAATACCCAACAAAATTAATACGGCGGCCAAAAGGATCAGCTGATCAATCAAAAACATAAGGTATTATTTTCCTGAAAAAGCCGCGAGGCTATTAGCCTGACTATATGGCAACAACTCACTGGCTGCAGCTAACATATGTTGGCAATGTTGTTGTTCTTTTTGGCAATATTGCTCAATAGCCGAACTTAATATATTGGGTCGATACCAGCATGCACCGTAACGTAAAACCGGGCTAAACCCCCTTCTGAGTTTTTGCTCCCCTTGCGCGCCACCATCAAAGTAGCGTAAACCGTGTTCAATACAATACTGGATACCTTGATAATAACAGCATTCAAAGTGCAGTAATGCATAATCCGCTAACGCACCCCAATAACGGCCATACAAGGTATCGCCGAGCTGAAAACACAAAGCTGCAGCAACCAATTGCGCAGGTTCATCCTGCGTGAAAGCCGCAAATACCACGATCTGCGCTCGCATACTGCTGAGTAATTGCCACCAACTTTCGGCGCTAATGTAGCCATTATGCCCTGAGCGCTCTTGGTAGGTTTGCTGATAACAGGCGATCACGCTTTGCCATTGTGCTGGGGTAATATCGATGCCTTGCAACGTTTTAAACTGCAGCGGTAATTGCTGCGTTTTTTTTCGTTCTTGTCGAATTTGTTTCCGCTTACGTGAAGACAATGCCGCTAAAAAATCTGAAAAGTCAGCATATTGCTGGTTCTGCCATAAAAATTGCACCTCGTGTCGAGGTAAGCATTGTTGGCCGAGTAAAAGCTGTTGCAGTGGCAAATGGCAATAAAACCAATGCGCGCTATGCCAGCCCTGCTGCGCAATGTCAGCTAAAACGGTTTGTATTAATAGACTGGCAATACTTTGCCAATCTAAACAGGGTAATACCGCCAGCCGCGAGCCAGTAACGGGCGTAAAGGGAATGGCTGATACCCATTTAGGATAATAAGGCAATTGATAATGCTCATAGGCACGCACCATGGGCCAATCAAATAGATACTCACCGTAAGAATGAGTTTTTAGATAACCAGGGATCACCGCTATCAGCTGATCGTCTTGCCATAAACTAGCATGACGGCTAAACCAGCCGCTGTTGCCATCCACACTGCCCCCCTTCTCTAAAGCAAGCAAAAAGGCATGTTTAGCAAACAACTCGGTTGGCTCAAATAAGGCATCCCAAGCACCCGCCGGGATACTGTTAAGTGATGTTAGCCAACGAAACTGCATAATGGCTGAGGGCTTCGTTAAAAGTTAAACAGCATAAAGCCTAAACCGATGCTATTTTGCCGATGATTATAATCCAGTAAGGTTTCGGCATAACCTGAAAACAACTGCAAGTGTACCCGTAAACCATCGGCTTTTGATTTATCAATTGGGTAAGTTAAGTCTAATTGCCATGAGCCATTCGAAAAGTCATTCCAACTCATTTTGCGCGTTAAAGAAGCGGTCGCGCTGCCCGGTAACCAGCTGAGTTGTAATTCAGTAGTCCCCAAAAAAGAGGTCAGATCAGGGTTGTCATCATCATCGGCTTGCTCTGGAATACGCCGATTCACTTTAACGCTAAAACCCACTTGGTCACGTTCGAAAGCCGCTGCAGCATAAATACGATTCCAACTGCGCGACATGGGTTCGCTTTGTCCGTTAGATTGGTGTACAAAGCCAAGTTGGAGCATTTGCATACTCCAACCTAGCGGCAGATTACCCAGATATTTTGCAGTAGGAATAACGTAAATGACTTCAGGCTGATAATCGGTGCTACGAAAGGGGGCGGAGTCTTGCGAGTTCCAAAGTTGCCACATCGACGTTTGAGTGTAAGCAAACCATAAATCTGCATTAGGCAATAATACATCTTCTAACATCTTCGCGCGTAAAGACACCTGCAATTTTGCTTCAATTGGTTTGTAATTCTCTTGTAAATCAGCCAAACCTAAAGTTGGGCTTTGCGGTTGCCGATTAATCGACGACGTGTAATGTGCGGGTAATAAGAAGTTTGGCTGATAAGTACGCACCACAAAAGGCCCGCGTTTTTCATTATCACCCAGCTCCCAAAGGCTTTGCAAAATAGTCGCTACCGGAATGGGTGCTGCCTCTTCAACTTGAGTCACCTTTATCGAAGGCGTGGTTTCAATTTTAGCTTCAGCAACTAAGCGAGCTTTTTGTTGCGCTTCCACTAAGCGGTCGTAACAAGCCAACCTTTGTAGATCATCTTGACCAAGACATTGTTCCATCGGCGAAATATCTGCCGACGCTGCACTTGAGCTTAATAATAAAATTCCGGTTAATGGTGTGAGCACGGCCTATTTCCTTTAGCGTCAATCTACTTATATTAATAGCTTAACATGACAAAACGCTGAACATGACAAATTTGTTAGCTCATGTTATCTAATTAGCTGATTAACATAGCGAAGCGCTATTTGTCACTGGCTTATTCCTTGGTTATTCAGCAGCGTAAACCGCTAATTTTTACTTTGCTAAGACGTTTAGTTATTTTGGCCAGTTATAGGGTGTTGGTGTTTAACTTTGTCGATATCAAGCCCATTTAGCTGATTTCGTTAAACCCGCACTTTAAATTTTTTAGCCGCACCCTCAGATAGACCGTTATATGAAAACCCGAGCATAAGATATTTCATGGCAATGCCCTGTTTTATTTTATGCAGCAAGGCAGAGCCATTATCACCCAATAAGGAAAGCTTTATGAGTCAATCCACTTATCAACCCCCCAAAGTTTGGCAATGGCAGCAAGCTAATGGAGGCGCCTTTGCTAATGTCAATCGCCCTATCGCGGGGGCGACGCATGATAAAGCTTTGCCCAAGGGAGAACATGCTTTACAGCTATATTCACTGGCCACACCGAATGGGGTTAAAGTCAGTATTTTATTAGAAGAGTTGTTGGCCGCAGGCTTTGAACAAGCAGATTATGATGCTTGGTTAGTGAATATTCGCGAGGGCGATCAATTTAGCAGTGGCTTTGTTGACGTTAACCCCAATTCTAAAATCCCTGCGCTGATGGATTATTCAACTACTCCGCCAACACGATTGTTTGAATCTGCATCCATCATGCTGTATTTGGCAGAAAAATTTCAGGCATTTATACCAAAAGACACCGCTGCCCGTGCGCAAATGTTTAATTGGTTATTTTGGCAAATGGGCAGTACGCCCTTCTTAGGAGGTGGCTTTGGGCATTTTTATGTTTATGCTCCCGAGAAAATTGAATATGCCATAGATCGCTATGCTATGGAGACAAAACGGCAATTAGACGTGTTAGATAAGCAGTTGGCCAACAATCAGTTTATTGCCGGTGAAGAATACACGATTGCGGATATGGCCATTTGGCCATGGTACGGTGCTTTAGTGTTAGGCCGTTTGTATGATGCGGCAGAGTTTTTAAGTGTTGATAGCTACACTCATGTACGACGCTGGGCCAAGCAGATTGACGCGCGACCTGCAGTAAAGCGTGGTTATATTGTTAATCGTACTTTTGGACCTGAGCCGCATTTGGCTGAAAGACACAGCCAAGAAGATTTTAAAGTTTTTGGTTTGTAACAATAAGGCGCGTTAAGCGTGAAACCCTCTAGGTTTAGCGTTTAGCGCCTTTTTTAGGTTGCTTGATACCTTATTAAGTTTGAGCCGCGGTCAGCTGCTGCGCTTGTCTTGCTTGGTGCTGCAATTCATTTTGTAAACTTTCGGGTAAGGCTAACTGTTTGGCAAGTTCATTTAGGTAACTGCGCTCCATAAAGCTTTCTTCGTCAATTACCAATACGCTGGCAAGATACATTTCTACGGCGATGTCTCTGTTGGTCGCATATTTCGCCACATTGGCAGGATCTAAAGGTTGTTGTAATTGCTGATCAATAAAAGACAGTAACGCCTGATCGGCGGTTAGTTTAGCCACTTCGGTATCAATGATGTGTCGTTCACGATCATCAATATGACCATCTGCTTTGGCCGCGGCAATTAACGCAATTAAAATAGCTTTGCTGTGCTCATCGGCTTCTGCAGCACTCAGATTTTCTAACGATTGTGCCGCAGGTGCTGTTTGCGTCGGCTCCGATTGCTGCCAATTTGTATAAGCTTTGTAAGCGAGTACACCAACCGCGGCTAAACCACCGTAAGTTAACACTTTACCGCCAAGCTTTCGGCCTTTTTTATTCCCTAATAGCAACCCTAAAGCACCACCAGCCAAGGCGGCACCGCCCTTACCTTTTAGCATGTCACTCACACCACCACTTGTTGCAGAACGGCTGTTATTACCAAGCCCAGATTGCAGCAGCTTTTCTAAAAAGTTTTTATTAATCATCACAACATTCCCCCTCTATGAGACACTTATTAGAGTGTTTAATGGTTAAAAGTTCCAGTGGGTTACTTTGGGCAATTGTTTGCTTGTCGATAGCCTTGCGCTTCAGCTTCCGAGGCCGTGTCAAAACTCACGCGATTGCTTACCGCCATACTTAAATAATTAGGACAATCAGGTCGGTGATAGATTTTTGAGCGACGATTACCATAAATCGGCGTAACTGCCATGCTGGCACTAGGTGCTGCTGCAGCGACTTGTTCTTTGACTACTAAACCATCCCCTCTCGTTTTATAACCCAGCGACCATTGCTCTGCCCCCGAAATAAAGGGATTGCTTCTGCCGGTTAACGCAGCGGTACGAGCATGTCGCTGTTGTTCAATTGCCGATACCGGATCTTGTAAATGCCACGCCATATACAATTGTTGATCCTGGCGACTGAGTGTCAGGTTGTAACGGTCTGCCATATAAAATGCGACTCTGGCAATATCGCCACGAATAGTCATTTTCGGTTGAACTTTACGGTTTTGGGTATCGATTTTAATGTCGCATTGGCCAAATTGCGCGGTTAGTGTTGTGCTAACCATACCAAATGGTAGATCCGAGCGCAGACCATTAATTTGGCCAACCGCATAAGTTAAATTAAATAAATCCGCTTCAATACGATTAAACAGCGGATCGTTTTGTTGGCAGTTTTTTCTGCCCCCCTTTTGCCAACACTGTAATTGTTTACCCACCCATGAGATTGGGATGATATGTTCTACTTCAGAGCGCGCCGCGCGAGCTAAGGTGGCGGCACTAGGTAAACCTTTTGGTGAATAAACCGCAAAACCACAAGCAGCATGATCAACTCTGCCGCCACTGCGTCCTACCCAGCTGATAGGGCAATCGCAATAAAATGTTTGAGGTTTATCTTGATATACCTGTTTTAATAACACTTTCGCTTGTTCAAAATTGGTCGGTTCTGCGGCAAAGGCGAAAACACTGAGCAACCCGCTTGCTAACAAGCCACTTGCGAAAAACCATCTTGTTCTCATACTGACAACGACTCTACTGCGCGGGCCGAACGCGCAAAGCTGACTACCTATTTTGTGACGGCCAGCACAAAACAGCGTTACGTTGTACTTAGAGAACCCTTCAGAGAGCGAAGACAACTTAGAGAATGTTAACAGTTTTAGTGTTTAAAACGAAGCGAGTTAAATTGCGCGCGAAATATTGCAAATTAGCGTTTGGCTTGCCTTTTAAAACACGATATGCTGATTGAAATTGATACTTAAACACTTACTATCAGTGATAATTTTTGTTTTTTTCAGTCTGGGTTAATTGCTACATTAGAGATCAGTGATGATTCTTAAATTGTCTGAACGGTATACTTATAGTATGAACAACGGGTCGAATTAAATGGATGTATTCCCCTGCATGCAGCATATTTTAAAAAGAGGGTTTCTATGCCTGATGCTGCTCTGCTCCCCAACTGTCTTAAGCCTTGATTATCAATTTAGTCCAATCGATGATCCCCTGTTAGCACGACAAGCTTCTGTTTATGATATTAAAGCGGATAAACAAGGCCTTCTGTGGTTTTCCAGCGATACCGATGGTTTGATTCGCTTTGATGGTTACAGAAGCACCAATTGGTTGGTACCCGATTCAAACGAATATAACCGCCTAAATATCAACCGCATGGTGTTTACTGAACGAGGAGACATGTGGCTGGGTGGCTGGGGTGAAGGTTTACTCTTACTCAAACAGCAATCTAAAGAGCGCATTAATTTTAAAGCCGATAGCACTGATGACAATGCGTTAGCCTCTGATCGTGTTCAAGAAATATTTTCAGATAGCCAAGATCGTATTTGGATTGGCTCCGTAGGTGGTGTCAATATTATTTACCCTGATCAACCTTATCGCCTCACGCGTTTTGCGCTAAACCAGACCAATCATCCCTTAAATGGCCAGCGCATTTGGGGTATTACCGAATTTGATAATGCGATTTGGTTTGCCACTTCCAACGGTATCGTTAAACTCAATTCAGATCTGTCAACTTATACACAGCTCGATTTGCCTGCTTTAAATAAGTTGGTAGCCGATCGCGCTAGAGAAGTGCGAAATATTGCGAATATCAATAATCAGCTATGGGCACTTTCCTCTCAAGGCTTATTTCTTTACCAGGCAGCTTGCCAGTGTTTTACTGAAATAGAAACGCCAGAAGATTTGCCGACCCCTCGCGGTAATGTTTTAGCCGAATTAAGCCCTGGAAGATTGTGGGTGGGTGCCTCAGATGGCTTATATTTACTTGATATCCCATCACTGACTTGGCTAAAAAACAATAACAATTACAACTTTTTACCTAATGCCGATGTACGCAGCTTACATCAGAACAGCATTAAGCAATTATGGGTAGGCACGCGTGATCGCGGAATCTTTGTTGGTTTGGCACAACACTCGGTTTTTAAACCATTAGCTCTCACTATGCCAGCTACCTTGCAAGAAGCGGCGTTAAAACGCATAAGTGCGGTTTACCATGACAAAACGGGTAATCTTTGGCTTGCAACGCCCAATCAATTATTACGCCGTGATCCAAAACTGCAATGGCAAATATTTGATTTTGGCTGGCAAACTGGGATCCGTAAAGTTTTTAAGCTCTACAGCGATGCAAATGATGTGCTTTGGCTCGCTACCGATGTTGGTTTGTTCCATTTCAAAGATGAACAATTGACCCAAGAAACGCGTCCCTTTGATTTAGCTAATATTAATAGTACTGCCGTAACCGACCTCTTTATCAGTACTACCGGTACCTTCTATTTTAGTTTGTGGCAGCAAGGGATGTTAATCTGGCAATCTGATAAACAAGACGTAAAAATGGTTATCCGTGATATTCACGGTATCAATGGGGATTTAATTCATCAAATAAGTGTGCAAGACGGTTTACCACTCTATGCTGCCAGTCGCTACTCAGGCTTATTTGTTAACAATGCTGCGCAGGAGCGTTGGTCTCGGCTTACTCTGCCGATCCAAGATGATATTGATGGCTTTGGCTGTGCCTTACCCGAAGATAACGGCATCTTGTGGTTATGCTCTGAATACGGCTTGTGGCAATTTGATAAAACCAATAACAATTTGCTGCATTACATGCCAGAGCAGGGGTTACCTAGCCCATATATAAATAGTGCCTTTTTTGATGCACACGGCCAGCTTTGGGCTCTTACCAACAATGGTCCAGCTCGTTTTGATTCTCAACTCCAGCGTTTTGTTAGTTATGGTGTAGCCGATGGCTTACCCGATCTTACTATGCAGCGTAATGCCTATTCTATTTCTGCCGATGGCGAAATGGTGCTTGGGACCGCCATTGGTGCTGTGGTGCTGAATAACGAGCAAGAACAAGAAGTGTTTCAACCGCCGCGCCTGGTGCTTACCGAGTTGATTGTTGATGGTGTTGATTTAACGCGTGAGTTTGACGTCCTGAATGAAAATTTAGAATTACCCTATGCGTTTAACGAGCTGATTATTCGTTTTGCGGTATTGGATTATTGGGAGCCTGAGCTGAATAGCGCGCGTAGTCGACTCATTGGCTTATCTGATCAGTGGTCAGCACTGAATAACAGTCGTGAAATTCGCTATGTCAATTTGAAGCCAGGCAAATTTCAATTAGAAATTGAAGGTCAAAACAGCCGTGGTTTTAACACCATAGCGCCATTACGCTTAACATTTAGTGTTGCGGCACCTTGGTACTATTCTGTGTGGATCTGGCTGTTGTTGATTGTGTCTTTACTGGCCTTGTTTGTGCTAATTGTTTGGTTACGCGAAGCCAGTTTACGCCGACAAAATGTTCGCTTACACGACTTAGTTAAACAGCGCACGCAAGAGTTAGAGTCGTTGGCAACACAATTGAAAAATCGGGCCGACCACGATCCATTAACTAATCTCTTAAATCGAGATGGGTTTGCTGAGAATTTCTCTCGCCTTTTAGCCCATGCTGCCCGTGAAAATCAAGCCGTCAGCCTGGTATTAATTGATATTGACTACTTCAAAATGCTCAATGACCAATACGGTCATAATGCGGGCGATGTGGTGCTGCAGCATTTTGCCAAGTTATTAAGCCAGCGAATTCGTGGTACTGATATCGTTGGACGCTGGGGTGGCGAAGAGTTTGTCCTCGCCTTAGCGAATTGTAATGCTATGGATGCTAAGGTTTTTTGCCAGCAGTTTTTACAGCTCTTACAGCATGACGGTTGTAAGTATCAGGGCACACAACTCACCATCAGTGCCACTATGGGTATTGCCAGCTTGCCCTTATCTGTAAACTCGCTGCAGCAATGGGTAAAGTATGCTGATGAGGCATTATATATCGGCAAAAATAATGGTCGCAACCAGGCGGTGATCGCCACTATACCAACTAATTTAACTTAAACCTGACGTGCAGCATTATGCGATCAGTTCGGATAAAGCGTAACTTTTACCTACGTAAACCTGCAAAACGCGCTTTCGTAGCCAATTAACACTGTCTTTAGCTCACCATCACACCGCTAACGTTAACTTTAACGGCGTGATGGTGAGCAGATTAGTTACTTACACGACGGTAGGAACGATACTGTGGCTGCCAAAAATTTTGTTCAATTTTTTGCTGTAGCACGTTATCGTCTATCTCTAGCGCTAAACCCTGCTGGATCGCCACTTTGGCAACCGCAAAAGCAATTTTCTTACTTAATTCTGCCAGCGCAGTGAAATTTGGTAATAACCCGCCCTGCCCGGTATTGGCCAGCGGTGAGTTCGCCGCTAAGGTTTCGCTGGCCGCTCGTAGCATGTCATCACTGATCAAACGGGCTTTTACAGCCAGCACGCCTAAGCCAATACCAGGGAAAATATAGCTGTTATTACATTGGGTGATCAGATGTTGCTTACCCTGATAAGTCACGGGAGCAAAAGGACTCCCCGTAGCAATAATCACGTCGCCGTCAGTCCAATGAATCACTTGCTCTGGTGTGGCTTCGACCTGACGTGACGGATTACTCAATGGGAAAATAATCGGTGTGTCACAGCCTTTTTTCATGGCGCGGATCACTTGCTCGGTAAATAAGCCCGCTTGGCCAGACACCCCAATCAGGATAGTGGGCTTTGCACAGTGCATGACATCCAGTAAGCTTGGGTAATCGCCACTGAAGCTCCAATCACTGATCGCTTCGCTGCGTTGTACTAAGGCTTGTTGAAAATCACGTAAATCGGGCATCGTTTCGGTTAATAAACCAAAACGGTCGACCATGTAAATCTGGCTACGCGCTTGTGGCTCCGTTGCACCTTCTGCAACCATTTGGCTAATAATTTGTTCTGCAATACCACAACCCGCAGAGCCCGCACCGACAAACACCACTTTTTGCTGATGCAACGACACGCCTTTAGAGCGGCAAGCGGCAAGTAAGGTTCCCACGGTAACGGCTGCTGTACCTTGAATATCATCATTAAAACAACATACCTGATCACGGTAACGCTGCAAAATCGGCATGGCATTAGGCTGCGCAAAATCTTCAAATTGAATAATCGCATCAGGCCAACGTCGATTAACGGCAGTCATAAATAAATCAATAAATTCGTTATACTGTTCTTGCGCAACCCGTTTTTGCCGCAGGCCCATGTACATCGGATCATTTAACAGCTTTTCGTTATTGGTCCCGACATCCAGCATCACCGGCAACGTATAAGCCGGGCTAATACCACCACAAGCGGTATACAGCGATAGCTTACCGATGGAAATACCCATGCCGCCGATACCTTGGTCACCTAAACCTAGCACTCGCTCACCATCCGTTACGACAATAACTTTAACTTTCGCTTTAGTGGCATTGCGCAGCACATCGTCCAAATTGTAGCGATCGTCATAACTGATAAATAAGCCGCGCGAGCTGCGATAAATATCAGAGAATTGCTCACAAGCATCACCGACTGTGGGGGTATAGATAATGGGTAACATTTCTTCTAAATGCTGCTGCACTAAACGATAAAACAAGGTTTCATTGTTATCTTGGATCGCCCGTAAATAAATGTGCTTGTTGATGGCATCATCAAAACTGCGATACTGCAAATAACAACGACTGACCTGCTCTTCAATCGTTTCATAACGTGGTGGCAGTAAACCGGTTAAATTAAAGGTGGAGCGCTCTTCTCGGGTAAAAGCGCTGCCTTTGTTTAATAATGGCGTTTCAAGTAATGCTGAGCCTGCGTAGCCTGTGTAAAGAGGACGCTTGTTTGATGGTGTTACAGACATGATTTAATCCGAAAATGACCACTGCCACCTGTCGATGGCAGTAAATTGATTTAATAAATGGTGCTGATCCTAGGGTTTAAAATGGACAACACGAACAAGCCTTCGGTATTACAAAAATCGATCGCTTTAATCAAATCCGCCTGCGCCAGTTGCAGTACTTCCAATAAGTAGGGATCGACCAGCGTTTGCATATTATAAAGCTCAGGGTGCTGATTAGCTAAGGCTAAACGTACAGCAAGATGCACTACAAGCACATCAAGTGATCGCGCTTCATAATGGGTATTATTTTGCAGAGCAAGTGGCTCTACGATTGAATCAGGCAGCTGCCACATATTCAGTAATTCTGCACCGCAAGCGGCATAGCTAAAGCCAAGCAGTTTTTGTTGTAGTTGCCAGGGTTTCATTTCATCGGTGTATTCTTGACAAGCTGCAGCCACGTCAGCGTTTTGCTGCACAACGACTAACTCACCAATATTATGTAATAAACCAGAAACATAAGCGCGATCGGGATGTTTTAAGCCAATACGCTGTGCTAAATATTTAGCAATTAATGCCGCATTAACGCTTTGTTCCCAAAAACGTTCGGTGTCAATCGCTTGCGTGTTTAATTTACTGCAGGCGGTACTGATACCAATACTGAGGATCAAGTTATAGACTTGGGTTTTACCCAATACCAATAACGCTTTATTGATGGTTTCAACTTGGTAAGGCAGACGATAAACCGCACTATTAGCCAGTTTTAGAATTTTTGACGTTAATACCGGATCAAGCAGAATGACATCGGCAATATCATCAAGATTTGCGGTGTCTGAATCCATAAGCTCTTTAACCCGGAAATAACTATCCGGTAAAGAAAACAGCTCTTGCACATTTTGCGCATACTGTAACGCATTCATTCGACCTTCTCCGTTTTAACCTACGCTTAGACACTACATAACCTACATTAAGGTAAGTATAAGTGTTACTTCAAGTTTTGATTTTACAAGGTTTTAGCTAAAATACTTAGAAATTTTAGCTCAGAAAGGCAAAAAGAGTGATAAAAACCGCCAACTGTGTATGTTTTACCCACAGTTAGCGGCCAAAATCTTAACCATAAATCTCAAATAAACCGGCATTAATCCATTGATGCGTGACAATGGACGCGGCATAACCAAGAGCAATAACCGGCGCCCACTTTAGATGCCCAGAAAAGGTATAGTAACCTCGGGCTTGGCCCATTAAGGCCACCCCTGCCGCAGAGCCTACCGACAGTAAACTACCGCCGACCCCGGCGGTTAAGGTAATTAATAGCCATTGACCGTGTGACATCTCAGGTTGCATGGTCAGTACCGCAAACATCACCGGAATGTTATCGATCACGGCCGAGATCACGCCCAAAGCGATATTGGCATGGGTCGCGCCCCATTGGGTATACAGAATATCAGACATCAAGCCAAGATAACCTAAAAAGCCCAAGCCCCCCACACACATCACGACACCGTAAAAAAACAATAAGGTATCCCACTCAGCGCGTTGTACTCGACTAAACACATCAAACGGCACAACGCCGCCTAAACGTTTTAAACGTTCCACATCACCGGTACGTTCAGCCATTGCTCTTTTGCGCGCCAATGAACCCGGTAATGTTTGCCGTAAAAAGTAGCCAAAAAATTGTAAATAACCCAAGCCCATCATCATGCCCAGTACCGGGGGCAAATGCAGGAAGGTATGACAACTTACCGCAGTAGCAATGGTGATGAGAAATAAACTCACGATACGCAGTGCACCGCGCTTTAATTCCACTTCTTCTAATAACGCACTGGGTTGACGTTTTTCGACAAAAAAACTCATCACTATGGCCGGGACTAAGAAATTAACTAAAGATGGGATGAAGAGTGCAAAAAATTCTTGAAAATGTAATAAACCAGCTTGCCACACCATCAGCGTAGTGATGTCACCAAACGGACTAAAAGCGCCCCCGGCATTAGCGGCGACCACAATATTGACACAGCATAAATTGATAAATTTTTTATCGCCTTCAGCCACTTTCATCACCACAGCACACATCAGCAAAGCCGTGGTCAGGTTATCTGCTACCGGTGAGATAAAGAAGGATAAAAAGCCGGTGATCCAGAACAGGTTTTGATAACTGAAGCCTTTTTTTATCATCCAAGAACGTAACGCATCAAATAAACGCCGCTCTTCCATGGCATTGATGTAGGTCATCGCTACTAATAAAAAAAGCATTAACTCAGCAAATTCGAGCAAATTATGCCGAAATGCCACCTGCGTGACTTCGGGTTGCCCCTGCTGAATATAAACCCAACCAATTAACATCCAAATTAAACCGGCCGCAACTAATACGGGCTTGGATTTGCGCATATGCAGTTTTTCTTCGCCCATCACCAGTGCATAAGCGATAACGAAAATACCGATACACACATAGCCAACCATCGATTGTGTCAGTTCTAGTTGACCAGCGGCAGCCGCAAAGGCTGAGGGAGTGAGTAATAACAGTACGGTATAGCAGAAAACAGAAAGGATCTTTTGCATGCGTAAACCTATTCGGGTTGCGTTTTAAAACAGATCCACGGTGGATCAGCCAATTTCAGTCAAAAAAGCATTACACTTCTGGATGGCCAGAGCGCCAGATGAATTAGCTGATTTCCACGATAAAATGCAAAATTAGACCAAAGTTTACTTTTTAGACAGAAAAAAAGGAGCCAAAGGCTCCTCTAATCACAGGTGAAGATGAAGAGATTACGCTACTAAGCTACGTAACATCCACGCATTTTTTTCATGTACTGTCATACGCTGAGTCAGCAGATCCAGCGTCACTTCGTCTGAAGCGCCGTCTGCCACGGGCACAATAGAGCGAGCAGTCTTAGCAATGGCCTCTTGGCCTTTGACTAAGTCTTTAATCATCTCTTCCGCTGTTGGAATACCGTCTGCTTCTTTTAAACTGGTTAAACCGGCATAAGCTTTATAAGAGCCTGGCGCAAATTCACCTAAAGCCCGGATCCGCTCGGCGATATCATCCACGGCAATCGCTAACTCGGTGTACTGGGTTTCAAATAATGTATGCAGGGTTTGAAACATTGGCCCCGTAACATTCCAATGATAATTATGTGTTTTCAGATACAGCGTATAAGTATCTGCCAGTAATACCGATAAACCATGAGCAATGGCTTTACGCTGTTCTTCTTCAATACCTATATTGATCTTCATTTTCTCTCCTTGGTTTAACTGTTAATGCACAAGAAATGTTAGCCTATTAACAATGACATGGAGGCAAAATATTCAATATCAAGGGCTGGCATAATATAAACAGTTTATGCCAGCCGTTAAGTGGTTATTGTAAGGCGAGTTGTTGCGCCAGATATTCTTCGTAACTACCGGCAAAGTTACTCATCCCTTTGTCGGTGATTTCGATAATACGGCTGGCTAACGAAGAAACAAACTCACGGTCATGACTGACAAACAACAAGGTTCCTTTGTAATGCTCTAAGGCTAAGTTAAGTGACTCAATCGACTCCATATCTAAGTGGTTAGTCGGTTCATCCATCACCAAAATATTCGGTCTTAATAACATCAGTTTACCGAACAACATACGGCCTTGCTCACCACCCGATAACACTTTAACGGACTTTTTGATGTCATCTTGTGAGAATAATAAACGTCCTAAAACACCACGAATCGCTTGCTCGTCATCTGAGGGTTGTTTCCATTGGCTCATCCAATCGAACAACGTCATGTCAGTTGCAAATTCATGTGCATGATCTTGCGCATAGTAACCAATACAGACGTTTTCAGACCATTTTACCGTACCGCTATCCAGTTTGAGATCACCCACTAAACACTTTAACAGGGTTGATTTACCGATACCGTTCGGGCCCAGGATGGCGACCTTTTCACCGACTTCGATGGTCATTTTTAACTTGCGTAATAGTTGTAATTCACCAAAGCTTTTGCTTAAGTCTTCCACTTCTAACGCTAAACGATACAATTGTTTTTGCTGTTCAAAACGAATAAACGGATTAACACGGCTAGAGGCTTTCACTTCTTCTAACTGAATTTTATCAATTTGTTTAGCGCGACTGGTGGCTTGTCGTGCTTTTGACGCATTGGCAGAAAAGCGGCTGACGAACGTTTGGAGTTCGGCAATTTGCGCTTTTTTCTTGGCATTATCCGATAACAAACGCTCACGTGTTTGCGTGGCGGCCGTCATGTATTCATCATAGTTGCCTGGGAATACGCGTAACTCGCCGTAGTCTAAATCAGCCATATGCGTACAGACGCTGTTTAAGAAGTGTCTATCGTGCGAGATGATGACCATGGTGGAATTACGCTCAGCCAACACGTTTTCTAACCAACGGATCGTATTAATATCCAAGTTGTTGGTAGGTTCGTCTAGCAACATGATATCGGGATCAGCAAATAACACCTGGGCCAATAACACACGTAATTTGAAGCCTGGCGCGACTGACGACATCAAACCATAATGCTGCTCAATCGGGATCCCCACGCCTAATAATAATTCACTGGCCCGCGATTCAGCAGAGTAGCCATCCATCTCACCAAAAGCGACTTCCAGATCGGCGACTTTCATGCCATCTTCTTCAGTCATTTCAGGCTCGGCATAAATACGATCGCGTTCTGACTTCACCGACCATAGCTCTGCATGCCCCATGATTACCGTATCAATAACGGTGTACTTTTCAAAAGCAAATTGATCTTGGTGCAGTTTTGCTACACGAAAATTAGGCTCAACAAAAACATTACCCGCGCTAGGTTCAAGCTCGCGACTTAAAATCTTCATGAATGTCGACTTGCCGCAGCCGTTCGCGCCGATCAAACCATAACGATTGCCATCGCCAAATTTAATCGAAATATTTTCAAACAACGGCTTAGCGCCGAACTGCATGGTAATGTTATTGGTTGAAATCACAGAAAAGGGTCCGTTACAGGGTTAAAACAGCTAAAAATGGTGCGCTACTATACGCGTTTTGTCGGTAAAACTCAAAAGCACAGTGCTTTTAAATGTGCTTAAAACAAGAAACCGGCCTAAGCCGGTTTGTTGTTACCTTATTTTGCCTCGGCAACGGCTTTGGCCGTTAGCGCGGTAATGGTCGCCCAGTCTTTAGCATCGACTGCGCTATCAGGTACTATCCATGAACCGCCAACACAACTGACATTCGGTAGAGCAAGGTAATCATGATAGTTTTTCTCGTTAATTCCACCGGTAGGACAAAAACGAATATCGGCAAAAGGACCATAAATTGATTTTAGGTTCTTCACGCCCCCAGCAGCTTCTGCAGGGAAAAATTTAAAGTGGGTATAGCCTAAAACAGTGCCTTGCATTAACTCTGAAATGGTGGCGATGCCGGGGATCAGCGGAATACTGGATTCTTTGGCAGCAATTAACAAGTTTTCGGTTAACCCTGGGCTGATTGCAAATTTAGCACCTGCTGCAATGACTTGCTCTAATTGTTCTGCAGTGGTCACCGTACCGGCACCGACAACCGCCTCTGGCACTTCTTCAGCTAAAAGTTTAATGGCCGCTAACG
This sequence comes from Alishewanella maricola, assembly GCF_016343785.1. Taxonomy (NCBI): domain Bacteria; kingdom Pseudomonadati; phylum Pseudomonadota; class Gammaproteobacteria; order Alteromonadales; family Alteromonadaceae; genus Alishewanella; species Alishewanella maricola. Next base: position 27,702 of record NZ_JAEINI020000015.1, on the reverse strand, counting down.
CTTGAGGAGTGCGCAATGTCACTTCTAACACCTTAATACCACCGGCAATTAATGCTTTGGCTAACGGAACAGCGTCATTAATATCTTTAATAACGATTACTGGAACTACAGGACCCATAGCAAACAACACCGATGGTTGTAGTTGCCAATTAGAAAATGCCATAAATTAACCCGCCAATGTTTGTTTTAGATAAACCGCGGCACCCAATAAACCGGGTTGCTCGGCTGTAACAATGAAAACCGGTATTTGCCGGTTGAAGCCACTAAAGCGCCCTTTTGCATCAAATCGTTGACGAAATTCGCTGCGACCTAACAAGGGTAGAAGTTTCGGTACAATGCCTCCGGCCACGTATACGCCACCAAAAGTACTGAGCGTTAATGCTAAATTACCGGCAATGCTGCCAAGACTGGCATAAAATTGTTCAACTGTTGCTACAGCTAACGCTGAGCTGTTGCTGAGCGCTTGTTGGCCAATCTCACCGGCAGTTAAAGGGGGCGTGTCGATTTTTTGATAAGCCGCTAGCGCACGATAAATGGCTTCTAAACCAGGGCCAGATAACAGGCGCTCTGGTGATACATGATCATGCTCAGCAGCTAATTGTTGATAAATAAACCACTCTTGTTCAGTTTGTGGCGCCCAATCAACATGGCCGCCCTCACCCGGTAACGGTATATATTTTTGGCCAAAAGGCACTAAATGCGCCACGCCTAAGCCCGTTCCGGCACCCAGCACGGCCATAGGCTGTTCTGGGTTAGCGGCTTCACCACCAATCTGAATTTTTTGGTCCTCAGCCAACGCCGGTAATGACATGGCAACAGCGGTAAAGTCATTCATTAACAGCAGCGTATCTAACCCCAAGCCGGCTTGCATGGCCTTAATCGAAAATTGCCAATCAAAGTTCGTCATCCGAACTTCATCACCGTTAATGGGGCAAGCAATACCAATAGCAACATCTTTTAACGCAGTTAATCCTTGCTGCTGTTGATAGTGCGATAATGCATCGGCTAAGGTTGCAAAATCTGCACAAGGATAAACTGCGACTTTATCCAGCGCTAAGGTATCTAATGCAACCCGGCTGAAGCGGGCATTTGTGCCACCAATATCGGCGACGATGGCAAATTTACGAGTGTCAGCCATGCAGGTGTTCCTCCGTAATAAATAAGCTGCATGCACCCTGCTCAGCCCCAGTAAGTTGCTGACGCATGGCACCAAACATTTCACGGCCCATGCCGTATAAATTCGGTGCCATGTCTGCTACTGCAACCGGTCTTGCGGCAAACTCTTTGGCATCGACCAACACTTCTAACTTGCCACTTTCGCCATCCACTAACAGCATATCGCCGTTATTAATACGAGCAATGTTGCCGCCATCTAAGGCTTCTGGTGTGACGTGGATGGCTGCTGGTACTTTTCCTGATGCGCCCGACATTCGACCATCCGTTACCAAAGCCACTTTAAAACCTTTATCTTGTAACACCCCTAACGGTGGCGTTAACTTGTGTAGCTCTGGCATACCACAGGCTTTTGGACCTTGGAAACGCACTACAACAACACAGTCTTTGTCTAATTCACCGGCTTTAAACGCCGCGTCTAATTCATGTTGGCTGTGGAAAACGACTGCTGGCGCTTTAACAATTTCGGTGCCTGGACGCAGTGAAGAGGTTTTCATGACGCTGCGACCGACATTACCGGATAACACTTGTAAGCCACCATGAGCTTTAAAGGGTTTGTCCACTGAGGTTAAAACATCATCATCAGATGATTGCTCGGGACCATCAACCCAAACTAATTTGCCGTCTTGTAATACCGGAACTTGGGTATAACGACGTAGCCCTGGGCCCGCAATCGTTTGCACATCTTCGTGTAATAAGCCGGCATCTAATAAAGTGCGCATTAAGTACGCCATACCACCGGCATATTGGAAATGGTTAATATCTGCTTGGCCATTCGGATAAATGCGCGTTAACAACGGCGTCGCATCTGAAAGCTCAGCAAAATCATCCCAATTCACAATAAAACCGGCTGAACGCGCAACGGCAATCAAGTGCATAGTGTGATTAGTTGAACCACCCGTGGCTAACAGACCCACGATACCGTTAACAATGGCTTTTGCATCAACCAATTTACCGATAGGTAAATAGTCATTACCTAGCGCTGTTAAACGCGTTACTTGACGAGCTGCCGCCTTGGTTAATTCATCACGTAACGGGGTGTTGGGGTTAACAAAAGACGAGCCAGGTAAATGCAGGCCCATCATTTCTACCACTAATTGATTCGAGTTGGCCGTGCCGTAGAAAGTACAGGTTCCAGCAGAGTGATAAGACGCGGCTTCCGCTTCTAATAGCTCCTCTTTACCCACTTTTCCTTCAGCATAAAGCTGACGTACGCGCGCTTTTTCTTTATTTGGGATCCCTGATGGCATCGGGCCGGCAGGAACAAACACAAAAGGTAAATGACCAAAACTCAACGCTGCCATTAATAAACCCGGAACGATTTTATCGCAGATCCCGAGCATTAAGCCGCCATCAAACATATTGTGTGATAAGCCTACCGCAGCAGACATCGCAATAATGTCGCGGCTGAGTAAACTTAATTCCATGCCAGGTTGGCCTTGGGTGACACCGTCACACATGGCAGGAACACCGCCAGCAAACTGGGCAACACTGCCAATCTCATTAACGGCTTTTTTAATGATGTCTGGATACGTTTGATAAGGTTGATGCGCCGACAACATATCGTTATAAGACGAGATAATGCCAATATTAGCTTTAGTTAGACTGCGTAAATCCGCTTTATCGCTGGCACTACAGGCAGCAAAACCGTGTGCTAAGTTACCGCAACTCAAGACACCACGGTGTGGGCCCTGTTGACGGGCTTGCTCTAACCGTTCTAAATAAATAGCACGACTTTTACTACTGCGGGCGATAATACGATCGGTAACTTTCTGAATCACTGGATTCATAACTAAAACCTCTATTGCGGTGCGTACATCACATCAATGCTGATGGATGGATGCTGTAAGAATGCTCGAATGGGCATTTCCATTGGATCGGTGTCGGCTAATGCTTGTTGTAAAACCGGATATTTGTTTTCACCCACTAAGTGCAGAAAAATATGCCGACTGTCTAACAAACGCGCTTTGCTTAAACTGATCCGTTGATAAGGAGCACTGGTGGGCTCTGTAGCCAGAACCGCCGGTGCATCATCAGCTAAACCTGCAGCCAACTGTTGACTGCACGGAAACAATGATGCCGTATGACCATCTTCACCCATGCCTAAAATAACGGCATCAAACGTAGGCAAAGCCGCAACACGGGGCAAAATCTGCGGTACAGCAGCAAACGCATCCGCGGCTTCGGCATATAAACTAATAAAGTGTGCTTTAGCCGCATGCTGTTGTAACAAATTAGCCTTAACCAGCCGCTCGTTGCTGTGCTCAGCACTGGTGGGTAAATAACGATCATCGGCCAGTAAAATGGTCACTTTATCCCAAGCTAGCTCCGTATTGGCCAAAGTGCTAAATAACGCTAATGGCGTACGGCCACCCGAAACAACCAGCGTCGCTTGGCCACGTTCGGCAATCGCCGTGCTGAGAATAGTCAATAGTTGCTGAGCAAAGGCTTGGTTTAAAGCGTTGCTATCAGAAAACGTTTGTAAATTCATGCTTATTCGTCCCAATTACGATCGTCACGTGCCATCATCGAGATAGACGAAACGGGGCCCCAAGTACCGGCCTGATAGGCCTTCGGTGGTTCATTGGTGTTTTTCCAAGCGTTTATAATACCGTCAACCCATTGCCAGGCTTGCTCAACCTCATCACGACGCACGAACAAGTACTGGTTACCCAGCATCGCTTCAAGTAACAGCCGCTCGTAGGCATCTGCAATACGCTGTGATTTAAAAGTCTCGTCGAAACTTAAATCTAGCTTACTTTGTTGTAAGCGCATGCTTTCGCCAAGACCTGGGATCTTATTCATTACCTGAATTTCGACCCCTTCATCTGGCTGTAAACGAATAATTAATTTGTTGGCCGGTAAATCGCGGTAAGTGGCTTTGAAAATATTGTGCGGTTGTGGCTTGAAGCAAATCACCACTTCACTGTGTTTCTTCGGCATGCGCTTGCCCGTTCTTAAATAAAACGGCACACCTGCCCAACGCCAGTTATCAATATCCACCCGGATCGCCACAAAAGTCTCGGTTTTACTGTTGGGTCTAGCGCCCTCTTCTTCTAAATAACCGGGTGCGGCTTGACCCGCCGCAAAACCCGCCGAATACTGACCACGTACGGTTTTTTCTTGTACGTTACTATCATCAATACGACGTAAGGCTTTCAATACTTTTAATTTTTCATCTCGAATGCTGTCTGCATCTAAGCGTGCAGGCGGCTCCATGGCAATCAATGACAACACTTGTAATAAGTGGTTTTGCACCATATCGCGCATTTGACCAGCATCATCGTAGTAGCTCCAGCGGCCTTCTACGCCGACCTCTTCAGCCACCGTGATCTGCACATGGTCAATGGCATTGTGATCCCAGTTAGAGGCAAAAATAGCATTCGCAAAACGCAGGGCTAATAAGTTAAGTACCGTTTCTTTACCTAAGTAATGATCGATACGATAAATTTGGCACTCTTTAAAATGCTCAGCCACTTGATCGTTAATCACATAAGACGATTGCAAATCATGACCAATCGGTTTTTCAAGCACCACTCGCGATGGCTCTGCGGCTAAACCTGCTTCTGCTAAACCCCGACACAAATCGCCAAATAAAGAAGGAGGAGTAGCGAAATAACTGACGGGTACACGTTTGGTGATATCCACCACCTCAGCTAACTTTTTATAATCAGCCGTTTCTTTTAAATCGATAGAAACATAATGCAGCTTTTTAGATAAGGTCTCCCAAACGGTTTCATCTAGGGTTTCTTTTTTTAAGAAGCGCGTTAGGTTGCTTTTAACCAGTTCAATATAGGCTGCGTTATCTAAATCATCACGCGCTACCCCAATAATACGGGAGTCTGCGGCTAATAAACCGGCTTTCTCAAGTTGATATAATGCGGGCAACAATTTTCTGCGAGCAAGATCGCCCTTGGTGCCAAATAGAATAAGATCACATGCCTGGTTTTGCTTGGAGGTTGTCATAACTCAGCCTTAAAAGATGTAATTTTACAACACTTACCCCATACTAACGGAGAGAATGTCGCTTGTAAACGCCATATAATGTAATTTAATTACAGAACTGTTCAAAATTTAACTAAAGTAGTATTATAGTGCAGGTTTTATCCTATTCCTCAGGTTTTGTGGTAAATTTAATACTGTTTTGTCGGCACAATTGAAATAAAACAGTATAACCGACAGATCATTAAACTTAAAAAAACTCACCTCGACCTTACGAGGAATGATAAGTGCAGGTAGCAGCTAATGAACGTACTTGAAAAAATTATTAATAGCGTCAATAACTTCAGCAAATCCGAACGCAAAGTTGCAGACGTTATTCTGGCGAATCCTCAAACCACTATTCATAGCAGCATTGCTTCTTTAGCAAAATTAGCAGATGTGAGTGAGCCCACCGTTAATCGCTTTTGCCGTCGACTCGATACCAAAGGTTTTCCTGATTTTAAACTACACTTGGCACAAAGTCTTGCTAATGGTACGCCGTATGTGAACCGGCATGTCGAAGAAGAAGATGGCCCAGAGGCTTACACGGCCAAAATTTTTGAATCGACTATGGCTGCACTGGATACTGCACGGCAACGAGTTGATATTAGCGCCATTAACCGTGCGGTCGATGTCTTAACCCAAGCAAAGAAAATTTCATTTTTTGGCCTGGGGGCTTCTGCCTCGGTAGCCCATGATGCACAAAACAAATTTTTTCGGTTTAACGTTCCGGTGGTTTGCTTTGATGACATCGTCATGCAACGTATGTCGGCAATTAACAGCTGTGATGGAGAGGTGGTCGTGTGTATCAGCCACACGGGTAGAACGAAAAACCTGTGTGATATCGCAGCGATAGCACGTGAAAACGATGCAACGGTTATTGGTATTACGGCTTATGACAGCCCGTTAGCTAAAGAATGTACCTTGGTGCTTTCTCTTGATGTACCCGAAGATACCGACATGTATATGCCAATGGCTTCGCGGGTCGCGCAACTGGTATTAATTGATATTTTAGCGACCGGCTTTACCTTAAGACGTGGCAGTAAGTTTCGAGAAAACTTAAAGAAAGTCAAAGATAGTTTGCGTGGTTCGCGCTTTGATAAAAAAGATCAAATCAGCTAATCGTTGAAATATGATCGTTTTTGTAATTTTAATTCAGTTTTCTGCTAGGTTATGTAATAAAATTACATTAGACTAAGTAGTAAGCTATTCACAGCTTCAACAGCAGGAGTTTTCGATGCTCAGAAGAACAAAAATCGTCGCCACCCTCGGCCCCGCAACTAATACGCAAGCTATCCTAGAAAAATTGATCAGCGCTGGTGCTAGCGTTTTTCGTTTAAACTTTTCTCACGGAACGGCAGAAGATCACAAGCAACGTGCTGAGATGGTCCGAGCTGCCGCGGCTAAGTTAGGCGCCAATGTCGCCATCTTAGGCGATCTACAAGGCCCTAAAATTCGGGTTTCAACCTTTAAAGATGGCGCCATCATGCTAGAAGAAGGTCAAATCTTCGTGCTAGATGCCGCTTTAGGTAAAGGTGAAGGCGATAACACACAAGTGGGTATCGATTACAAGCAACTGCCACAAGATGTCGTTGCCGGCGACTTACTGCTGTTAGATGATGGCCGAATTGTATTAAAAGTAAATGACGTGCAAGGCGAGCGCGTGATCACTGAAGTCACTATCGGTGGTAAATTAAGTAACAATAAAGGGATCAACCGCCAAGGTGGTGGTTTAACCGCCCCTGCCCTGACTGAAAAAGACAAACGCGACATTATTACTGCCGCTGAAATTGATGTTGATTACCTTGCCGTCTCTTTCCCGCGTTCTGGTGATGATTTACGTTATGCCCGTGAACTTGCCGTGGCAGCAGGCTCTGAAGCCCGCATTATGGCAAAAGTAGAACGTGCTGAAGCCGTTGCCGATGATGAAACCCTCGACGACATTATTCGTGCTTCTGACGCCGTGATGGTAGCACGTGGCGATCTGGGTGTTGAGATAGGCGATGCTGAACTGGTTGGCCAACAAAAACGCATTATCGCGCGTTCACGTCAATTAAATCGCATTGTGATCACCGCAACGCAAATGATGGAAAGCATGATCGAAAGCCCGATGCCAACGCGTGCAGAAGTCATGGACGTGGCCAATGCTGTGTTAGATGGTACTGACGGTGTCATGTTATCTGCTGAAACTGCTGCAGGTAAATATCCGATTGAAACCGTCAAAGCCATGGCGCGCGTTTGTATTGGTGCTGAAAAACACCCATCAGTGCAAAGCTCTAAGCATCGAATGAACTTAAACTTCACAGAAGTCAGTGAAACTATTGCATTGTCTGCGATGTATGCGGCAAACCATTTACCAGGTATTAAAGCCATTATTGCGTTAACTGAATCAGGCTATACTGCGAAGTTGATGTCTCGTATCACCTCACCACAGCCTATTTATGCGCTATCGCGCCATACCAAAACCCTGAACAAAATGGCGATGTATCGTGGTGTTTATCCCGTGCATTTTGACAGCACCGAAGTAGAAGCCTTGTCTTTAGCTGATGAAGCCATCAAGGTGATCAGAGAGAAAGCCGGTTTAAAATCAGGTGACTTAGTCATTATGACGCACGGCGATGTGATGTTACAGGTTGGCGCGTCTAATACCTGCCGCATTGTGACCGTTAAATAAGTTTTTGTATCATTAGCAAAGGCCCTGCATTGCAGGGCCTTTTTGTTTAGCGTGTTTAATATTTTGGTCGTTGTCTTGTGTCATAACACATCGCGTTGTAGTTTTCTCACACGGCGTGCTTCGCGATATTGTACGAACTGCGGTGCTAAAGCCGTTAAAGCAGAGCCCATTACCACTAGGATAGCGCCTAACCAAGACCAAATATTCAGTTGCTGTGGCACCAACAACGTCGGCCAAATTGCGGCGACCACATTGGCACTTAAAATGGTAATTAACGGCGTAATCGCCAGTACCGCACTGACCTTCGAGGCTTCCCAATGGTGTAAGGCTTCGGCAAAAGCGCCATAAGCTACCACCGTGTTTAAACAACAAAACAGCAGCAATGACCATTGCAGTACACTTAATTGCCCCAGTGGCGTGAAGTCTGACACCGGAATAAAAGCAATACTCCCGGCAAAGTAAATCAGATACATAATTTGCTTAGAACTGTAACTGACCAACAACTGTTTTTGCGCCAACGCATAGGCGGCCCAGGTAATGGCCGCAAAAATGACTAAGATCACTCCAAGCGTTTCATTGCTGGCCTGCACAATTAAACTGAGCAGCCGCTCGTTAAAAAATAATAACAAGCCACTGACCAACAATATGGCGCCTACGCGTTGCCAGAGTAACAAACGTTCTTTAAAAATAATAATACCGCCAAGCATCATTAAAAATGGCGCTAATTGTATTAAGGTTTGCGCGGTTTCTGCGGTTAAGTTATTCAGACCAGATAAATATAAAATGTAGTTTAGCAGCAAGCCCACCACGGCAATGGCCATTAAGATAAAGATTTTGCGCTGTTTCATTAACGCCAATGACGGCAACTTACCTCTTAGTCCAAGCCAAACCCCTACCATCAAAGCCGCAAACAAAAAACGAATGGCAGTAATGGTATTGGTGGTAAATACCTCCAATAGCACTTTTAATGCGATGGGTAATATCCCCCATAGCACGGCAGTGGTTAAGGCGAGTAAGAAACCGATCAAGGTTTTACCGGTAATTTGATGCATGCCGCAGGTTTTCCTAAACAAAATAACGAATCAACAAGAAGGGTTTATATTGTCGCTTAAAACTCGGCCTACTGTCGCGGTGTTTCTATCAAATTGCGATAAATCAAAGTAAATTAGAGATCTGTCGTTATAATCAAGGCTTATGGCAAAGGAGAATAATTATATGGCTACGATTAAGCGGATTGCATTACTGACCTCAGGCGGAGATGCGCCAGGAATGAACGCCGCCATCCGAGCCGTGGTGCTAACGGCGGCGGCGTGTCGTATCGAAGTGATCGGCTTTGAGCACGGCTACATCGGTTTATTAGAACAAGAATACCGCACCTTACTACCGCAGCATGTGCATAATATTATTCAACGCGGCGGCACCATATTAAAAAGTGCACGTTGCCCTGCTTTGCAAACGCCAGAAGGCCCCAAACTGGCCGCCGATAACCTACAGCAATTGAATATCGATGCCTTAATTGTGATTGGTGGCGATGGTAGTTTTCGAGGTGCCTTGGAAATTGCCCGGTATTATGATGGGCAAATTATTGGCGTGCCCGGCACCATTGATAATGATGTTGATGGCACCACCAACACCATTGGTTATGCCACAGCCATTGATACAGCACTGGATGCTATTGATAAAATTCGCGATACAGCCGATGCCTTTGAACGTATTTTTCTGGTGGAACTGATGGGGCGTCACAGCGGTTATATCAGTTTAGCCGCAGGGATTGCCGGCGGTGCCGAGCAAATTATTTGCCCTGAGTTTAGTCAAATCACGCCCAAAGATTTACGTCAAATCACCACGCCAATACAGCATGCTCAACTGTTAATGGGCAAAGCCAGTTACATTATTGTGGTGGCTGAAAACAGTTACCCTGGCGGCACCACCGCGCTGGCTGAAGCACTCACCAAAGCGATTGGTATTGAATGTCGCGCCTGTATTTTGGGGCATATTCAACGTGGCGGCAGCCCAGTTGGCGCAGATCGCATCTTAGCCACTAAACTGGGTGCTTATGCAGTGGAAGCCTTACAACAAGGAGCGCATTTACAAATGGCCGGTGAAGTACACGGTGAGGTAACCCTGTACCCACTGGCTAAAACCGGCGATCGCACTAAGGCGATTGATCCTTACTTAGTGCGCTGGCAACAGCAAGTGGGCAGTTATTAAAGGGGCAGTTAATGGCTAAACACTTGTTTTACACGGTCTTTGTAACTACGGCTAACCTTAACCGCTTGGCCATTAGTTAACAGTAATTGATGTTCGCCATTGCTAAGCATTTGCAGTTTAGCAATGGTTTGTACATTGACAATAGCCGAACGATGCACTCGCACAAATTGCCTTGGATCTAATTCGCTCTCTAATTCTTTCATGGTACGGCGTAAAATATGGGTTTGGCCATCGCGAGTATGAATACACATATAATCGCCCGCAGCATCTACCCAATCGATTTCGGCTACCGGTACCCGAGTGATCTCACCACTGTCTTTAATACTGATCGCTTCAGGGAAACGACTGTTCACCACGGGCTCTGCTTTATCTAAACGCTCTAAGATGTGATTGGCTTGATCACCGGTTAAACGCGCCACCGCCGCCGCCAGCTGATCTTTATGTTTTTGATTGTCAGACGCCCCATGATAAGTAATCACCTTGTCTACCGCCGCTTTCAGCCGATCCGCTTCAACAGGCTTTAACACATAATCTAATGCATTCACTTCAAAAGCATTAAAGGCATATTGATCATAAGCCGTCACAAAGACGATGTAGGGCAATTTAATTTCTTGCGCCTGTAATTGTTTTAACACTGCAAAACCGTCCATGCCTGGCATTTCGACATCTAGAAACACCAAATCGGGTGACAGCTCAATAATGGCTTTTAATGCATCAGGCCCGTTCGCACATTCTGCAATCACCTTCAATTCAGGAAATGCAGCTAATCGAACTAACATACCTCTGCGCGCTAAGGGTTCGTCATCCACTACGATTACATTAAGCATGTTCAATATCCGTCTTCTCTAGTTGTAATGGAATTCTGATATTCACTTTTACACCTTGCGGTTGATTATGAGTTAATACCAAAGCAAAATCATTGTCGTACAACGCAGCCAGTCTTTCTCGTGTATTCACTAATCCAACGCCACTGTCCGTGTTGTCAGCCGCTTTAACTAAGCCATCAACTAACGGCATGCCTGGGCCATTGTCGGCCACCTCAAGCAATAGATCATGGCCAAAGCGTTTGGCTTTGATGGTGATCTCGCCTCCATCCACTTGACTTGCCACCGCATACTTAATGGCGTTTTCAATTAATGGCTGCAAAATTAAACTGGGCACTAAAGCTTTTTCGGTGCCAGGCTCTAAATCGATCACTATTGCTAGTCGTTCTGAGAATCGCACCTTTTCAATTTCTAAGTACAACCTCGCCGCATAGATCTCTTGCTCAAGCATGACCTTATTAATCGGGTCTTTATACAGCGAATAGCGTAAGAAATCGCTTAAACGGCTGACCATCTTATTGGCAGTATCGTTATCGTTAATTAATACTAAGGTTGAGATGGCATTCAGTGTATTAAATAAAAAATGGGGGTTTAGCTGATACCGTAGCATTTTTAATTGCGCTTCATGCGCTTTATTCATCGCCGTAAGCAGTTTTTGTTTTTCTAGTTGTAAGGTTTGATAGTACTTAATACCAAAATACAAGCCACTCCAACTAAGCATAACGTAAAAGGCCACGGGCGTATCACGGATATATAAAAACCAGTCGGCTGGGCGATAGCCATGTCGATAGATCTCCCAATAGTTAAAATTGCGGATCACCGTCCAAACTAACGCCGTTAATAATGCCGCTGCCAAAATAACCAGCACCATTTTCCACGGTTCCCAGAACCAGACTTTACGATAAAGATAGCGCAGCGGTATGGTTAATAACCAACCAACATAGGCATCGAGGCTAATCACGATCAGAAAAGCATCTCGGGTGTCTAACATCAGAGAGCTGAGATAATTGACTATAGCGAAACCGAGCCAGCCGAGAGAATGCAGGATCCAGAATTGTCGGTTTCTATCTTCGAAAAGTTTATTCAATGTTGACGCCGGTTTCTATCATAATAGAGATGCATTATAACGATAGCTGCGCATAATGCCTCGGCTACCTGCCGTATACAACCAGACATTAATCGCAACTTTGGCCATAAAACCGCGCACACTTCACAAACTAAATTAATAGCGAATGCGAAAACGTTGCAAAATGAAACCGAGTAACCAGGCAGGACCAATCAACAGAAAGGCCAGATCTTGAAAGAATGACGGTTTTTTACCCTCAATTTTGTGGCCAATAAATTGTAAGATCCACATCAATACAAACACCGCAGCGGCAATTTGCCAAATGGCAAACAGGCTTTGTTGCTCCAATGCTCTTAGCGCTGTCACCACGGCAGCGGTAAAGATGGTCATGCCAAGGCCTAAACTAAAAGCGAGTAGAAAGTAAAAAAGTAACGCGGGCATTACCAGTAACAAAGCCCAATTAATGCCCTGCTCTGCCAAGCCTGAAAATGGCATAGGGATCTGCCACAGCAAACCCAACACCGACGCGTAAATAAGCGGCACCGCTACCCAATGGATGGCTTTATTCACCGAGTTTTGATGACTAACGGCGTATTCACTAAACCACTCTGTTGCTGTCTTCATGTGGCTAACTCTCTGGCAGGGCTAATTTTTAATGCAACATAACAAGGTCAGGCCAGTTATACAAGTGCAACTTAGCCTAGCACCGGTGTGGGTTTGCGATCTTCATCTAAAGCGACAAAAGTAAAGCTACCAGAAATGGCTTTGTGTTGATTGTCGTTGTACATGTTTTCAACAAAAATATCGACCTGCACTTTAATACTGGTACGACCGACGTGCGCAACACGGGCAACTAACTCGACAATATCTCCCGCCGCAATGGATTCTTTAAAATCAACGCGATCGGAACACACGGTAACTAATGGCTTACGACAAAAACGCGTCGCCGCAATAAAAGCGGCTTCATCCATCCAAGCTAGGGCTTCACCACCGAATAACGTATTATGATGATTGGTGCGCCCAGGAAATACCGTTTTTGTCACTCGAGTAACCGCATATTCCATGCGCTTTATGATGAGGGCTTCGTTAGACATAAAATTCCTTAACTGATAAATGGTCATATTATACGTGATGTCAGCCCTGTGTGCTGAACACTTGTGGCACATTTGGTAATTTAATAACGAAACGGCATAATAGTGTTCAATTAGCCGTTAGCATAAGCCTTTGGAGATCCCGTTATGTCAGCCGTGCAGTATGAAATAACCTTTGATGATATCAGTGCGCATCTACTCACCCTATCGCTGCATTTTGAGCCTAGCAGCGCAATGCATCAGTTAACCCTGCCGGCTTGGATCCCTGGCAGTTACCTTGTGCGGAATTTTGCGCGGCATATTGTCAACATCAATGCTTATGATGCCGACGGTGAACTTCATCTGGCGCAACGTGATAAACAATCTTGGCAGCTCAGTTGTGGGCAACAACCGGTCACCGTAACTTACCAAGTTTACGCTAATGATTTATCGGTTCGCGCAGCCTATGTTGATGATGAACTGGCAGTGCTTAACCCGGCTTGTCTGTGTTTAAACGTCAGTGAAATGACGGCACAGCCCCATTCACTGACCCTGCACAAACCCACTGATCTTCGCTGCGCGGCATGGCGTGTTGCTACGGCCATGCCCAAAGCAACTCATACCGCCCCGCTCGACTTTGGTTGTTATCAGGCTGATAACTATGATCATCTGATAGATAGCCCCTTACTGGTGGGCATTTTCAATGTGCAGCAATTTAATTTGGATGGTGTGCCGCATTACGTCGTGGTCAGTGGTTATAACCTGTATGATGAAGCGCGCTTAACTGCCGATGTCGCTAAGCTTTGCCAGGTACAGCGCGATGTATTTGGCGAATTGCCGCGAGATTTAGATCAATATTGGTTTTTACTTTGGGTGACCGAGCAAGGCTATGGTGGCTTAGAGCATAAATTTAGTACCTTGTTACTTTGCAATCGCTATGACTTACCTGCAGTACAACAAACAGAATTAACCGAAGCCTATCAGAATCTGTTGGGCTTATTCAGCCATGAATACTTTCATACTTGGTGGGTAAAACGCTTAAAACCACAATGTTTTACGCCCTATGTCTTAGATAAAGAGCAGTACAGTCGGCAATTATGGCTTTATGAAGGTTTTACCTCTTACTTTGATGATTTAGCTTTAGTTAAAAGCGGTATTATCGAGCAAAGCCGTTATTTAACGGTGTTAGAGAAATTAATTACTCGGGTCAGTCGCAACCCCTCAGATAGTCAGCAAAGTTTAACGGATAGCAGCTTTACGGCGTGGACTAAATTTTATTTACAAGATGAGAATGCGGTTAACAGTGTGGTCAGTTATTACGCGAAAGGCGCGTTAGTGGCCTTATTGCTAGAGGCTGAACTGCAATCTAAAGGATTAAATTTGGCTGCTTTTTGCCGACAACTGTATCAGCAGCATGTTGCAACAGGCACCTCGGATAACGCTATATTCGAGCAACTCATCGCATGGCAATTACCCGAACTCGCTGCCCAATTGACGAGCTGGATCAATGAAGCCAAACCCTTACCGCTGGCAGCAACCTTGGGCAAACTAGGCCTAACCTTAACACAGCGCGCGCCCAGCAGTTTTAGCGATCTGGCCGGTGAAAGCAGTAAGGTCGTGCCAGCCAGTTTAGGCTGCAGCCTTAAAACGACAGCGCAAGGCGTGTTTATTCAGCAATTATATCGGGGCTCGGCTGCCCATCAGGCCGGATTAATGAGCGGCGACCAATTAGTGGCCTTGGGCGGTTATAAGATCAGCGAAACGAGTTTAACGGAGCTAATGCTACGTTTACCGCTAGGCTCTGTGCAGCCGTTATTCATTTTTAGAAAAGATCGATTACTCGAGTTGGCACTACCGATACAACAGGCTGCACCAGGAGTTGCCATGTTAAATGTAGCTAACGAAGTAACAGTAAAACACTGGTTGTCGAGTTAAAACTCAACAACCCTTTTTTAGCTTTAAGGGGTAAGCGCTAAACGCTGCGTTTGGTTTGGCGTAAATTCGGGTAACAACAGTTGCGGGTCAAGCCGCTCTTGAAACCAATTGATACGCCAATCTAAATGCGGGCCGGTAACGCGGCCTGTCGCCCCAATATCGGCAATATGTTGGCTTTGTGCTACGGTATCCCCAACCTTTACTTTAATGGCATTTAAATGCATAAAGGTTGAGCTCACCCCAAAGCCATGATCAACAATTACCGTTAACCCTGAAAAATACAGATCTTCAGCCAGTAACACCTTACCTGCCCATGGCGCAAATACCGGTGCACCTATCGGAGCGGCAATATCTAAACCAAAATGTGGATTGCGCGGTTGGCCGTTAAACACACGTTGACTGCCATAAACTCCACTGATACGCCCTGCTGCTGGGCGCACGGGCTCAGCGAAAATGGCTTGAAGTTCAGTTAATGTGCTGCGAACTTGTCGAACTTTAGCACTATCATTGGCAATGCGCGCGCTGACTTCTTTTGGCGGTGCTACATACTTTTGCTCCACGCCGGTGATCCGCTGAATATCGTATTCTCTGGCGGTAAAGCGCAGCGGAAATTGCTGTTGCTTGCCTTGATGTACCACTTTAAGTTGATGTTGTAGTGCAGCATCACGGCCAATACCAAAAACAAACTGGCCTTGCGCACTAACAACAACCGGTTGCTCGTTAAACCATACCTCGGCCCCAACAGGGGCTTGACCGCGAATTAAGCTGCCTTGGGTTAACGTGCCATTTAACACCACTTCCGCGGCGTTAGCCCCAAGACTAATCGCGCAGAGCAATAGCGCCTTTACCCACACCTTCATAAGCTACCACCTTATATTGTTTACTGCCATTGGCCGCTTTTAACTGATCGGCAATAAAATCGGCCAGACATTCTACCGTAGTATCACAAGGCACAAGTTCACAATGACAGGCAGGTATACATAACTCGAACCAACCTTGGGTAGCCTGATAACGGAAGCTGTAATCATCGCTTTCCGGCGTTAAATACGACAAGGCTTCGGCCGAAACGAGATCGTCATTACTACCTAAATAAATATCTTCCCAGCGCTCGCACCACATTTTATTTAAGCGTGGCACTAACATGCCATCTTCAAAGATTTGAATAGTAGAGCGATGTCCATGGGCAATACGTTGACAGTTACCATCGTGTTTTTTCAAACCATGACTGTAATGATAATAAAAACCGCGCATCGCTTCGCTGCGTAATTTTAAAACGAGTTTAGCGACATTATCAGGTAACAAGGGTTTGATTTGTTGCTCAAGATAATGGGCTACCGTTTGCTCGTTAATCTCTGTACCGGGAATAAAAGCAAAAGCAGAAGGCGGACAAGCGAGTTGTATGGTGCCGCGTTCACTTTGATAGTGCAGCACAATCATTTGCTCTGCTTCACTGTAACGAAGCGCAGGACACGCCGCAGCAACGGCTAACTTGTGATCAACTAATTGGTCAATCGCTTGTTTAATCACTTTTTTCACTTTAGCAAAATCGAACACCATAGCGGTGTCATCTAAAGCACCATGTAGCTCGACATCGACAATAAAGCTTTCACCCAACATGCCACGCTGCCGATGCAGATAAGAAAAATCAATTACGGTAAGATCCTGCACAAATAAAATCATGGCGCCTTCCTGAAATAAGCTTCAAGCAAAAAATGAAGCCTATTATACCTTTACCACACGGTGGCGTCACTTTTAGCGTTTATGTTCATTTAACCAGCTATTTAAAATCCCCACTTGGCCAAGTTTATGTGCGGCATACATTAAACGCAGCGCATTGCTCAAAATAGTGCTGTCGTTCCACTGCGTTTTTTGCACAATATCTTCGTAGCACTTTAAGGCTTCTGGTGTTAAATAGCCGCGTAATTCTTTTTTACCGGAGTCTTTTTGCCTATCACGGTAGCGTCGTTGTTTTTCTGCGTTACTTAACGCCGGCTTTTTTTCATTACTCATGGGACACTCCATCATAACGCGTTACCCGCACCTGCTTGGTGTCGGAGTGTGGCTGGTTCAGTTTCAGCGCTGAACAAACCGTTTTAGAATGATTTACCTGCAGAAATCGTTAATACTATAACAAATCGGACTTGTTTAGCGTACAGCTGTTCGCTAAGCTGATGATGCATTTTTATTGGATAAACATACATGACTAAGAATAGCTTTTCAAAAGAAGATTTAATCGCTTGCGGCAACGGTGAATTATTTGGCCCAGGCAACAGCCAACTCCCTTCTGACAACATGCTAATGATGGATCGCATAGTGCACATCTCTGAAGAAGGCGGTTTATATGGTAAAGGCCAAATCATTGCCGAATTAGATATTACCCCTGAGCTGTGGTTCTTTGCTTGCCACTTTAAAGGCGATCCGGTTATGCCAGGTTGTTTAGGCCTTGATGCCATGTGGCAACTGGTTGGTTTTTTCTTAGGTTGGGCCGGTGGCCCGGGTAAAGGGCGTGCTTTAGGTGTTGGTGAAGTGAAATTTACTGGTCAAGTATTGCCAACGGCGAAGAAAGTGACTTACACCATCAATATGAAGCGTGTGATTAAGCGTAAACTGTTTATGGGGATTGGTGACGGTGTAGTGAGTGTTGACGGACGCGATATCTATGCAGCAACCGATCTTAAAGTTGGATTATTCCAAGACACTTCTAGTTTTTAATCTGTTGTAATGACAATAAAAACCACAAAGCCCCGTTAATTTCGGGGCTTTTGCATTTCAATTTAAGACATCAAGCGCCTTTACTGAATAATCCTACGTTACGATCTTCTATGGCCTCCCGCCAGCCACCTAACCACTCAGAACGAGCGTCTAAATTTTGATAAGGACAAAGTTCTTTTGAACGGCCGGTAACACCAGCACGATAACCTTGAGCATGAGCACGTTCCAGACGATCACGTTTTTGTCTTTTCATACGGCAATCTTCCTCACAATTTTTATTTAGAAATAACACTGCGCTGCCATAACAGCTAAATGTTACATTTAATAGATAGTCAAAGACGGCAAAAGGTTCAAGCGAAATTACTATAATAAACAACTTGACTTTGACTAACAGCATGAGAAGTAGTCGGTTTTTGCGGTTGTTTATTTTTAGATGGAAGTGCTATAAGGCAAAGTGAATTTCAAACATAAAAGCATAAAGCGAAGTCGATGAGGTTATGCAAACAAAAAAGCTGCCGAAGCAGCTTTTTTTATGCCGTAAACTTAATAGCTTATCGGTTTAATCGCGCGCGGCTGCGACGACGTAGAAAAGGTAAAGTACCCAGCAACATCAACAATAACGCTGAAAGTGAACCGGCGTTACGTTCATAGGTATTGTCTTCGGCATTACAGTCTTCAACTTGGCCGTTAGCAATAGGCTGTAAAAGTACGGTGGTCGCTTGCTCAGATTCAAACACATCACCGTTTTCATCAAGCACCGGCTCGCCATTATAACCATACACCACTCGATTAATTAGCGCGGTTGCGGTGATCACACCATCATCATTAATTGAACTCGCTTCAACTAAGGTGTAAGGCGCATCACATCCCACTAAACTGTTCAAATTAGTAAAGGTGTTACTGGCGTTATCGTACAGAAAAGCATTAATACGGCGTGAGGTAGTACCGCCTACAATCACTTCAGCTCGGCCAACTACCTGACCTTGGTTATTCATATCCAGCGGTTCAGTACCTGAACTACTGAAAAAACCCTCAGGAAAACGCAAAGTTTGCGTGTTCATATCATAAGTAAAAAAACGTGAGCGAACACTGCTATTAATGTTTTTCAGCGCATAGCCCGCTATTAAATTCTGATTATTAATATCAGTAGCGACACTACCCACCCATTCTTCAGTATCAATAAAGCCTGTCACGCTGTCACCATTAAAAATGGTGGCATGTGGCGCACTGTAAATAATTCGGAATTCACCACCAAAACCATCTAGAAAGGTCGTAACACGGCTGGTGTCTGAATATAACGAACTACCGACAGCAATACCGCTGTCATTAACAGCATTAGCCCGGCTGTAATATACCGGCACGGTATAATCTTCAGAGGCCGTTGCTGCTGAACCAGTACCTTTCTCACCTAAAAAGCCCCAAGTGCGATTTAATACCGCTGTACCCTCTGGTGAATATTGCCAAAGAGCAGCACGCTCTTCATAACCCTCGGTATAAGTGTCTACCGTTCCATATAAACGTACTTTGCTTAACAAGGAAAGCACATTCACGCTTCTAGCAGACAAAACTTGATTTAAACAGTACTGCAATGGCTGACTAAAGCCAGTACAAATTGAATCAATGGTTTCTTGAGTGGTTGTAGTAATACCGGTAGAGGTAAAACCCGCCACCAGATTAGTGTTATTAATATCAAGGGCCGCTGACATGCCGCCACCATAACTTGAAAACTGTGGCGGTAAAGCGGTGCTTTGCTGACCATTAACAACATAGCCGAACAAGTAGCCGGCTTCGGGGATCCAGGCAGTATAAGGATTGGCTGGTTCAACCGGCTCTTCACCTTCAGCTACCGGCGCAGCCGTGGGCGTAAAAGTGCTTTTAAAGGATGGCGCGGTGGCAATACCTGCAATATAACCGCTGTTGTTCGCGGCATAAGCAAATTCATCGTTATTTTTGGTCTGCTGCGTATCACGCAACACCACTTGCGATTGCCCAGCGTTTTGCGTTTGGCGTATGACACGCGTTAAACCAACAGGCTGGATAGTGACAAAAGCTTGTGAACTAAGATAGTTGATTAACGTGGATTTAACCGTGGAACTAAAGATCCCATTATTAATTTCTTCGATCTGCTCATCAGTAAATAGCGCTAAGATGACTTCACTCTCAAAATCGATTTCATCAAGATCAATTTCAAAGTCTAATAAGGTACTGCCATTTAAAATTACTTCACCCTGAGGCGTTGCCGCAACACCCGAGGTGGAACGAACTTTAGTGGTAGTATCTAATTCAACGATCTGATACACCGCGGCTTGCGCCGTAAATACTGTCAGCAACGGCAATAATGCTAAGCTGATCGGTGATAATTTCATGCATGGCCCCTAAAAATTTACGAAATTGCAGCTTCTAATTCTTCCCAGCGCGTGTACGCTTGCGCCAGCTTCGACTCGGTATCTTGTAATAGGTTCAATCTTTGCTGTGTGTGCTCAGCAGAACCTTTGAAAAATTCGGCGTCGTTGACTTCCAACTGTAAGGCTTTGACTTGTTGATCAAGCTCTTCAATTAAGGCAGGTAACAACTTTAGCTCGCGCTTTTCTTTGTATGATAGCTTTTTACCATTGTTAACAGAAGCCTGTATCGGCTTTTCCTCAACTTGGCTGTTGTTTTTATCATTATTTTTTACTGGCGCTTTGCTGTTTTGCGCCGTTTGTTGACGTTTTTGCCAAGCAATGACTTCGTCATAACCACCGGCTAATTCAATAATTTTGCCTTCACCGGCAAATAATAATGAGCTGGTTACGGTATTGTTAACGAATTCACGGTCATGGCTAACTAACAACACGGTACCTTGATACTGCTGTAATATATCTTCTAACAGCTCTAAGGTTTCCACATCTAAATCGTTAGTCGGTTCATCGAGGATCAATAAGTTACTTGGCCGCGCAAACAATTTCGCCAATAACAAACGGTTTTTCTCACCACCCGATAAAGCACGCACGGGTGTTCGCGCGCGCAATGGCGGGAACAAAAAGTCTTGTAAGTAACTTAATACATGCCGCGTTTGACCATTTTGGGTAATTTCTTGTTTACCATCCGCCACGTTATCTTGCACCGTGGCGTTTAAATCTAACGCCATCCGGTGTTGGTCAAAATAAGCCACTTCTAAATTGGTACCGCGCTTAATCTCGCCACTATCTTGCTGGTAATCACCTAACAGTAATTTGATCAAAGTGGATTTACCGACACCGTTTGGCCCTAATAAAGCAATCCGATCTCCGCGCATCACCAACAAATCTAAGTCATTCAATACTGCTTTACCACTAAAGGCATGGCTTAACGCTTTGGTTTCAAATACTAACTTACCAGAGCGCGCCGCTTGTTCGATATTAAAATCGACCTTGCCTAATTGCTCAACCCGAGCCGCGCGTTCTTGCCGTAATGCTTTAAGCGCACGTACGCGGCCTTCATTGCGGGTGCGGCGCGCTTTAATACCTTGGCGGATCCACACTTCCTCTTCGGCTAAACGTTTATCGAATAGTGAATTATGTTGTTGCTCGTCTTCTAGCATTTTTTGCTTACGATCGAGGTATTCTTGATAATTACCGGGGTGCGAAGTGAGCTGACCACGATCTAAATCGATAATGCGGGTTGCTAAGGCGCGAATAAACGCCCTATCGTGCGAGATGAAAATTATCGCGCCGCCAAAGCTTAATAAAAATTGCTCTAACCAGTTAATAGCAGCTACATCTAAGTGGTTAGTAGGTTCATCGAGTAACAAAATATCGGGCTTGGCAATTAACGCGCGGGCTAAAGCCGCTTTACGTAACCAACCTCCTGATAAGGTCGCTAAACTGTTATTGCCGTCCATTTCAAACTGTTGGCAGAGCATTTCAACGCGCGCTTCTAAACCCCAACCATCGCGGGCATCTAAATCAGCTTGCAGGCTTTCAAATAAGCGATATTCGGCATCGCCGGCACCGTCTAAGTTTTCAGATAAGGTATAAAATTGCTGTACTTTATCTGCTAAATCGCCGGCACCTTCCCGAATAAAATCGGCAATTTTCACGTCCATTTTCGCCGGGGGATCTTGCTCTAAACGGCTTAAAATAACGCCGTTAGTCATAACGATTTGGCCATCATCTAAGTTTTGTTGACCGGTCAGCAATTTTAAAAAAGTTGATTTGCCTGCACCGTTGCGGCCCACTAAACACACGCGCTCGCCGCTGAATAAACTAAAATCGACTTGATCTAATACCGGGTTGGTACCAAAAGCCAAGCTCGCCTGTTGAAAACGTAATAACTCCACTACTTTGTATCCTTAAGCCAATGCTGTAACTGTGCCGCTGTAAAAGGCCAATAAATTAAGGTTTCATTACCTTGCTGATCGGTGCCAGCCAGCACCGGGATATGCACCCGAAAACGCGCTAGCAATTGTTCATCGTCGATAATATCCAGAACCTGAGTTTGCTCGGCAATGCCTGCTGTGAATAACAGGCTTTCTGCCTCTTCGCACAGATGGCAACCCCAAGTACTGTAAAGGGTATAAACGGCCATTAACGCGTTAACTCAAAACACACGTGAATGTGCGGATTGCGTTTAAAATCCTCTGGTAAGGTAGCGGCAGAAATATCTTTTACCTGCCAACCAGACTCGACTAGGGCGGCTTGATCAATTTTGAAACGCCGCTTGTTGTTCGAGAAAATTACCTTGCCACCGGGTGCTAACCGCCCTATCAACATATTGATTAATTTCACATGATCGCGCTGTACATCCCAATTGTCTTCCATCCGCTTTGAGTTAGAAAAGGTTGGCGGATCCACAAAGATCAAATCATACAAACTGCGATTACGTGACAGCCACTGTAAACAATCAGCTTGCTCAAACTGATACTGATTACCTTGTAGGCCATTCAGCATAAAGTTGCGTTTTGCCCAATCTAAATAAGTATTCGACATATCGACGGTAGTAACACTCGCCGCACCACCCATACCAGCGTGAACAGACGCGGTGCCGGTATAAGCAAAGAGGTTAAGAACCGTTTTGCCTTTAGCCTGTTGCTGAATAAGCCGACGCGTTAAGCGGTGATCTAAAAATAAACCGGTATCCAGGTAATCACGCAAGTTAACCAAAAAGCGCGCGCCATATTCTGACACTTCTTTATATTGCCCCGCTTTAGCCATGGCTTGATACTGATTGCTACCTTTTTGCTTTTCCCGCACTTTTAAAATCATTTTATCGGATGTAATACCTAGTACCGTAGGCACTTGATTGACCACATCAAACAACCGTTTTTGCGCAATACCTTCATCAACTGTTGCCGGTGCCGCATACTCATGCACCACCACTTCACCGTCGTACCAATCTACCGCGACGTTATATTCAGGAATATCGGCATCATATAAACGATAACAATTCAGGTTTTCGCGTTTTGCCCATTTTTGTAATTGTTTTAAGTTCTTCGCTAAACGATTACCAAAGGAGCTGCTTTCGCTATAAAACAACGACGGCGCACTTGAGCTGACCGCTACTTGTTTTTCAGTTAATTCAAATAAGGTGAATTCACAATCCAATGGGCCGTTGGTAAATTTGTAAGTTTTACTTTTTGATAAACGCAATGAACGCAGTAAATCGGCATTTGAGGTAATAATGGCTAGACGCCAACCTTGATAATGTTGTTTTAACGCTAAAGCAAATTTGCTGTATAACGGAATTAAACTGGGTAAATCGCCTAACCGCTCACCATAAGGCGGGTTAGTGACAATCACACCCGGTTGCTCGCTAACCGCTTTTTGTAATGCCGTGGCATCACCATAATCGACACTGACTAAATGTGCGACACCAGCACGCGCAATATTCTGCCGCGCTTTACCTAATGCGCGCTCGTCGGTGTCCCTGCCATAACAAAGTATCTGATCGGGTAAACTACGCTCTTGCGCCTTCGCGGCGGCTTTAAGTTGCTGCCATATCGCGGCACGATGGCCAGGCCAGCCTTCAAAAGCAAAACGCTCGCGCTGTAAGCCGGGGGCTTTATTCAGCGCAATTAAAGCCGCTTCAATAATAATGGTACCGCTACCGCAAAACGGATCAAATAACGGTTGCTCGGGTGTCCAGCCCGAACGCTTTAATAATGCGGCCGCCAGATGTTCTTTTAATGGCGCTTCCCCCTGCCCGGCGCGATAACCACGCTGATGTAATGATGGGCCAGAGAAATCTTGCAAGAAATGAAAGAAGTTTTTCTCTAAACGTACTTGAAAGCGCATATCGGGGTTTAACCGGTCGACATCTGGACGCTGACCGGTTTCTTCGCGAAATTGATCGACGATGGCATCTTTTAAACGCATACCGCCAAACTGGCTATTATCGATAGTGGCGTGTTTACCTACGCAATCTACGGCAAGCGTTTGTCGAATGGTCATGAGCTGTGGCCAATCGATTTTTCGGGCCACTTGGTAAAGATCGGTTTCTGCTGTTACCGGCTCTGACTGGATCAGCCGCATAATACGGGTAGCTAAGCGCGACCATAAGCACAACTGATAAGCGCTGCTTAGCTCGGCTTTAAAGCGCACCACACCCATAGAAACTTTTAATACTTCGCCTTGATGTGAACGTATCTCATCGGCTAACAGCTCTTCGACGCCTTTTGACGTTAAAGCCCAGAATTCCAGCATAACACCCAACCTTCAAATAAAATGGCCAGTAGTATAACAGAATGTGCTTTAAAGACGTTTGAAGAATTATCGTTAGCAACGATATTGATGTTAAAAACAACAAGCCGCTGCTTAAAGCAGCAGTTGACTGCCATTCGCTAAAATTTTGCAATTAACCGCTTGCATCGCTTATCTAAAAACACTAAGATGCGCCCCGCAATGACGGACGCGGGATGGAGCAGCCTGGTAGCTCGTCGGGCTCATAACCCGAAGGTCGTCGGTTCAAATCCGGCTCCCGCAACCAATTGTGACCAAGTTATTCTAAAGGTCATCAATTAACGTCTTGCAAATCAACCCATTATCTCTACTGCTCGGGGATAATATCGGACGCGGGATGGAGCAGCCTGGTAGCTCGTCGGGCTCATAACCCGAAGGTCGTCGGTTCAAATCCGGCTCCCGCAACCACTTTACACTTCTTAATAACTCACTGATAAATATAAATTTCCCTTAAATGGGGTTTCTAGCATTTAACTTTCGCACACTGTTGTGACGGATCTGTGACAAAATTTTCATTAAGCTCAAAATCAAATACCCTGCCTGTACCTAAAATCACTTATTTTTGACCTTTACCTTAAAATCCTTAGTCACAAAAGCCATGCACAGCTTTATGTGACAAAATAATACTTTAATTGTTCTTAATTAATATTAAAGACAGCGGCATTTATTAAGCAATACTCATAATATTTAACCACTTAACCTATTGAGGGGATTTTAAAGTAGTAATTAGTATGGGTGTGGTTTTGTGACAAATAGAGCAATTATGATTGCTCTCCGTCTATAGCATTTTCTGGTAACTTAACGCAACTTTTCTTGATAACTGGACTAGATCGACTTTTAATCAAATTAAATATTCTGGCTACAATAAACTTGATGAGTTTAACTAAGTACCATAATACACTTACAAGCCAAACTATTGATCCAAATAGAAATGCTATTGCTTCTATTAGCACTCGCAAAATTTTAGATATAGGTTTTGCCAGTTTTGGTGCCAACTTTATTACGCCAGCAAACTTAGCCTTGGTGACCGCTGATAACTTTGACAATCTTGATAAGTCAGTAAGGTCATCTGCTACTGTTAGCCCCCTAGACAGGCCAACAAAACCAGAATTACCTCTGATGACTCTGATATCATTTAATGCACCAGCTAACGGTTTAATCGCTTTAACATTCACCGTTTTTTTTGCAAGGACATATAGCTCATTAAGCTCTTTAGTATCTGCCGTCTTCAAGTCAATACTTTTGATTTTTTCAGACAAGCCTTCAATCACCTGCTTGTTAATAATCTTATCTGTATGCCCTTTTAAAACCGTCTCAAGTTTTTTTGATAACTTACCTGAAGTCCGAATAACTTTCAGACTGGTTGTACCTACCCTAGCAGTTATACCGGCTAATGCCGAAGCCCCAGCATTTGTAAAAGAAGAGACTGTTAATGCCGTTGCAGTGATACCTACCAAAGATAGACCAACCGTAAATGAGTCATAATTAGGGTAGGCATCAAGTTCAATGGCCAGATCACGAAAGTCACTAATACCGGTAAAGTCTGATGCTACTGCTCCCGCAAAACCTGCACCCGATGAAACATCACCCGTAATAGCGCCTTGCCAAGCTTGCCGGCTATTTCTGCTAAATGTTGACCAGGTAGAATTCTTATCCTCAAGCGACTTTATCAATCCCTCATTAAACGTCACGTTTTGATCTGTACCTATTTCATAAATTTGATTTGCTAACTCAATGTCATCTTCTTCGATTGCAATGCTCAACTCCTGGTTATATTTTTCATCTGGAATAAAGCGCATATGCATGCGTACAATTGCTTCACTTGTGTGCTGGTAAATGAAAAATGAGGCAGAATCGTAGGCCAGTGGCAGCAATACAAACCCTGAACCCGAGAAAAGGGCAAGTAAAAAGAAAAAACGAATAACTTTCATAGATATCCCTATATATAGCTTTCCATAATGATAGTTCTTCAACCTTAACATCTTCTGGTTGACCAGATGCTTTTTTTTGAAGTTTATTCTTAAGCATTATGCTCTTTATTTCGCATCTGACTGCTTAGTAAAGACAAATTGGCCGAACGTTAGATGGTGTAGTTATATTTCGTAAATAAAAAAATGTTAATGTATTTATAGTTTTTAGAAGGCAGTTGCTTTTTTGAGTAAACTAACGGTGATTTTCGATTTTTTTCAAACCCATAAAATTTCAGCATTTTTTCTAGCTCTTCGTTTTTTTGTTTAAGTCGAACACCTACTATACCCCATGTAACACTTTCATCGATGAATACACCACCATCTTTTATTGCTAGTTTTATAACCTCAGATTCATCAATAAGAAGATTTTTACTTGCACTTAAATGTGATGCCATTGATTCATAATTATTAATCGTAGAAGGGCTAATAACTTGAACATTATTTGAATTTTTTGAACTTATCAGAATACCTGGTTCGAAATTACTTAACTTAATTTTAGAAAAAGTTGCTGCTTCAAATTCAACGTCAGCAGTTAATTCGTCGTACATAAACGAAATGTAACCACTTCCTAACTCTTGTCTTACTTTATGAATAACCATTTGCCCTTGATGAAATTTATTAGAACCACGATTTAATTGTTTATTATGCAAACTAATTATCTCAGCTCTTTCCATTTGATGTGCATGGGATAATGGGGGGAGACCCTCTTTTTGTGAATAATCTTTTTTAAGAAAGTCATTAATAATAAATTTTCGTAAAGAGATAGCAGGTGTAATACCAAATTTTTTCCTTAACATCATTTCACATGAATTTTGCCAGAACTTCATGTGGTCGTGCTCTGCTAATATTGGCAAAGAATCAAGCTGCTTCTGAGAGGTTACCCTCAAATTACCTCTTAACAATTCAATATTATTATTTTTTTTATCTACAACTCGAACACCTGAAAAACCACCTCGGAGAAATTCTAAAACAAAATGATTTTCAAATTCCAAAGCGCAAACTTCACAGTTTGCGTCATCTATTTTTTGCAATGCCATATCATCAGTATTAAAACCGAGTTGAGTTAATATGGCATAAGTTAAACTGGGTACAAAAACAGAAAACCCTAAAAATTTATCAGAGTAATTAGACCAAAAGGTAACTCTACTGTTTAATTGTCTAATATCTCTCTCGTTTAAAGATAATCTAGACGCGACGTCGGTTTCAGTAAGTTGGGTGATTAGTTTTTTAAAATCTGAAAAAGACCGCCTTCAATTCATTTCCGCTGCAGCGCTGGCTTTAAAGCTATGAAAGTTAGCGTGCACCGCATCGTCGTTATAAAAAATTATTACTTCTTCATATGCATAGACAGCGGAAATGGCTTCCTACTCAAAAAGACTATTAACACT
>NZ_JAEINI020000014.1:0-62811 GCF_016343785.1 Alishewanella maricola | reverse complement strand
GCTACTTTAACCGTAAAGCTTTTCGTTCGTGTTATGCAGGGAATTGAATTATGAAAAAAATTATGGAAAAAATTGCTTTAGAGCACATCATTTTAATGATGGCATTTTTTATTTTTTTCGGTGTTTGGGCTATCGCGTTAATGCCGATTATTCTGATGTGGCATGATATTAAAAAATACAGAACTGTCGTTATTTTTATCGTTGTCGTTTGCCTAGGCTATACGTTCGGTAAAACACTAGCGGAAAAGCATAATGAAACATACAAAGCCGAAATGAGTAGCCATAGTTTTCTAGCTAAACACTTGAAGGTCTTTTGTTCGTTATACGATAAACAGCCGGTCTCAATTCTTCAGGCTAAAAAAACGCCAACACAACCTGCCTAAGACGTTCAATGTTTAGTGTATGAATGCTTAGTCTCTGACTCTTAAGATTGTTGGGGTTGAGTAATGCTTTGGAATACTGAGCTGTCATTGAGGTTTGGAACAGACATCATCTGCAATTGTCGTAAACAAGCTATTCAGCTAAGCGAATACCGCTCTGGCTTTTTATTCCCCACGTTGCGGCGAAAGCCCGTTCAATTTTGCCCGCCCAAGGCGACGAGGTAACTCGCTCGGCGCTACCGCCCCTCACTCAAACACCCCTCGTCTTAAAACCTTGGTCGTGCAAACTTGCTCGGCTTGCAACGTAATGGGATTTAAAAGCAAAGCTGTGTTAGCAAAATTAATGCTAGTGACTGATCCCACAGACTCTCGGTATCTGACCCCCGAAGCTACTTTTTCTTAGCTTTCGGGCTCTGCAGGTCGGTGTTTGAGCCTTCGTTGATCTCAGCAGCTAAACCGATAGACTCGTTCAGGGTTGCACTCTCGGTATCTGACCTCGAAGCTTATCGATACTCAGCAATCCGTTACCGCCCCATGTCGAGTGAAGATTCGGTAAAGGATTTTCTATAGCACTGTGATGCTCGTTACCTATTTGATTTAAATTGATTTGTTAGAAGGTTCTTCTAGTCTGAAAATGGATTCAACTGGCGTATTGAAATACTCTGCAATGCACAGAGCAATCTGAACAGAAGGCGTGAACCTGCCTGTTTCAATGGTACTAATTGTTTTTCGAGATACGCCAATAGCAGCTGCTAGCTTTTGTTGAGAAATACCCTTTTCAGCGCGATGCACAACAATGTTATTTGAAACTATTCTACTCATTGTCCTTTCTCAACCCTACAGCTATCGTAATTCCGTAAGCGACAGCGCTTATTCCCAAAAAACATGTAATTAAATCTTCACGTGAGAGAGGAACAAAATTATAAACACCTAACACCCCCGGTATAAATGCTAAGATTACGGCAATATAACCGACTTTATACGCTTTGAGGCTTACCATATTCAAAAATTCATCTTCAAATGTACCTCTCCATGCTTGCTTCGAAAATGAAAAATTTCCCTGTAGTTTCCATGATGCTAATAAATAAATTACGGTAAACATTATTCCTGAAGCAATGACAATGATGAGCCCCAAAACGCCTCCATTCACAAGCCCTAAAAGATTTACTGATGTCACAGATAAAATTAAAATCCCAGCTAGTAAATGAATGTATCCATGCCACTTAAGATATTCGTATTCTAATTCAGCAGTAGTTTTTAGAGCTTGCATAACAGCTTTCCTTGTCTTTTCTGGTAGCAATTTATTTGAAACTTATCCGACTGTTATAACCTTAAGGTTATCATCTGAAACCTTAAGGTTACTACTTGACATCTTAAGGTATCAATCTTTTTTTACTAAAGTAGACTTGTAGAGATTAATCTAGCTCAAAATTCCATAGAAACGAGATTGTAAGAACAGGTTAATCAATGAAATGAATCCTGTCTTAAAGGACTTATATTCAGTCTTGTTAGACTCAATTTATTTGATGTGCCAAGCTGTTAGGTCATTGCCTTCGCAAGCATGACTTGATGTAGATGTCGCGAACAGCGGCTATTGGATTAGCTTGCCAATCAAGTCATTGGGTTAGAACAATAATGCCTTTAAAATAGGGTGCTCAGAGGTAACGTACTGAAACTGCCCACAGCACCAATTGAGATGAATGTTGGTGAACGTCTGCAAATGGGACAAACAAGCTATTCAACTAAACGAATACCACTCTGGCTTTTATTCCCCTTAGAGCGAGCCGACTGAACATCGTTGGCCAAGGTTTTAAGAAAACGGGTGTTTGAGTGCGGCGACGAAGCATGGCGCGAGTTACGTTTTTGCTTTGGACAGCGCATCGGCAGTTGGGCTTTCGAGCGGAAGTGGGGGTGCATTTTCTTTGGATACTTTCTTTTGTCGACGCAAAAGAAAGTATCTTGCCAACGGCGAAAAGGGCCATTGCTACTATCTTGCAATATCACCATGCCGCCGTGGCTCGGCTTTCGGCAGTTGCTGAAAATTACACTACCTCAAGCATCTGCGGTGGCGACAGAAAGTAAAAGGCCAGTAATAACAACGCCACTGGAAAAACAAAGATATTGGCAGGACTGAAAATGATCGATAGTTGGAACAAACAGCATGCCAGCAGGATCACCGCGAAGTACTTTAAAACACTTGGCGCGCCGGTGCGATTTTGCAGTAACACAATACTGAGTATAAAGCCGACTAACGCATAGGCAAATAATAACCCTAGCGCCACCACTACGGTAAACTCACCAAGGGTGTTGATTGCCTGCTCAGACAGCGAGTTGCCGGTGAAGGTGAGTGCGATATCAACCAGCACTGTGGCGTGGAATAAGGTAACCAGCAGCGCCAGTATCAGCAATAAAATGGCTGCACTGCTAGAGGTTAGGCGTTCAGCAAAACTGCGCCGTAAGCTCAGGTAGATATACACTTCTAAAGCGCCAATCAATACAAAGGCCAGATCGGACCAACTTAGGCTAAGTAAGTCTGCTCGATACATTTCAGCAAAATTCTCCGAGCCAATAGATAGGAAAGGCCACTGCGAGCAGTAACGCCGCAATACCGGGTGCAACAAATTCATGCTTTGACATAGTAACTCCTGTTTACAATTAACCGCGCTTACTCCGTGTCAGTATCATTGTTTATATATTGCAAAATATCACCAGGCTGACAACTTAGCGCCTGACAAATGGCCGCCAGCGTACTAAAGCGAATGGCTTTTACCTTTCCTGTTTTTAGCAGCGACAGATTTGTCATAGACACACCCACCTGCTGCGATAACTCAGTAAGAGACATTTTCTTTTTAGCCAGTTCGATATCGAGATTAATTTGTATATTCATAGTACAAACTTTAGCCTGTTTATTTGCGTATATCAATAAATATTTTATGATAAACGTAAATTTATGGTTTTTATCGGATTATGTGCAGCCACAAAGCTCAGAATTGTGAGTTGTCTTTGCGGTCTGATGCACTTTGTGCAAAGATCGGTAGCTTAACCTGTTGTAAGATGCAATAGGCATGGCGCAGCGGCTGAATCGCGGCTCAATATACAGAAAGGATTAGGTTTAACCATGAAAAAGCTGTCGAGTGTGCAAAAGAAACAACAAGCGTTAGTCATGGACGTCGTCACCACGCTGGAACAGCAAGCCATGCAGCAATTAGCCGGCGTGCAACAATGTTGGTTTAGCATGGAATATAACGTGTTTCCCAGCTCGCTATTAGTGCGTTTGCAATTTGTAGAGCAGGCGGCGTTAGATGCGGCGCAGGCAGTGTTATTGCCGTGGCAAAAAAAGCTCAGTGGCTTATTGTTAAAAAAGGGCGTAGTGCTTAAAGATATGCGCAAACATTTGGTGTTTACGTTAAGCGGGCCAGAGAGTTAAGGCTGGCCCGCTGTACGTTTAAGGTTTGTTTTGCAGGTAATTTAACAGCTCATAATAATCTTCAGCGGTTTTCACATCTTCTGGTAAATCACCATTCACCAGATACTTACCTTTAACCACCACACTGGGTACGCCTTGAATGCGGTTATCGAGCATTTCACGGTTGGCTTGCTCCATCGCTTGGCGTACGGCTGGCGATTGCGCCAGTTCAGTTAATTGCTTTGGATCGAGCCCATGCTGCTCCATAAACGCATTAATCGCTTTGGTATCGGGCATGGTGTTTTGTTGTTCCCGTGTTTGCCGATACAGTTCAAACAGCGGCTCAACTAACTGCTCATTGCCGCTTTGTTGCAAAGCATAAAACACACTGGCATCAAAAGCCCAACGCTCACCTAGGGCAGGGTGCTTGCGTACCAACACCACATCCGGATTGGCTTGCAGATAATTGCGTAAGGTCGGTTCAAAGTTTTGACAATGTGGGCAACCTAACCAAAAGTATTCAGTGATGTAACGCTGATGCGCGGCTTCAAGTACCGGGTTGGCTAGAACAGTGTAGTGGCTACCTTCGGTAAACACACGACTGGCTGCAGCAGGAGCCGCTTGTTCCACGGTTGTTGTCGGAGTATTACTGCTTGGCTCAGGTGAACAGGCGCTGATCATTAAAAAAGCGGAGCTAAGGAGTAGGGTTCGGCGAAAAAACGTCATAATGATTCCTAATCAGGTTATAAACACCACAGATGCGTGTATCGAGTGTAATCACTTTAGCGCAGCAGCACAATCGCTAGGCTTCACCGCTAGGCTGGGGCTGCCGTTTTTTAACAAGACACGGTATGATAGTTTTTTTTCTTGCACAGGTTTCAAGCCATGTCGTTTTATTTAGGGGCTTATGCCGCCTCTCCTAATGTATCGGGTTGGGATCCCCAACTTGAAGCTGCTTATTATCAACAGTTAAAAAGCTTAGAATCGGTTCGTGGCTTAGAGCACCCTTTTTTAGGCAGCTTGCATGCGCAGGATGATCAGTGGTTTTTGCAGCATATTGATACTAAATGGGATTTTGTTTTTACCACTATTCCTGGCGTGATGAACGCTTTAGCCACCTTACCTACATTTGGCTTGGCATCTACGGATGAAGCCGGGCGTGAGGCCGCGATTGCCTTTATGCGCCAAGCGAATCATGCCATTGCTAAGTTGAATACCCATCTGAAACGACAAGCCGTGACCGCCATTATGCTACATAGCGCGCCAGCACGGCATAACTGTGCCGGTTCTGCTGCGGCGTTTAAAACATCTATGCAAACCTTGTTAAGTTGGGATTGGCATGGTGCGCGTTTGCTGGTAGAGCATTGTGATGCCTTAATCGACAGCCATGCGCCGTCTAAAGGGTTTTTAAGTTTAACCGATGAGTTAAGCGTGTTATCTGAACTGAATGCCACCCAAGCGCCAGAGCTACCGCTAGGCGTTGTGATTAACTGGGGCCGTTCAGTGTTAGAAACACGGCAGCCCGACGGCGCCTTACAGCATATCGCCGCAGCCAAAGCCCAGGGCTTGCTCGCCGGCGTGATGTTCTCGGGTATTTCTGATCAAGCCACCGAATATGGCGCTTGGCGAGACAGCCATCAACCGGCACAAACGAATGATTTAGTGGCGTTTGGTGAGCCGGGTTCTTGGTTAACTGAGCAAGCAGTGGCAGACACCTTACAAGCTTGCCAAGGGGTTAATTTAGCAGTACTGGGTTTAAAAATAGGCATTCGCCCACACAGCGCCGATTTAACCTTACGGCTGAATTATTTGCGGGCACAGCTTGGTATGCTGCAACGGCAGGTGGCGCTTTGTCGCTGAAGCTTGGCACACTGAATTTCAGTTACTCAATTTGATAAAAAGCAGAGGGATATATGAAAGCGATTGGCTATCAACACTCACTAGCAATTAGCGATGCGGCAGCATTATTGGATATTGAAGTACCGCAACCGGTGGCCAGCGGCCATGATGTATTGGTGAAGATCGCTGCGATCTCGGTTAATCCGGTAGATACAAAAATTCGGCAACGTGTCACACCGCCAGCCGGCGAATATAAAATTTTAGGTTGGGACGCAGCGGGTGAGGTTGTTGCTGTTGGCGAAAAAGTACAGCATTTTGTGCCGGGCGATAAAGTTTATTACGCCGGAGCGCTGCAGCGATCAGGCTCGAATGCAGAATATCAGCTAGTGGATGAACGTATTGTCGGCAAAATGCCGGCGAACCTCAGTTATGCAGAAGCGGCAGCTTTACCCTTAACGGCGCTAACGGCCTGGGAAATGTTGTTTGACCGCCTAGATATTGCTACGCCTAGCTTAAAGCATCCGAAACCGGTGTTACTGGTGGTAGGGGCTGCCGGTGGTGTCGGTTCGGTATTGTTGCAACTGGCGCGTCAATTAACCACGGTAACGATTGTCGCGACGGCTTCCAGAGCAGAAACACAAGCCTGGGTGCGAGAGATGGGCGCGCACTATGTAATTGATCACAGTAAGCCGTTGTTAGCGCAGTTGCTGGCGCTGGGTATTGATGCCGTCAGCCATGTGGCGAGTTTAACCCATACAGATGCCCACTATGCAGAGTTAGTGAAAGCGCTGGCACCTCAAGGTAAGCTGGCATTGATTGACGATCCGGTCGGTGGCTTGGATATTATGCCGTTGAAGCAAAAAAGTATTTCTCTGCATTGGGAGTTTATGTTTACCCGATCGTTATTTGCTACTGCCGATATGCAGGTACAACATCAGATATTAACCGATCTCGCCAAGCTGATTGAACAAGGCCAAGTCAAAAGCACATTACAGCAGCAGTTTGGCACCATCAACGCGGCTAACTTACGTAAAGCGCATGCCCTATTAGAAAGCGGTAAAGCCATGGGTAAGATTGTTTTAGCGGGGTTTTAAACGTCAGACCTGACACAGCACAAAGCTTTGTCAGGTCTGAATTAAGGCATTAGGCTATTTGTAAATCAGTACTGAAACTACTGTAATAGGATTTAAATAGCACTTTTTCTAGCGCCATAAACAAGGCTTGATTGATCGGATAATGCTTATTACCCAATTCATAATCTAGCTCGTTTACCTGCTCTTTGGCTGACATCATCATCGGTGGCGGATGCTCAGTCAGCATAATCAGGTGTTGTTGGTACTTTTCTGCTTTATCACTTTTGATCGTTTTACATACCGAAAGTGAGGTTTTGCCCATTTTGTCACGGTATCCTGCCGCACCAAAAACTCGGCAAATACTAGGCCGCTGCTGATATACAGTGCATTGCCCTTGCTTGCCATCAAACGATAGCCGCTGGTAAAAAAAGCAACCAGAAACTTCTGGTAACTCTTCGAGTTGTGTCAGTGTTTGCTCGGCTTTACCCTGATCAAACAGGTGTAATGCCAGCGGTAACATTTCTAGCACGGTCGCTTCAATAGTGGGTTGAGTGCAGCACTCACCACAGCTACTACGACAGCTTAAACCGCTGTCTTGCTGATAACTGGAAAATGTGTCCGCCATTTCGCCATACACAGCCTCAACACGACGCGATAACTCACGCAGTCGTTGCATTTAAGACTCCGAACGAAATAACTAAAGAATAGTCGATAGAAACGGCGATTTGCCGCGTCGTCATTCTAGGGTGCTATGGCCTCTGTCTGCAAGAGGTAGTTGAAAATATAGTCAAAGATCACGACGGGCAAACTGTAAACGTGCTTTGGGAATATGCAGTAATAAAAAAGTGGAGATGGTCAAAACAAACAATAAGCTAGTATTAAGCCACTGCACGAAGTTGGCCATGTAACTAAGTTGCAGAAGTAATAACTGCAAGGTAGCCGCCACCGCTAGTAAGGAAAACCGTGGCGTGTAGCGGACCTGCGTGGTCAAACTAATAAATAATGCCTGCAACAACGTGATACTTAACACTAAGGTCATACAGATAAACAAGAGTTTAAGCTTCATGGGGCCCGAGGCAAATAACGGGCTAAACAATAGTAACAAGGCCAGCAAGAAACTGCCGCTATTCAGCCATAAACCATAGCCTGAACTTTGTCGAAGTAAACTAAAACGGGCAAACAAGCTTAAGCAAGCTAAGCTCGCCCCAACACTAATGTAAATAAATACCGCGTTCATTTCCGGATGTAATGGCCATAAGCGACTAAAGGCTTGGCCATTAAGCGTAATTAGCACTAATAAAAAGGCCAGATAGAACCCCGCTAAGGCATACAGTGCCGGTTGATGTTGCTGTACACCCCGGCACAGTGCTAGCAAGACCAGTAACAGCAGGGCGCCATTAATCATACTGTCTTGTTGTAACTGCTGCAGGCTTGCTTCGAGCAGCGGTGCAAGCGAAGAAATGCTTAATTCGGTTCCTATCATGGCGGCATCTTCTAGCTTAATTAACACACTGGTTTGCTCTGCAATGTCAAAGCGCAGCGGTTGTGAAAAGCTGTAAAGCGGCAAGGGCCGCTCACTAAATGGAAATGCGCTACCGCTGCGCCCCAGAAATTGCACGCTAGGGATGTCGGTGGCTACTTTATAAAAACTGACTTTATCGACGGCGAGAAAATGATAGCTCAGCACCGCATCCCACGGTTCAGGGTATGGGTTTTTAATTTTGGCTAACAGCCAAACGGCTTGTTGTGCGGTGATCCTAAGGGTATTTTGTTGAGGGGTTAGCGCGGTAAAGTTATGAAATAACGCGGGGTCGGCGACCAGTTCATTGGCCGACAGTGACACATCGGTGATTTGATACTGTAGCTCGGTTAACCGATGCGGTTGTTGCTGAATAATATCCAAGGTACCGGCAGCATGAACGCTGCAACATAGGCTTAAGCATAACAAGGCGATGCGGGCTAAGGTCAGAAAAGGTGACAAGCTGTGAACCTCAGGTTAAAAAATAGGATATTTGCTTACTACTCTAGCAGAGGGTTACGGCTATCAGCCAGATAATCCCCAATTTCGGTCATAAAATCTTTGCCATACCGACTTAGCTTAGTAAAGCCGACGCCTGATACGGCGAGCATGGCGGCGTTATCGGTGGGTAGTTTGTGGCACATATCAATCAACGTTGCGTCGCTAAATACCACAAAAGGTGGCACGTCATCGCGCTCCGCTATGGCTTTGCGTAGTGTTCGCAGGCGGGCAAATAATACCTTGTCATGTTTTTGTTGGCCAAGCTTCGCCGGCGTTTTACTGCTGGCTTGAAGGCGAGGCACAGCCAGTTGCAGTGGGTGTTCACCTCGCAGCACTGGGCGTGCCGCGGGCAATAAACGTAATACCGAATGCTGAGTAATATCTTGCTGTAACAAGCCAAAGTGAATGAGTTGTCGAAAAATACTTAACCAATAATCATGGCTGAGTTGTTTACCGAGGCCCCAGGTAGAGAGTTTGTCGTGCCCAAGCTCCTGAATTTTATGATTTTGACTGCCGCGTAGCACTTCAATCACATGGTGCAGGCCATAGTTTTGGCCTACCCGATAAACACAAGACAACGCCTGTTGCGCGGTTTGGGTACCATCAAATTGCTGTGGCGGGTTTAAGCAAATATCACAGTTGCCACAGGGTTGTTGTCGCGCTTCGCCAAAGTAATTTAATAACACCAGTCGGCGGCACGTTTGCGCTTCGGCAAAAGCGGCCATTGATTGAAAGCGCTGCCACGCCACTTCTGCGCGTTGCGGGTTATCTTCGGCTTCCAACCAGCGTTTCATTCTGGCGATATCAGCCGGATCAAATAACAGCAGCGCTTCTGCTGCCACGCCATCTCGTCCTGCGCGCCCCGTTTCTTGGTAATAAGCTTCAATAGTGCGGGGGAGTTCAAAATGCACCACAAAGCGAATATTCGGTTTATTAACACCCATGCCAAAGGCCACGGTAGCCACAATAATGCTGATATCATCACGTTTAAAGGCGTCTTGTACCTGGTCACGTTGGGTTGCGTCATAACCTGCATGATAAGCGGCCACGCGAAAGCCCCGCTCGGCTAATTGCGCGGTTAACTCATCTACTTTACGCCGCGAACTACAGTAAATAATGCCGCTGTTATTTTCTTGTTGTTTCAGATAAGCCAGCAACTGTTCTAATGGCCGAAACTTCTCTTGTACCGTGTAGCGAATATTCGGACGATCAAAACTGCCGCGATAAATCAGTGGGTTGTTTAGATCGAGTTGTTGCAAGATATCTTGCTGAGTACCAGGATCAGCGGTAGCGGTTAAGGCCATCACCGGAGTATCAGGAAAACGCTGTTTTAATTGGGCTAAAGCCATGTAGTCAGGGCGGAAATCATGGCCCCACTGCGAAATACAGTGCGCTTCGTCAATAGCAAATAAGCTCACCCCTACTTCTTGTAAACGAGCAATGAAATTGGGTTGCAACAAGCGTTCGGGGGCGACATACAATAATTTCAAACGGCCGTCGTACAGCTGCGTAAAGACCTCTTGCACGGCGTCGCGGCTTAAACTGCTATTGATAAATTCGGCCGCAATACCATTGGCTTTTAACGCATCAACCTGATCTTTCATCAGAGACATTAACGGCGAAACGACTAACGTCACTTTAGGTAGGTGTAGAGCCGGTAATTGATAACAAAGTGATTTACCACCACCGGTTGGCAGTAATACAAAGCAATCACGTTGTTGCATCGCCGCACCAATAATTTCAGCCTGACCTTCACGCCAGGTGTCATAACCAAAGGTTTGTTTTAGGGCGGGTAGCATTTGCTCAAGCACGCGGTGTAGATCTCCGGTCAAAAAGAGGCGTATTGTAAGCAGAAATGCCGCAAAGTTATACCCCAGTGGGCTTTGCACTGAACAACAGAGGCAGTACACTGACAAAAACCTTTAAGAATAAGACGATTACATGACCCCTGAACAATTGGTGCCTTACATTGCTAGCGTTTTCAATGAAATGCCTTTTAATAAACTTATCGGTTTAACCGTAACACGCTTTGATGAGGAAGTGGCTGAAGTACGTTTTAATTGGGCAGAGCAACTTATTGGCAACCCGTTACAGCAAATTTTGCATGGCGGCGTGATTGCTTCGGTACTGGATGTGGCAGGGGGGCTGATGGCCGTATCCAGTGCCTTAGGTCGCGTGCAGCAAGTTGCGCCAGAGCAGTTGCACGAACGTTTCGGTAAAATGAGCACTATTGATATTCGCACCGATTACTTAAGGCCGGGCCGTGGCAACGTTTTTATTGCTAGCGCCAGAGTGATCCGTGCTGGCAATAAAGTGGCAGTTTGTCGTATGGAACTGCATAA
Organism: Alishewanella maricola; assembly: GCF_016343785.1. NCBI lineage: Bacteria > Pseudomonadati > Pseudomonadota > Gammaproteobacteria > Alteromonadales > Alteromonadaceae > Alishewanella > Alishewanella maricola. Next base: position 51,751 of record NZ_JAEINI020000014.1, on the reverse strand, counting down.
CGAGCTGGGTATTCATATCGCGTTGGGTACCGGTACTTATCTAGTGGGGTAGTTGCAAAGTTTGTTTACGCATAAGTCTTAATAAAACAGTCTTAAGGCACACTGTGCTTTCGTTATATTATGCACAAAGTTAAAACACGAAGGAGCGTCAAGTGCTGAGCTTATTAGATATTATCGCCTTAGTTTGGTTTAGTTTAGCTTGGGGAGGCTACACACTCTACGCGAAACGCCGCGCGAAAGTGGTGAGTTGTTTGTCATTTGAGCTGCGCCGTAAGCGAAACCATTGGATGCAGCAGATGTTACGGCGTGACAATAAGATGGCGGATGTCGGGCTTATTTCTACCCTTGAGCGCAACGTGACCTTTTTTGCTTCGAGTTGTTTGTTAATTATGGCCGGTTTGCTAACGGTGCTGACATCGAGTGAACGCTTAAAGACTATGCTGAGCGGGCTGATCCCGTGGAGCGCGCAAACCGAAACACAAATTCAAATTAAGATTTTGTTATTAGCACTGATTTATGTGTTCGCCTTTTTCCAATTTACCTGGTCATTACGCCAATACGGTTTTTGTGGGGTATTAATTGGTGCAGCGCCAGATGGACGCGAGATGGCGACAGAAGAACAAGATTTGTATACCAGCCGTACGGCCAAGGTGATTGATCAAGCCAACCACTCGTTTAACTATGGCTTGCGCGCCATCTATTTTTCGCTAGCGGCGCTGACCTGGTTTATTGATAGCAGTTTGTTTATGGGTGCAACTGTGGTGGTGGTATTGATCTTAAAACACCGAGAGTTTCATTCTAAGGTATTAAAAGCTCTGCAGCAGTGCTAAGGGGTTAAAGCAAACGCCATCGCTTATCATATAAATAAGCGGTGGCGAGTGATTAATTCCGCTTATTGCGGGCTTTCAAAGGCTTTAATAACCCGAACCACACCTTCGACATTACGGGCAATATCAACCGCTTTATCTGCTTCAGGCCCACCGACTAGCCCCATTAAAAACACTTCAGCGTTTTCGGTAACCACTTTGATGTTTAAACCACTAACATCATCATCGGCTAACAACTTACTTTTTACTTTAGTGCCAATCCAGCTATCGCGGGTGCGGGTGGTCAGTGAGGTATTGTTGCCAAGGCGAATTTGGTTATGCACCATTTTTACGCTGGCTATATCTTGCACTAAACGTTGTGCTTGCTCGCGAACTTGCTCGCTTTTGGCTTGGCCGGTGAGCAAAATCACGCCATTGTAGCTCGTCACATTCAGATTACTGCCTTTAGCGGTGATGTCGTTATCACCTAATGCCCGGCGTGCTTTTAGCACTATACCGTTATCATCAATTTGCGAACCTAAAGTGCGGCGATCATTAGCGGCGGTCACCGCGGTTGCGCCTCCGGCTACCACGGCTGCAGCACAACCTTGTAGTAATAGAATAGCAGCTAAAACACTGGCTAATTTCATCATATTAAAACTCTCCTTGCTGTGGAAACAGCGTCATATCGATCAATTCACAAAGGCAGTGTAGTAAAAAGGTGTAACATTCAATCACCCGTGCCGGACGGTGTGCCGGCACTTTTAATTCAACATCTTGTTGATTTAATAACCCGGATAAATCACTGCTGTTATCTACCGTGAGGGCAATTACTTTCATATCGTTGGTCAGTGCCGCTTCGGTTGCACGGATCAGACTTTGTTCTGCACCATTAAGTGAAATCACCACTAAAATATCCGCAGCTTGACCTAGCGCTTTCACTTGCCTCGCTAAGTAATCATGATTTTGTTGGTTAGCCGGTTGCAGGCTAGAGTGATCCGCTTGTAAAGCAAAAGCCGGTAAACACGGGCGCTCGGTTTCAAATTGATCCAATAACAGTTGGGCAAAATGGCTGGCTAAATTAGCGCTGGCCCCTTCGCCACAACAAATCACCTTACCGCCATTAATCAGCGTTTGCACTATCATTAGCGCACCGCTTTCAATAGGGCCAGCTAACGCTTCGCTGGTGGCGATCATGGTTTGGATATTTTCACTAAACAGGTGTCTGATATGTTCTTGCATCCGGGGTCCTGCTAACTAAAGGCATTTTGCAGCCAGTTATACTGATAGGGCGCTTGCCCTTCAATGGCTACTACATCTATGCGACAAGGCTGTTGGCTAAGTCGATGCTGCTGTTGATAATACTGTACGGCTTTTAATACTTTTTGTCGTTTGGCTGGCGTAATGGCGGCTAATGCCCCACCAAACGCTGTACTTGACCGATATTTTACCTCAACGAACACCCAGTAAGGGCCATGGCGCATAATTAAATCAATTTCACCGAGCTTACAGCTAAAGTTCTGTTGTACCAAGCTCAGGCCTTGTTGCTGCAAAAATTGCAGCGCCAAGGCTTCATATTGCTGACCAAGCTCGTTCATGCGGGCTTACGGCTCTTGCACTGCAACCAAACGGTTGCTGCGGTAACTGCCCCAGCTTAATTGCCGGCTAATACTGCCATCGGCGTTGACAGTAAGTCGGCCAGTAAAACCGGGATGGCTTAAACTGGGTAATTGTTGCTGTTGCTTTAGGCTGCCAATAATGTGATAGGCGTCATAGCCCATTGCGAATAATCGCTGCAGGGTTTCATCCTGCTCGCTAAATAATTCAAGGTATTGCTGCCGAACCTTTTGACTGTGCTGTTCGTTTAACAACCAAGGCGTTTCGGTAAACGTGAGGCCGTTGAGATCGCGTAAATCATTAGCATCACCGCCGGCGCTGTAGCTGCGAGAACTGGCGTAAATAGGCAGCTTTGGCGCGGTTTGCATCACCGAGACATCGACAAAAGGTTTAAACATTCTGGTTTGCACCGGATCGGCAAGTAAATAAATAGCATCAATATCTAAGCGGCTATGCGCTTCACTTTCCACACTGCCAGGAATTAAACCGGAGATCAGCCGAATACGCTCGCGGCTGCTGTCTGTTTCTAATAACCGGGTAATTAAAGCTTCTAATTCAGCTTTGGCTTCAAATTGGTAGCTCTCGGGTGCCTCATGGCCCAGAGCTTGCCATTGTCGGGTAAAGTGTTGCTGCATACGCTGACTAATGACATTACGTGAGCTGATGATCACAGGCCGCTTATAATTTTTTTGCGCAAACAATTGCACCATTTGCGCCGCTTCATCTTCCAAATTCAAAGCAAAGTAAAAACGGTCAGGTTGCGCCGGTAATTGACTGTCACGGCTGTTTAAAAACAAGGTTGGGTAAGTCCAATCGGCTTGTTTACTGACTTGTTCTACCTGATCTTTTAACAGTGGGCCAATCACAAAGTCGATTTGTTTCGCTGCTAATTGCTGTTGAATGTCGGCAACCGATTGCTGACTATCAATAAACAGCAATTCACGAGGTAAGCTGTTATCCGCGCTGGTAGCGGCCAGTAAGCCATATTGAATCGCTTTTGCATGTTGCTGAAATTGACCACTAAGCGGCAATAATACGGCGATACGCTGTGGTTGATAAGGCGTTAGGGCCAATTGCTGTTGTAAAGCCTTTGGTAATTGCGACAAGCTTGGTAACTGCGGATAACGTTGTTGCCATTCGGTTAGCGCATTGTTTAATTGCTCGGGGTTGCCCAGCTTATTGCGTACCACTTCTAATAAATTGAGCCAACCGCGCGCGCGCTGGCTTGCACCCACTTGTAAGTTGGTGAGTTCGCTATGACTTAAAGCACTGAGCTGCGGCCATAACTGTTCATGTAATTCAGCATAGCTGTCTAGTAGCGTAGGGTTGTTGCCGAGCATCTCATCTAGTTGCAATAAACTGCGGGCTGCAGCGTAAGCGCGCTGTTGCTGTTGATACAGTTTGGCACTGGACCATAAAAAGGCGGCTTGATCGCTCGGCGCGAGTTGTGTGCGGTTAGTTTGCTCAATCAGTTGTTCGGCTAACGCCAGCTCGTTATGTTGCAGATAAGCTTGTAACAACAGCACCTGATTACGCTGGCGGATCAGCGCACTGTCGCTTTGGCGTAAGGTATCGGTAATGGCTAAGGCCAATGCGCTGTTTTGCTCTAACAAGGCGGCTTCGGCGGCTTTTAATAAGCGAATTTGTTGCGCTTCGCCTTGATAAGTTGCGGCTTGGGCTAACAATTGCTCAGCCGAAAGCGTTGCCGGTTCGGGGGTTTCGTCTTTGGCTAGCTCGGTAATCAGCTCGCGCTCAGTCGTGCTACTTTGCTGCGGAATGGTTTGCGCACAGCTGCTGACTAAGGCGGCCAAGGTTAAAATAAATAGCGGCTTAAATTTGCTGGTTTTCACAATGCACAGTACCATAGAGTTTTCGTGGTGTTATCTTACTGACACAACCCGTTAAGCTCAAATAATTAGCGAAATATGACCAAACAAAGCGGTTCTCTTTATGTTGTGGCCACGCCGATAGGCAATCTGGCTGATATTAGCCAGCGGGCGATAGCTACCTTACAGCAGGTTAGCTGTATCGCAGCTGAAGATACTCGGCACAGCGGCAAGTTATTACAACACCTTGGTATCAGCAATCGATTGCTGGCTTTACATGATCACAATGAAAAACAACGCGCCGCCAGCATTATTGAAAAATGCCTTGCTGGTGAAGATGTTGCGTTAATTTCTGATGCCGGCACGCCATTGATCAGTGACCCTGGTTACAGCCTAGTGCGTTTATGCCGTGAAGCCGGTGTACCCGTAGTGCCGGTTCCAGGTCCTTGTGCCTTGATTACCGCCTTGTGTGCTGCCGGTTTACCGACCGATAAATTTCAATTTATTGGCTTTTTAGCCGCCAAATCGAGCCAACGGCAAAAGCAATTAGCCGATGTTCCGGCCAATGCTGGCACCATTATTTGTTACGATACGGCACGGCGTATTTTAGATACTTTAGATGACGTTGCTGCAGTACTAGGTGCTGAGCGGCAACTGGTGTTAGCGAAAGAGCTGACCAAAACCTTCGAGCATTTTGCCTATGGCAACGCCGCGCAAATTCAGCATTGGTTGCGCGAAGAACCACAGCGCTGCCAAGGTGAAATGGTGTTAATGATTGCCGCCGAAGCCGAAAAGCCGGCTTCAGAGATCAGCGCAGAGGCGCAGCGTACGCTGCAACTGTTGTTAGCAGAGTTACCGCTCAAGCAAGCCGCGGCGTTAACTGCGCAAATTCATAACGAAAAGAAAAATGTGTTATATCAATTTGCCCTAGGGCTGAAAAGCCCTGATTAAATGCGGCTCAAAAGTAGTAGAGGTTGCGTGCTGCGTCAAAGGTCAGGCTGTCTTCGGCAGTCTGGCCGTTAAAGGCTAACTGAAAAAAACTGCGCACTTGCGAATTCTCCAGTGGCTTACCTTCAAAGTAAGCATGCGAAGTACCGACATGGGCCTGCCCGGTAAAATTAATGTAGGTGGCGGTTTTAGATTCTAAGCAGCGTAGGTAATGCCCTAAACGCGCTTTTTGTTTCTCACCCATTTTCATGCGCGATGCCCGTAGCGCACTATCATGTTCATTCAACGTGATATACAAACGATTGCGGCACTGAATATTATCTACCCAGTTAGCGTGCCCCGCGTTGTTCGTATCTGCGGCCACCATCACAATATTATCGAAAATTAACTGATCACCGGCATAAACGCTGGAGCTTAACAAATGTTTGTACAGATAATTGCCCATACTGTGTAGCATCAAATTAATGGTAAAGGGGCAGCGCGCAGCGGCCGCGGCCGTAAAATAGCGATCCCACTTTTCAGCGTCATCACCAAATTTTGCCTCGGTAGTTTGTTCTAATTGTTCGACATAATCGGCATGCAGTTGCTGCACAATACTTTGTAAACGTTCTAGCACCCGGTTAAGTGCGCCAACTGAGGCCAGCGCATCGCGTTTGTCGCTCTTATAACTTAAAACACCTTGTACACCGCCACCATTCGCAGGCCAGCTAAAAATCACCACTTCCAAATTATAGTTTTGCTCAAGCTGTTCTGCGCGATCGAGCACCGAGGCTAAATCGTTATTAAAGCCATGCACATACAACATGAGGTGGCGCGAGGGGGTGTAGGTTTTCAGTTTACTGACCAATTGCTTGGCAACGTATTCACTGGCAAACATGCTGTCTTGCTCTTGGGCTTTTTTGGCGCTAACGGCTTGTCCTGTGGCATTCACTCGATCCGGAAAGACATTGATGTGCCATTTGCTATTCACGCGGCTGGCTTCAGCTAAACGTAATTCATTCGGGCCTTCTGCGGGTTTGTCGCCAAAGGCGGTTTTTACGGTGGTTTTGCCTACATTCACGCGCCGATTGGTAATAATAAACATGTTGGCTCCTTATTGAACTAAGGTAGCGAATAAGGCTGGGAGTCGCTGTTGAGGGGACGTTATCGGGTTAACTATAGTTGCCCATGGCGGCTTTGCCATCGAATGATGGCACTTAATGCGAGCATTTGTGTTGCAACAGGCAAATATGCTGTTGTCGGCGCGGCTTTTGCGTATAATGGTCAGCGGAGTGGGTCAAGGCAATCGCTGCTTGCGCAAGCAAGGGGAGGAAAGTCCGGGCTCCAAAGGGCAGGGTGCCAGGTAACGCCTGGGAGGCGCGAGCCTACGACTAGTGCAACAGAGAGCAAACCGCCGATGGCTCAGTCTTTCTTCGGAAAGCCTGAGATCAGGTAAGGGTGAAAGGGTGCGGTAAGAGCGCACCGCGCGACTGGCAACAGTTCGTGGCACGGTAAACTCCACCCGGAGCAAGATCAAATAGGCCCTCTATGGCGCGGCCCGCGTTGAGGGCGGGTAGATTGCTTGAGGCTTAGGGTGACCTAAGTCCTAGAGGAATGATTGCTACTCTGGCAACAGAGCACAAAACCCGGCTTAATGACCGACTCCCCTAATAAAGAAAACCGCACGTTGCTAAAACAACGTGCGGTTTTTTATTGCGGGGTGTTAACTCACCTTACATAAACTTGTAATCAAGCAGTAAGGTAAAGGAACGGCCACGTGGATCGGCAATACGCGGTTCCCATGCTGCACCGGCTGCAAAGTCGTTTTGGTGTGCAGTAAAAGGTGGATCGCGATCAAAGATGTTTTTAATGCCAAAGGTAAAGCTGACATTGTCGAAGCCGCTATAGCTCAAACTATAGTTATAGGTGGTATAGCTGCTGACTTCTGGGTTCCAATCGTCTGGAATGTAGCTGCCATTACGCACGCTAACCGGTAATTCATCCTTGTAACCGTCGCGGAATAACTGGCTTAACGTATGGCTCCAATCGCCTTTCACATAGCTTAGGTTCAGCGTATGTTTCCACTTGATCGGCAGGTTGTAATAACGAACGTATTCACCCACTAAGTTATCGCTGTAAGGTAGCGAATCTAAGCCTTTGCTCTTGAAGCTGTCGATATAACTACCGTTCATATTTAAGCGCCAATTACCGTCGGCAAACTCGCCGCTTAAATTAGCGTCTACTTCGATACCACGGGTTAGGGTGCCGCCTGAGTTGATATAACGACGGTCGATGGCGATCACTTGACCGCTACTATCACGGATCCAGTTTGCTTGGAACTGATCATAGTTTTCGATCAGTACATCACGAGGCGCGGAGCGGATCGTGTCGGTACGTTCAATTTCCCACCAGTCGACACTGAAGTTAAAATTGTCATAAGGCGCGGCCACAAAACCGATGCTCTTCTGCTCTGATTCTTCAGGTTGCAGATCTTCTTTACCACCGAAAATCTCTACCGGGCGAATAGAAGCACAACCGGCCACTGTTTCACTAGCGATACCGCTAGCACAGGTGGCAGGATCGGCTAAATCAAGACCGGTGTATTGCGATTCTGTGACGCCGTTAAACAACTGGTTAAAGGTGGGGACTTTAAAGCCCGTGCTATAAGCACCGCGCACTAAGAAGCCCTCTACTGGCCGCCAAGTAAAGCTCACTTTCGGGTTAGTTGTACTACCAAAACCATCATATTTGTCATAACGACCCGATAAGCTGACATCTAAACTATCGAAAATCGGTAGATAGAATTCAGCAAAGACCGCCTGAATATCTCTGCTGACTTTATCTAACACGTTGGCATTATCGAATGGCGCGTTAAAAATTGGCCGCATCTCAGCGCGTTCATCACCATTAAATTTAAACTCTTCACGGCGTAAATCGACACCGAACGCCGCTTGTAATTCACCGCCAGGTAAGTCAAAACCAAAACCGCCACTGATGGTGGCATCTAATTGCGTCATTAATGACTCGCCGCCGTACAATTTAACACCGGTGGCGGAAGCGGCCTCTAATGCTGCGATACCAGCGGCAGACTGGCTTTGACCAGGTAATAAGAAGGGGTTAATTAAACCGCTGCCTAATACTTGTTGCAGTTCAGCGGTGTAATGGTAACCACCGCCAAGGACAGATTCTGACTCACTTGATGCGCGTGATAAACCTGCGGTGTAGTCCCACTCAATACCAGGAATAATACCTTCAAATGCCGCCATCAAACGATAAGAATTAGTTTCAGTATCAATTTCACGACCACCACAGGCCATACAACGCCAGCGATAAGCTATGGGTTGGCCATAATTTAGCTGTGATGCGCCAAAGTAATTGGCTAAAGCATTATAAATGGTGTTGTAAGACGCACCAGTGCTAGGATACCAAGTGGCAGGACCAAAGGTCGAGCCGGGGGAAATTTGGTTCGGCTCAAAGGCCTTACTGACATCGACTTTGGAAGCAACCAATTCTAAATAAGCACTATGATTCTCGTTTAGTTTAAACGAGGCACGGCTAATAAAGTCCGTACTTTCTTGCGGCTGTTGAATACGTGCTGCCGCAGGATAGTCCCAAGCACAGGCATAACGTGAAGATTCCGAGCTCCATAACTTTTGATCGTAAGGGCCCATCATATCGCCGCCACTTTCACAGCCCGCCGCACCCGGTAAATCTAAAATGTTTACCGCAATGACTGATTGGCCATCACGTGGATCGACTAAACCGGTGCCAATTAAGTTGGGCTGGGAAGCACCACGGTTAAACACGGTAGCAAAAGGGGTGCCGCGTGTATCAGGCGATAAGCCGCGATTGGGTTGAAAGGTATTCGAGAAATCGCGATCTGAACCATCTAAAGTGGTATTACGTTTAAAAGACAGGGTACCAAACAGGTTCCAACCATCTTTATTAATATCACCTGCACCTAATAATAGGTTGGTGCGGTAAATGTTACCACCACCGGCTTCTGTCACATCCATGAAGGCAGAAGCTTCACCACCGGTGTAATCTTTCTTGGTAATAAAGTTAATGACACCGCCAATTGCATCAGTACCGTACATGGCAGAAGCGCCATCCCGAAGCACTTCAACGCGCTCTAGGGCAGCAAAGGGGATTGAGTTTAAATCCACTGCGCGGCCTTTTAAGCCGTGTGTGGCAACGCGGCGCCCGTTTAACAATACCAGGGTGGCATCTGCGCCTTGACCCCGTAAGTTCGCTCCTGAAACACCGTTATTACCGCGTTGTTCTTCAGAAACAATACCGCCGTTACTGGCGAGGTTATCTGAGGAGTTACCGGCAATGTTCAGTTGCATCAGTAATTGTTCAGCAGAGGTGATGCCTTGAGCATCAATGTCTGCCTTACTGAATACCGTGAGAGGTAATGAACCTTCAATATTGGTTCTTTTGATATTCGAGCCGGTAACTCTGATGCGTTCAACTTTTGCATCATCGGCTTCCGGGGTTACAGTATCTTGCGCCATGACGACCGTCGAGCTAAAGCCGGCAAGGGCAATAGACTGAATAAGCCTGTTCAACTTCATTGCAATCTCTCCTGGATGTTACACCCTTTATAGTTTTTTATAACGTTGCGCTGCTTAAGCCTTGCGGCGCTGTGCAGGGATGTTTGATTTCTGCACAAATTTAACATAGCAATCTTTTGTTGGTTTTGAAAATAATTTATGCTAAAAATTAATAATATCTGGAATATTTCATTCCTTGATGACCGAGAGTCAAGCAAATGCGTGGTTTTTTAGCTTTAAGATATGCTTTCGCGGGCGGCTTATTGCTGCTGATAAGTGGCTTAAGTAGTGCTGCGACAGAACATTTCACGTCAGATATTCCCCTGTTAAAAGTCGAGCATTTGTCGCCAGAATATTGGTTAGCGAAGCAGCCCAATGCTGCTGAATTGTTACTTACCCCCAGTCAAATTGTGCAGCAAAATGCCAAAACCTTTGCCCAGCAAGCTGAAATGACTCCGATAGCGGATATTCCGCTGCAGTTTAGTCGGGCTGAGCTGCTCAAGGTGATCGAACAGGTAAGTGCTATACCGCAGTCACCGCGTTTTTTTGCCGATGGCAAACCGCTGCAAGAAAACGATTGGGCGCCCATCCAGCAACAAGTGAATCGTGCCGGTGTTGCGGAAAACACCAGCACACAATTTGCCTTGGTAACGAAGCGCAGTGCTTTGTTAGCCATGCCAACCACGCTGCGGGTTTTTAACGACAGCATGTCGTTAGATTTAAATCGTTTACAAGAAACCGCCTTGTTTGTCGGTGAGCCGGTGGCGGTGTTACATCAAAGCGCCAACGGTCACTGGTCTTTAGTGCAAAACTACCACTATAGCGGTTGGGTGGCGACAGAGGCACTGGCGCTGGCGCCTCGACAACAGGTACTGGCTTATGTTGAGCAAGCGCCTTTTTTAGTGGTTACCGGCGCGCGTGCTTTTAGTAATTATGTACCGAATCAACCGCAGATCTCTGAATTACAGCTGGATATGGGCACCCGCTTGCCGCTATTATCCGCCGCTGCAGTGGGGCATAACCTCTATGGTCAAAATCCGCATGCGAGCTATATCGTGCAATTACCCACACGTAACGCCAAAGGGCAGTTACAGTTAGTGCCGGCGTTGCTGGCGCGCAGTCAAGATGTGCATATTGGATATTTGCCTTACAGCACCGAGCATATTGTGCGGCAAGCTTTTAAATACTTAGGTCAGCGCTATGGTTGGGGTTACGACTATAACGGCGTCGACTGCACCGGTTTTTTGGTGGATATTTTCCGCACCTTTGGCTTGCTGATGCCGCGTAACTCAGGTCAGCAAGGCTATGGTGAATTTGGTCAAAATGTGCGTTTTACTGAACAAAGCAGCCATAACACTAAGCTACAGGCGATTAAGCGGGCGCAAATAGGCGATTTTATTTATCGTCCTGGTCATGTCATGTTGTATTTAGGTGAAAGTGCGGGCGAACCCTTCGTGATCCATGCGGTATTTGATCTGGCTTATGTTAATGCCGCTGGCGAATTTTATCGTGGCACCTTAAACAGTGTATCCGTCACGCCCTTGGCACCGCTGTATCTCAGTGCTGAGCAGAGCTATCTGGATCGTATTTATGCTATTAAATCGTTGCGTTAACTGAGGTTATTATGAAAATTACCGATATCCGTTTGGGTATGCTGAAGGTGCCATTAAAGACACCTTTTAAAACCGCGTTGCGCACGGTGAATGAAATTGAAGATGTGATTGTCATTATCGAGACTGATACGGGGCATCGTGGTTATGGTGAAGCTCCGGCCACGGCCGTTATCACGGGTGATATTCATGATTCGATAATCGGGGCGATCCGCACGGTAATGAAGCCCAAATTGGTTGGCCAAGACATCAGTGATTTAAACCATCTGATCCGCATTATTCAAAACTGTATTATGAAAAACTACAGTGCGAAGGCGGCAGTGGAAATGGCCGTGTATGACTTATTTGCCCAGCAATATAAAACGCCGTTATACAAGTTACTAGGTGGCGGTGTACCTAAACTGACGACGGACATTACCATCAGTGTCGATTACATCGATAAAATGGTGGCCGATTCCTTGGATGCTGTCGCCCGAGGTTTTGAAACGCTGAAAGTGAAAGTGGGCAAAGATATTGGGGTCGATATCGAGCGGGTAAAAGCAATTTATAACGCTGTGGCAGGTAAGGCGTTGATCCGCTTAGATGCTAACCAAGGTTGGACCGCGAAAGAAGCAGTGTATGCCCTGCATAAGTTAGAAGATGCCGGTGTAAGGCTAGAGCTAATCGAACAGCCGGTGAAATACTATGATCTGGAAGGTCTAAAGTATATTACCGAGCGCGTACATACGCCGGTAATGGCCGATGAAAGCGGTTTTGGGCCACGTGAAGTGATTGAACTGATCAAAATGCGTGCGGCCGATATTATCAATATTAAGTTGATGAAAACGGGCGGTATTTCTAATGCCATCAAGATTGCTGATATCTGCTCGTTTTATGATATGCAATGTATGATTGGCTGTATGCTGGAATCGAGCATTAGTGTGGCGGCAGCGGTGCATGTGGCCGTAGCGAAAGCCGATGTGATCACCAAGATTGACCTAGATGGGCCGTCACTGTGTGCCTTTAACCCGGTCACCAGCAGTGTTACCTTTAATGAAGCGGATATTATTATTGGTGATGCCCCAGGCTTGGGCATCACGGATATTCAAGGCTTGCAGATGTTAGGGCTTGTTGACGTTTGAGGGTTGTTTTTGCAGCTGAGTGGCTGGTATTTATACAAGGCAGAGCTTGTGCCGTGTAGTTATTCTACATAAACAAGCGACCCGTTTGTATGGAACAAACGGGAACAGCTCTGCTGGCCGAAGGCGAAATATAGGATATATTTCGTATAACGCAGTCGAAATGCCAGCCACACGCTGCCCGAAGGGTTCGTCTGGCGATGTTTTGCTCTTTGTGGCCTACATGGATGTAGGTCAGGGGCGAGAGCAGGACGCGGTAGCTTCACTCGTCGTTTATTTAGAATAACTAAACTACACTCCTCGTTTCGCGAGCAAAGCACCGCCAAACGAACAAAATCTAAACCGCAAACGTCAACAAGCCCTATGAGCGTTAATGCTTTTCCAGTAAACCCATGACTTGGTTATGGTCCGCTAGCTGTTGCCGGTTAGCGGGCTGCTGACATAGCATTAAATACAATAAATGACAGAGGTGCTGCTGCGCTTGTTGTGTAATTAACTGTTGCAGCTGCTCGTCGGTTTCACTGCCCAGCGTGAATAATTGCAAATCCGCTCCCGCGCTTTGCGCACTGGTTTGATAACGTGTTAACGAGATAATCTTAAGTTTGCGCTGTCTGGCAAACACTTCTAACCGCAAAATATCCGCATTTTGACCACTGTCTGAGATTAACAGTAGCACGCTATTAGGTGTGAGGGTGCGTGCCAGTTGTAAAATTAATGCCGGATCGCTGTGATACAAGCCCAGTTTGCCCAGTTCAAGTAAGCGGCATTGCATATCGGCGGCGACAACGGCAGAGTGGCCGCAACCCGCTAATAAAATGCAATCGGCTTTATCTAATAACCGAGCGGCTTGTTTCAAGGTTTTTTCGCTATTAATACTCAGCAGATTGCGAAAGCTTTGTGTCAGCCCTAACTGCAATTGTTCGGCGAGCTGCGCTACGCTACCGAGTGCCGTATTTACGTCTTGTTGTTCACGTTGTAGGGTCGATGCGGTCACTACGGCTTCGGTGATGGCCAGTTTTAAATCGGGATAGCCTTTGTACCCTAATTTTTGACAAAACTTCACCACGCTAGACTGGCTAATGCCAACGGCGTCTGCCAATTGTTGAGATGAATAATCACGCATTAAATGCGAATTATCTAAAATAAAGTCAGCGAGTTTCCGCTCGCTAACGGACAACTGGTCCAACATTCCTTGAATTTTCAATAGACTTAGCATGGTTTTTGCCCTTAAACACCGGCAAAGACGCTGCCAGGGTGATAGCTAATGTAAATTTATATTGAATAAATTATTCCGCAATAGCAAGCACGCAGCTTCACTCTGCGCAAAAGGAATTTCCTACGAAAATCATCCACTTCGCTAGAGCGCTTATTTTAGCTCGATCTTATTCGATCTTTGCCGGTGTTTTTACCTTGACAGCAGCGGAAGCGGCACCCTAAACTGTCTCGTTGTGGGGATATGTGGGTAATTGTGGATCATTTTGGTAAATTTGTGGTGATAGTGGTAGCTGGCACCCCTTTTTGTCGTCTCTGATACTTTACTCGAGCAACGCAAACTCTTAAGGCGGGCAAACTAAGATGTTTCGTGGATCATTTACACTGACATTAGACGAAAAGGGCCGGTTAGCGCTTCCAGCGCGTTACCGTGAACGCCTTATGTCTGAATTTCAGGGCCAAATGATTTGCACCATCGATTTGCACGATCCCTGTTTGTTGCTATTTCCGCTAGCTGAGTGGGAAGAAATAGAAGAAAAACTGAAATCTCTCTCAAGCTTAAATCCTCAGGAACGCCGTTTACAGCGGTTATTACTGGGCAATGCCACCGACTGTGATATGGATAAAAGCAGCCGTATTTTGTTGCCAGCTTCATTGCGGCAACATGCTGGATTAACGAAAAACATCCGTTTGGTGGGCCAATTAAATAAATTTGAAATCTGGGATGAAGCAGCCTGGCAAGAGCGGCTTGCAGCGGATATTGAGCTGGAGCAAGCAGAAGCCGGTACTGTGGAGTTATCAGAACGATTACAGGATTTTGTACTGTAAATGACCACAAGTCCACATATCTCGGTACTGCTAGCGGAAACGTTAGCAGGCCTGGCAATCAAGGCTGATGGCATCTATTTAGATGGCACCTTCGGCCGTGGCGGTCACAGTAGAGAAATAATACAAGCGTTAGGGCCTAATGGCCGCTTATTCGCTATTGATCGCGATCCTTCCGCCATTGCTGCTGCAGCCCCACTGCTCGCTGATGCGCGTTTTCACATCACCCATAGCCCCTTCGCCGCCCTGGCAAATATCGCCGAACAACAAAACATTTTCGGCAAAATCGATGGCATTTTACTGGACCTTGGCGTGTCTTCCCCACAATTAGACGAAGCTGAACGAGGTTTTAGTTTTATGCGCGATGGTCCGCTGGATATGCGGATGGACCCTACAAATGGCTTATCTGCAGCTCAGTGGTTAGCCCATGCCGATGTCGAAGACATTACTTTTGTGCTGCGGGAATACGGTGAAGAGAAATCAGCGTGGCGTATTGCTAATGCCATCGTTGCCCACCGTGCTGAGCAACCCCTCACTCGCACCAGTGAGCTGGCTAATTTAATTAGCAATGTGGTGCCGAAAAGCCCGAAAGAGAAAAAGCACCCTGCAACCCGCAGTTTTCAGGCCATTCGTATTTACGTTAACAGTGAATTGGAGCAGGTGAATTTAGCGTTACAGGGCGCAATGGCGGCGTTAAAGCCTGGCGGCCGACTTTGTGTGATCAGCTTTCATTCGTTAGAAGATCGCCTAGTTAAACAATTTATGCGTCGCCATTCCAAACCTGAACCGGTGCCACGTGGCTTACCGTTAACGGATGCTCAGTTATACAAGGCGATCCCGCTGCGCTTAATTGGTAAAGCGATTATGCCCTCTGCCGCTGAGCTGGCTGCGAATCCGCGCTCACGAAGTGCGGTGTTGCGTATCGCGGAGAGGCAGGCGCTATGAAACAAGTCCAGCTGATCAAAATCATTGCCCAGGAACTGCAACAACGCAAGTTAGTTATCGCGTTGTTGTTGGCGTGTTTGCTGTCTGCCCTTGCGGTAGTGCAAATGTCGCATTTAAACCGGCAATTAACGATCCAGCAGGACTTAAATTATCAACAACGTGATCAGCTCGATACCGAATGGCGCAATTTGCTGTTAGAGCAACGCGCGTTAGCCGAACACAGCCGAGTAGAAGAGATTGCGCGGCAACAACTGAATATGCAACGCCCTACGGGCGATCGTGATATTACGGTGAAATTACAATGAAACGCCCGGTAAGAAAGGCCCAAGCAAAAACCAGAACGCAACCCGCCGTACTCTGCTGGCGTTTTGCTTTTGTGCTGGTCAGTATTAGCGCGGTGTTTGTAGCCCTGGTTGCGCGGGCCGCTTGGTTACAAGTGCTGGAGCCGGATATGCTGGTTACTCAAGGTGACTTGCGCAGTTTACGCGTGGAATCTGACAAAGTGATGCGCGGTATGATCCTCGATCGTCATGGCGAAGCATTAGCGGTCAGTGTTCCGGTAGAGGCCATTTGGGCAGATCCTAAAGAAGTACTGGAGCGCAACGCGCCAGGGGATGAGCGGCGTTGGCATGCGCTAGCAGAAATTCTGCAACTGAGCCCGCAGCAACTTCTTAGCCGCATCGGTGATAACCCGCAGCGGCGTTTTGTTTATTTACAGCGCCAAGTTAATCCGGCAGTGGTCGATTATGTGCGTAAGCTGCGCGTGCCCGGTATTCATTTTCGCCAAGAATCGCGTCGCTATTATCCTGCTGGTGAAGTCGCCGCGCAGTTAATCGGTTTTACCAATGTCGATGACGTTGGCGTAGAAGGTATTGAAAAACGTTTTAATGATTTACTCACCGGAACAGCGGGTCGCAAGGTTTATCGTAAAGACGCCAAAGGCCGTGAAATTGAAGTATTAGAGCGCGAGCAAGCGACCGAATCGGCCACCGTGGTGCTGAGCATCGATCAACGCATTCAAGCGGTAGCTTATCGTGAATTGAAAAAAGCGGTGTTATCCAATGGCGCTGCGTCTGGCTCTGCAGTGGTGGTTGACGTGCAAACCGGCGAAATTTTAGCCATGGTCAATAGCCCCTCATTTAACCCGAATAACCGCCGTAATACGCCTATCCATCGTTTTCGTAATAGGGCCATTACCGACACCTTTGAACCGGGTTCTACCATGAAGCCGTTAGCGGTCTTAAGCGCTTTAGAGTTTGGCTCGGCCAATTTAGATACGATAGTGGATGTTAGCCCTGGTTTTATGCGAATTGGTGGCAGTTGGGTGCGCGATCCCTCTAATTACAATCGCTTAGATCTCACCGGTATTATTCAAAAATCGAGCAACATGGGGGTAGCGCGCTTAGTTTTAGAAGTGCCGCATCAACATGTGATTGGTTTGTATCACAATATGGGGTTAGGCCAAGAGTCGGGCGCTTCCATTATTGGTGAAAGCACCGGTATTTTTAGTTTCCGCCAGCGTTGGTCTGACTTTGAACGCGCTACCTTTTCTTACGGCTATGGCTTATCGGTAACCGCTGTGCAACTGGCGCGTGCTTACGCCACCATGGCGAATGGCGGTATTAATCGGCCACTGAGTATCATTAAACAAACGGAACCAGAGCTGGGCGAACGGGTATTAAAAGAAGAGTTTGCGCTGGCTATGCTGGAAATGATGGAAGCCAATATCGGTCCTGGCGGCACGGCAACTCGTGCACAGGTGCCCGGTTATCGCGTAGGCGGTAAAACAGGTACGGCCCGTAAAGCGGTCGCCGGCGGTTATGGCGATGATTATATCGCTTCTTTTGCCGGTGTCGGCCCCATCAGTCAACCGCGGTTAGCCTGTGTGGTGGTGATTAACGAACCTGCCGGTGATTTTTACCATGGTGGCGAGATCGCTGCCCCAGTGTTTGCCAATATTATGGGAGCAGCGATGCAGCTGCTGAACTTGCCACCAGATGGACAGAGCCGCCCAAGGATCACCGCGGTTCGTGGAGGTCAAAATGCCGGTTAATAGTCAACGTTGGTTAGCGAATTACCTCAGTGAAGTGCCGTCTTTAGAGTTGCAGCACTTACGCATTGATAGCCGCGACGTGATGCCTGGCGATGTGTTTATTGCTTTACCCGGCACAACCACAGATGGCAGTTTATTTATTGATAAGGCCTTGGCTCAAGGCGCCGCCTTAGTACTGACGGAAAACGCCCATTCGAGTGATAGTCGGGTGTTGACCATACCACGGCTGAATATGGTGTTACCGAAATTGGCAGCTGACTTTTATGGCCAGCCACAACAGCAACTGACATTAATTGGCGTGACCGGCACCAATGGCAAATCGTCAGTAAGTAGCTTTATTGCCCAGCTTGCTGGCGAGCTTGGTGTCAAGAGCGCGGTAATTGGCACCCTAGGTTACGGCAACTGGCAACAGCTTACGCCCTTAAAAAACACCACGCCGCACTTTGTCGATATTCAACGCATTCTGGCGGAAATGGTCAGCAAAGGTGTGCGTTTAGTGGCAATGGAAGTGTCCTCGCATGCGTTAGTTCAAAAGCGCGTGGCCGGTTTGCATTTTGCGGCGGCAGTGTTTACCAATTTAAGTCGTGATCATTTAGATTACCACGGCAGTATGCCCGCTTATGCTGCGGCAAAAGCGCTTTTGTTCAAACCTGAGCAAAGCATGCTGGCCATTGTGAATTTATCGGATGAAACCGGTCGTCATTACGCCGAGCAAATGCAGATCCCTGTGCATGCTTATGGTGCCAGTATTGATTGTAAATCGGATGTGCAGGCATTGAGCTACCAACGTTTAAGCCCAAAAGCCCACGGTACTTATTGTCAGTTGAAGTATGCCGCTAAAAGCTACGAGTTAAATTTGCCGTTGCTGGGTGAATTTAATGTGCAAAACGCGCTGGCTGCCGTGAAGTGTTTACAGGCCTTGGGCCATTCCCTGTCTGACTTGATTGCGGTAGCCGCTTTATTGCAACCGGTGGCTGGGCGCATGGAACAATACAGCCTAAAAACCGGTGCGACGGTGGTAGTCGATTACGCTCACACACCTGATGCCTTGGATCAAACACTACGGGCCTTGCGTCAGCATTGTGATAATCATCTATGGGCGGTATTTGGCTGTGGTGGTGATCGTGACAAAGGTAAGCGGCCCATCATGGGGCAGCTGGCAGAACAATTAGCCGATCATATTATTCTCACGTCGGATAACCCACGTAGCGAAGATCCTTTACTGATTTTGCAAGATATTGCTGCGGGTATGCATCCGCAAAGCAACTATACCATCGAACCGGATCGCCGCGCCGCCATCAAGTTAGCCATTGCAGAAGCGCAACAGGGCGACATTATTTTGGTGGCGGGTAAAGGCCATGAAACAGAACAAATCATCGGTAACCAAGTACTGCATTACGATGAAAGAGCCTATGTTCAACAATTGGTGGCGGAGATGGCATCATGATCACGCTTAATTTATCAGAGATAGCTCAAATGCTGGGTACCACCTGGCAGGGTGCTGATGTGCAAATCGATTCAGTCAGTACGGATAGCCGAACATTAAGCGGTGCCGCGTTATTTATTGCTTTAAAAGGGGCGAACTTTGATGCCAATCACTTTTTAGCTGATGTCGTCAGTAAAGGTGCAGTGGCGTTAATTTGTAGTGAAGTACCGCCGGTGGATGTGCCTTATATTTTAGTCCCCGACGGGCGCATAGCCTTAGGCCAGTTTGCTGCCGCTTTAAAAGCACGCTTAGCGCCTAAAACCATCGCCGTGACGGGCAGTGCCGGTAAAACCACCGTAAAAGAAATGCTGGCGGCTATTTTAAGTGAGCAAGCCGAGGTGTTAGCAACCTCGGGTAATTTCAATAATGACATCGGTGTGCCGCTCACCTTATTACGCTTAACGGCAGCACATCGCTACGCGGTGATGGAGCTGGGCGCCAATCATCATGGCGAAATTGCGTATACCACGGCTTTGGTGAAACCCGATGTAGCGTTAATTACTAATGCTGCCGCTTCACATTTAGAAGGCTTTGGCGATATTGCCGGTGTTGCTCGCGCTAAAGCAGAAATTTATCAAGGTATTCCTGCGTCAGGTACGGCGGTCATCTCTTTAGATAGTGATTACAGTGATTTCTGGCTCACCCAGGTGGCACATTTACCCTGCCTGACCTTTAGCGTCGATAAGCCACAAGCCGATTTTTATGCTGCAGCAGTGCAATTAGACAGCCTCGGCTGTGCGCATTTTACGTTGCACACGCCAACAGAACAGCTGCCAATAAGTTTAACCGTGCCAGGGCGTCATAATGTTGCTAACGCCCTTGCCGCCGCGGCAGCTGCCATCGCTATTGGTATCAGTTCGCAGCAGGTACAGCAAGGTTTAGCAAAAATGCGTGCTGTGAAAGGGCGCACTAATCTGATCCAGGTTAGCTCAACGCTAAAAATTATCGATGACACCTACAACGCTAATGTCGAGTCGGTAAAAGCCGCCATTGACTTATTGGCCAGTTACAGTGGCTTTCGGGGGTTGATCCTCGGAGACATGGGTGAGCTTGGCACCAATGCGCGTTTATATCACGAAGAAATCGGTGAATATGCCAAAGCGGCTGGGATTAATCTGTTGTTCACTGTCGGTGTGTTATCACAGAGCGCCAGTGATGTGTTCAAACAGCAAGGAGCACATTTCAGCCAACGGCAAACGCTCATTACGCAATTGCTGCCCATTATTGCAGCCGAAACGGCAGTGACACTGCTGGTTAAAGGTTCGCGCAGTGCGAAGATGGAATTAGTAGTACAAGACTTGCTAGAACGTTGTCAGCAGGAGATCCCAGCATGTTAGTCTGGTTAGCAGAATATCTAACACAATATTACAGCGGTTTTAATGTCTTTAGTTATCTGACATTTCGCGCCATTTTAGGTGTGTTAACCTCTTTATTATTAAGCCTTTATTTAGGGCCTAAGCTGATTGCGGCGCTGCAGCGCATGCAAATTGGTCAAGTGGTTCGTAATGATGGCCCAGAGAGTCATTTCTCGAAAAAAGGCACGCCTACGATGGGCGGCATTTTGATCCTTGGTTCAGTGTTAATCTCTACGCTGCTGTGGGCTAATTTGGCCAACAAATACGTTTGGGTGGTGATATTTGTACTCGTCAGCTTTGGTGCTATCGGCTTTATCGATGATTATCGTAAGGTGATCCGAAAAGATCCCCGTGGTTTAATCGCGCGCTGGAAATACCTATGGCAATCCGTATTCGCCCTTATTACCGCCATTTTCTTGTATAGCACCGCAGAGCGGCCAGCTGAAACCGCACTGCTCGTGCCCTTTCTTAAAGATGTGATGCCGCAACTGGGTTTATTATTTATTGCTCTTAGTTACTTCGTCATTGTTGGCACCAGTAATGCCGTTAACCTAACTGACGGCTTAGATGGTTTAGCGATAGTGCCGACCATTATGGTAGCGGGCGCTTTTGCCATCATTGCTTATGCCAGTGGTAACGTAAACTTTGCCAGTTATTTAAATATTCCTTATTTACCCTATGCCGGTGAGTTAGTGGTGTTTTGTGCCGCGCTGATTGGTGCGGGTTTAGGTTTCTTGTGGTTTAACACTTATCCGGCTTTGGTTTTCATGGGCGATGTCGGCTCGTTGGCATTAGGTGCGGTGCTAGGTGTGATCGCCATTTTGGTGCGCCAAGAGATCGTGCTGTTTATCATGGGCGGAATTTTCGTAATGGAAACCCTGTCGGTGATCCTGCAGGTTGGCTCTTACAAACTGCGTAAACAACGCATTTTCCGTATGGCACCTATTCATCATCATTACGAATTAAAGGGCTGGCCAGAGCCGCGCGTTATTGTGCGTTTCTGGATCTTATCGATCATTTTTGTGCTGGTTGGCCTCGCCACCCTGAAACTGAGATAACAGCATGCAAAGTATCCTAACAGCAAAACGAATTGCAGTAGTGGGGCTCGGTCTTTCTGGCCTGGCGACCGTACGCTTTTTACTTGCACAAGGGATCAAGCCGGTATTGATGGATACCCGCAAACAACCCGCTGGCCTAGAGCAGATTCCGGTTGAGAAAGTAGACGGTATCTACTTAGGTGAGTTAGACGCCAATAGACTGGCGCAGATGGAACTGATTATCGTCAGCCCGGGTTTGTCGGTGAAGCATCCGGCCTTGCGTTTTGCTCGGTTACAAGGCGCTAAGATTATTGGTGATGTTGAGCTGTTTGCGCATTTCAACCACAAGCCGGTCTTGGCGATCACCGGCTCTAATGGCAAGTCGACTGTGACCATGTTGACTACGGCCATGTTGCAGCAAAGCGGTATTAAAGCAGTTGCGGCCGGCAATATCGGTTTACCGGTATTAGAAGCGATCAACCACAGTGATGCTGAAGTGTTTGTGTTGGAGTTATCCAGCTTTCAATTAGAAACTACCGATAGCTTAGCGGTCGTTGCCAGTGTGAATTTAAACATTAGCGCTGACCACTTGGATCGGTATAACACCATTGCCGAGTATGCGGCAGCCAAACAGCGTATTCATCGGCATAGCCAATTAGCTATTTACAATGCGGATGACCGCATGACGCAACCCGCTCAGTCGCAAGCTGGCTTGGCACTGAGTTTAAAACCAAACACCAGTGGTTATGGCATTGTGCAGCATCAGCAAGCGCCTTGGTTGCTAGTAGAGGGTGAGCCGTTATTGCCCGTCGCTGAGATGAGCCTGTTTGGCGAGCACAACCAATTTAATGCGCTAGCGGCTGCGGCTTTAGCCTTAGCGGCGGGGGCTTCTCGTGCAGCCTTAGCGGCCACTTTGCGTACTTTTAGCGGTTTAGCGCATCGTTGTGAGTTGGTGACCGAGCTTAATGGCGTGCGCTGGGTGAATGATTCAAAAGGCACCAACATTGGCGCAACCTTAGCGGCCTTAGCCGGTTTGCGGCCAGGGATCCGCGGTAAGCTTATTTTGATTGCCGGCGGTGATGCCAAAGGTGCCGACGTACAAGAGCTGCAAAGCGTGTTGCAACAAGACGTCGATCAGCTAATTACCTTAGGTCAAGACGGCCCGGCCATTGCAGCGTTAAAAGCCGATAGCGTGCAAGTTAAAACGTTACAACAGGCAGTGTCCGTGGCGGCTAGCATGGCCAAAGCCGGCGATATGGTGTTGTTGTCGCCAGCCTGCGCCAGTTTAGACATGTTTAAAAGCTACGTTGACCGCGGCGAACAGTTTGCCAGAGCAGTAAAGGAGCTGAAATGATTAAAGCCGCTTTACTGGGTGGTCGTTTTAATCCGTTACCTCGCTTTGATGCTTGGTGGCAGAGTAAAGATCAGGGTAATTACGACAGTATGTTTTTAACCGTACTGTTGTTAATCCTGACACTGGGGTTAGTGATGGTAACCAGTGCCTCTATTCCGGTGGCTGAACGTTTATTTGACAATCCGCTGCATTTCACGCTGCGCCATTTAGTGTATATGTTCATTGGTTTAGGCGCGACCTTGGTCGTGATGCGTTTACCCATCAGCTTTTGGCATAACTACAATATGCAGCTGTTATTTGCCGCCTTAGCGTTACTGGTGGCCGTGTTATTGTTTGGTAAAAATGTCAACGGTTCCACCCGTTGGTTAGCGTTAGGCCCCATCAACATTCAGGCGGCTGAACCGGCTAAATTGTATTTCTTTGTGTATTTAGCCAGTTATTTAGTACGGCGGCATGAAGAAGTACGTGAGAACTTAATGGGCTTTCTTAAGCCATTAATCATGCTATTTATTTTTGCAGTGCTGCTGTTAATGCAGCCTGACTTAGGCACCGTGATTGTGATGTTCGCCACTGCCGTGGTGCTATTGTTTTTAGCCGGTGCGCGCTTGTGGCAATTTATCGCGTTAATTCTTACCGGTATCGCCGCAGTGGGCGTGCTGATTTTTTACAGTGAATACCGCTGGCGTCGGGTCACGGCCTTCCTTGACCCTTGGGCAGATCCCTTTGGCAGTGGTTATCAGTTAACCCAGTCGTTAATGGCTTTTGGTCGCGGTGGCTGGTTTGGCCAAGGTTTGGGTAACAGTATTCAAAAATTAGAATATCTGCCCGAGGCGCACACCGACTTTATTATTGCTGTTATTGGCGAAGAAACCGGTTTTCTGGGGGTGGCAGCGTTACTAAGTTTGTTGTTCTTGCTCGTGTTTCGTGCGCTGATGATGGGTAATCGTGCTTTACAAAAAGGCATGAGTTTCCACGGTTTCTTAGCCTATGCCTTAGCCATTTGGATTGGTTTTCAAACCGCCGTAAACGCCGGTATGGCCAGCGGTATGTTACCAACCAAGGGGATGACTTTACCTTTTGTCAGTTACGGTGGCAGTAGCTTAATCATCATGTTAATGGCTGCCGCTTTATTGCTGCGCATTGACTTTGAAGTACGGATGCAAGGCAAGCAGGCCGTTAGCGGGGGTAAGCATGACTAAACCGCTAGCGTTGATTATGGCCGGTGGCACGGGTGGCCACATTTTCCCAGCACAGGCAGTAGCTAAAGCGTTGCATGCTGAAGGCTGGGAGATTGCTTGGCTTGGCACCGCAGATCGGATGGAAGCGCGTTTAGTGCCGAGTTTTGGCTGGGCATTTCATGCCATCCAAGTGGCGGGTTTACGTGGTAAAGGCTGGCGCAGCATTGTGCATGCGCCGTTGATGGTGTGGCGGGCGATCCGACAGGCACGGCAAGTGGTCCAGCAGGTAAAACCGAGCTTAGTGATTGGCTTTGGTGGTTATGCGAGTGGCCCCGGTGGCGTGGCTGCTTGGTTAGCCGGTGTGCCTTTATTGATCCATGAACAAAATGCCGTTGCTGGTAGCACTAATAAATTACTGGCGCGTTTAGCCAAGCAGGTGTTAGTGGCGTTTCCGGCCGCGTTTGCCAACTCAGCTAAACAACAGGTGGTGGGCAATCCGGTGCGGGCAGAACTGATTGCTTGTCGCCAGCCGCGTACAAGTGAGCCGCCGCTCAATATTTTAGTGGTCGGCGGCAGTTTAGGCGCGAAAGCCTTAAACGAGCAGTTACCAGAGCAATTTAGCATGCTGGCCGCACAAGGTGAGATCGCGATTTGGCATCAAACGGGCGAAGCCATGCTGGCGCAAGTGCAAGCCGCTTACCAGCCATTACAAGCAAAGGGTGTGTCGGTGCAGGTCAGTGCCTTTATCGACAGTATGTTAGCGGCTTATCGTTGGGCTGATGTGGTGATTTGTCGTGCCGGTGCCTTGACTGTCAGCGAAGTGGCCGCCGTTGGCGTTGCCGCAATCTTTGTACCGCTGCCCAGCGCGATTGATGATCACCAAACCGCCAATGCCCGCAGTTTAACCAGTGCTGACGCGGGCTGGTTATTACCGCAGTCGGAACTCATCAAAACAGGCATAGTGCCATTATTGACGCCGTGTTTAACAGATAAAAGTGTGCTGCAGCAGTTTGCGCAAAATGCCAGGCTGCAGGCACGAGACAATGCGACTACCGCAGTAGTAGCAGTATGTCGGCAAGTAACAGGACAAGCAGTATGATTACCACGCCACAACAGAAAAAACTGGCGATGCGCCGGGTTGAACGCATTCACTTTGTAGGCATTGGCGGTGCCGGCATGGGCGGTATTGCCGAAGTATTAGTCAATGAAGGTTATAAGGTTTCCGGCTCGGATATCGCGCCGAACACCGTCACCGACAGATTGCGCAGCCTAGGTGCAGAATTATTTTTTGGCCACAGCGCTGAAAATATTCAAGGCGCCAGTGTTGTCGTTGTTTCTAGCGCCATTAAAAACGACAATGCTGAAGTGCAAGCCGCGCGCGAGTTACGCATTCCTGTGGTGCGCCGTGCCGAAATGCTCGGTGAATTAATGCGGTTTCGCCATGGTATTGCTATTGCGGGCACGCATGGCAAAACCACGACGACCAGCTTACTCGCCTCAATTTTTGCTGAAGCCGGTGCCGATCCCACTTTCGTAATTGGCGGCTTGTTAAATTCTGCCGGTTCCAATGCGCGCTTAGGGGCGGGGCGTTATTTAATTGCCGAAGCCGATGAAAGCGATGCCTCGTTTTTACATTTGCAACCGATGGCAACGGTGATCACCAATATTGAAGCGGATCACATGGACACCTATCAAGGTGACTTTGAAAAGCTAAAAGCCACCTATTTAGAGTTTTTACATAATCTGCCGTTTTATGGCATGGCGGTAATTTGTTTAGATGACCCCGTATTACGTGACTTGATCCCGCGCATAGGTCGCACGGTGCTGACCTATGGTTTTAGTGAAGATGCCGACTTTCAAATCAGCGATTTTCAGCAGTCTGGCACACGCACGCAGTTCAGTATTCGTGATGCTCAAGGTCAAACCCGGCAAGTGATCCTAAATTTGCCAGGCAAGCACAATGCGTTAAATGCCACCGCTGCTTTTGCTTTAGCGCAAGACGAAGGCATAGCGGAACCGGCGATTTTAGCGGCGTTAAGTAAATTTGAAGGCATTGGTCGGCGTTTTCAACAGTATGGTGAATTTGACACCGGTCGTGGCAAAGCTATCTTGCTCGACGATTACGGTCATCACCCAACCGAAGTTGCCGCTACCGTTGCGGCGGTGCGCAATGCTTGGCCAGAACGACGTTTGGTGATGTGTTATCAGCCACATCGTTATACCCGTACCCGTGATCTGTATGATGATTTTGCTCGGGTACTGTCTGAAGTTGACACCTTATTATTATTGGAAGTCTATGCTGCAGGCGAAGCGCCAATTGCCGGGGCCGATAGCCGTAGTTTAGCGCGTTCTATTCGAGCGCGAGGCCAGTTAGAACCCATCTATGTGGCGCAGCCAAGCGATTTAGCCGCTTGTTTAGCCGATGTGCTGCAAGACGGGGATGTGGTGTTAACGCAGGGCGCGGGCAATATCGGCACCTTAGTAAAACAACTGAGTGCTTTGGGATTAAATATCGAACAATTAAAAGCGACTAAGGGAGCTGCGGTATGAGCCAAAACGCAAAAGTAGCGGTGATGTTTGGCGGTTCTTCAGCTGAGCGTGAAGTGTCGTTACGTTCTGGCAAAGCGGTGTTAGCGTCATTATTAGATGCTGGCGTTAATGCCTTTGCATTTGACCCACAACAAGAAGATTTAAGCAGCCTCGACGCCGATAAAGTGTTTATTGTGTTACACGGGCGCGGCGGCGAAGACGGCGTGATGCAAGGCGCTTTAGAGCAGCGCGGCTTGCCTTATACCGGTAGCGGTGTGCTGGGTTCTGCCTTAGCGATGGATAAAATTCGCTGTAAATGGTTGTTTCAAGCCCAAGGATTACCAACAGCAGCTTTTGCTGTAGCCAGGCCAGGCACTGAAGATTACGCCGCGATGCTAGCGGAACTTGGTGGCAAAGTGATGGTTAAGCCTGCCAATGAAGGCTCAAGCATTGGCATGAGCGTGGCAGTCACGGCTGAAGAGTTAGCGCAAGCTATTGCAACAGCCCATCAATATGACGAAGAGGTCTTAGTCGAGCGCTGGATTGAAGGGCGTGAATTTACTATTGCTATCTTAAATGGTGCGGTATTGCCGATTGTTGAGATGCGCACCCCACGCTCCTTTTATGATTACGAAGCGAAGTATCAGGCCAATAGCACCGAATATTTATGCCCTGCGCCATTAACGGCAGAGCTGACACAAGCAATACAAAAAACCGCTTTAGCGGCTTTTCAAGCCGTGGGCGCGTCAGGTTGGGGCCGGGTTGATTTAATGCTGGACCAGCAAGGTCAATTTTATTTATTAGAAGTGAACACCGTACCGGGCATGACAGAAAAGTCGTTAGTGCCTATGGCAGCGAAAGCCGCCGGTTACAGTTTTCAACAGTTAGTGCTGGCGATTTTAACGCAAGCTGAGTCGGCGCGCCGCTAGTATGACGAACACTGCGACCGTCCCAGCTACACCTAGCCGAGCCGCTTTTATCGCGGGGCTGGTGTTTTTTGGCTGCTCGTTAGTGTTTTTAGGTTATTTAACGGTGAAGTTAGTGCAATGGGTACAAGATCAACAAAGTGTACCGATTTCACAAGTGAAGTTGTATGGCAATTTTCAACATTTGGATGCCAAAGCGTTACAGCAGCGCATTCAACAGGAATATGTCGGTAACTTTTTTAGAGTGAACGTGGATCAGGTGCAGCAGTTCCTGCAACAACAACATTGGGTTTATCAGGTCGCCGTGCGCAAACAATGGCCTGATACCTTGGTGGTGGTGGTGACAGAGCAGCAACCGGTCGCGGTGTGGAATTCAGAGCAGCTGATCAACAACAAAGGGGTGGTGTTTGATGCCCCACTCGAACAGCTGACCACTTCGCTACCCCTATTGCATGGGCCAGAAGGCTCAGCGCAGGATGCCCTGAACATGTTTACTAATATGCAGCAATTGCTGCAGTTACATGAGTTTAGTGTGCGGCAAATTTGGTTAACCGAGCGTTTTGCTTGGCGCCTAGAATTAGCCGATGGCTTACAGCTGCAACTGGGCAGGGAAGAATCATTAAAGCGGCTTCAGCGGTTTGTTGAGTTGTATCCCACCATGCAGCAACACAAGATAAACGCCGCCATGGTGGAAGTAGATTTACGTTATGACACGGGTATTGCCGTGCGCTATGGTGCAACAGAGACAAAGAGAAAAACATGACAAAGTCATTAGAGCGGGATTTGATTGTAGGCTTGGATATCGGTACTGCCCAGATTAAGGCGGTTGTGGGCGAAATTACCGCAGACAATCAGCTGAGCATCGTGGGTGTTGGCACCCACGTTTCGCGTGGCATGGATAAAGGCGGCGTTAACGACTTGAACTTGGTGGTGCAGGCAGTACAGCGCGCGATCAATGAAGCCGAGTTAATGGCGGATTGCCAAGTATCGTCAGTGTATTTAGGTATTACCGGTAAGCATATTCGTTGCCAAAACGAGAGTGGCATGGTGCCGATTAACGATACCGAAGTGACCAACGAAGACGTGGCCAATGTGATCCATGCAGCGAAATCGGTACCCATTTCCGCCGAGCGTCGCATGTTGCATGTCTTACCTCAAGAGTTTTCAGTCGACATGCAAGAGGGCATTAAAAGCCCAGTAGGTATGTCAGGCGTTCGGATGGAAGCGCGGGCACACATTATTACTTGTGCAAACGATATGGCGAAGAATATTGAGAAGTGTGTCGAGCGTTGTGGCTTACATGTTGATCAGCTTATTTTCTCGTCGCTGGCATCAAGTTATGCCGTGTTAACCGACGACGAAAAAGAGTTAGGGGTCTGCGTGGTGGATATCGGCGGTGGCACTATCGATATTTCGATCTTCACCAATGGCGCCTTACGCCACACGGCAGTCATCCCGGTAGCGGGCAATCAGGTAACCAGTGATATCGCGAAAATTTTCCGTACACCAATTAGTCATGCGGAAGAGATCAAAGTGCAGTATGCTTGCGCGCTGCGCAGCATGGTGGGTAAAGAAGAAAGCATCGAAGTACCCAGTGTGGGGGGGCGAGCTGCGCGATCTATGTCGCGTCATACCTTAGCGGAAGTGGTCGAACCGCGTTACCAAGAATTATTTGAACTGGTGCAAGAAGAAATTCGCTCCAGTGGTTTAGAAGAGCAAATTGCTGCCGGTTTAGTGTTAACCGGAGGCACCTCCAAAATGGAAGGTGCGGTCGAATTTGCCGAAGATATTTTCCAGATGCCGGTGCGGATCGGTTATCCGATGCACATCACTGGTTTAAAAGAATATGTTAATGACCCGGCCTACGCCAGCGTCATTGGCTTGTTACTCTATGGCAAGGACGTGCGCAGCCAAAACAAGGCAGCCAGTCAAAGCCGTGATTCAGTCAGCAGCTTTTTTAAAAAAATTAGCAGCTGGTTCAATGGTCAGTTTTAAGTAAGCGTAAAAACGGAGAGAGAGCTATGTTTGAGTTAATGGAAAACCACAACCAAGAAGCGGTCATTAAAGTTATTGGTGTTGGTGGTGGCGGTGGTAACGCCGTGGAATATATGGTTGCTAGCAATATTGAAGGCGTAGAGTTTGTGGCGGCGAATACCGATGCCCAAGCACTACGTAATTCCTCTGCCAACGTCACCTTACAACTGGGTGCCAGTGTAACCAAAGGTTTAGGTGCGGGTGCGAATCCAGAAATTGGTCGTCGTTCGGCAGAAGAAGATCGTGAAACTATCAAGAAAACCCTACAAGGCGCGGATATGATCTTTATCGCAGCCGGCATGGGCGGTGGTACGGGTACAGGTGCTGCACCTATCGTTGCGGAAGTGGCGCGTGAGTTGGGTATTCTGACTGTTGCGGTTGTGACGAAACCTTTCCCATTCGAAGGTAAAAAGCGTACGGCTTATGCTGATGAAGGTATTTTAGAGTTAAGCAAACATGTTGACTCGTTAATTACTATTCCTAACGATAAGTTATTAAAAGTATTAGGTAAAGGCACTAGCTTACTGGATGCCTTTAAAGCCGCTAATAACGTGTTACTGGGTGCCGTGCAGGGCATTGCTGAACTTATTACGCGTCCAGGTTTGATCAACGTTGACTTCGCCGACGTACGTACTGTGATGTCAGAAATGGGCACTGCCATGATGGGTACTGGCCGCGCCAGTGGTCCTGACCGTGCTGAAGAAGCCGCTGAACAAGCGATTTCTAGCCCACTGTTAGAAGATATCGATTTATCAGGTGCGAAGGGTATTTTGGTAAACATTACCGCCGGTTTAGATATCAGCATTGAAGAGTTTGAAATTGTCGGTAATGCCGTCAAAGCTTTCGCTTCTGAAAATGCAACCGTGGTAGTGGGTGCCGTGATTGACCCAGAAATGCATGACGAATTACGTGTTACTGTGGTGGCTACCGGTATCGGTGCGGATCGTCGCCCAGATATCAGCTTAGTGCCAACGCATCGCGCTGAACCTGTTACTACCAGTTATGTTCAACACGGTAATGCTGTGCGTCAACCGGCTCCTGCGGTTGCGGCACAACGTGAAGAGTTGCCACAAACTAAGCCACAGGCAGAAGCAAAAGGCGGCATCGATATTTTCGATATCCCAGCGTTTTTAAGAAAACAGGCTGATTAATCGCTGTCGCTTTGCGACAGTGTAAAGTGGACATAGTCAAGCAGATGAGATTCATCCGCTGTTAAGCTAATAATTGGCATACTATTAGTGATGTGCTATGCTGCGCGCCCGTTTATGATTGCTTACTAATTGAGCAGGAAAAACTTATGATTAAACAACGTACCATTCAACAGACTGTTAGCTCTGTCGGTGTGGGTTTACACAAAGGTGAAAAGGTTACGCTTACTCTCCGACCTGCACCTGACAATACCGGTATTGTATTCCGGCGTGTAGACTTGTCTCCGGTAGTCGATTTCAAAATCACCCCTTCGTTAGTGGGCGATACTGTAATGTGTACCTGTTTGATTAACGAACAGGGTGTGCGGTTATCTACCACTGAGCATTTAATGGCCGCGATTGCTGGCCTGGGCATTGATAACTTAGTTATTGATGTTGATTCAGCAGAAATCCCTATTATGGACGGCAGCGCCAACCCATTTGTCTATTTGTTATTAGAAGCGGGTATTGCCGAGCAGCGTTTAGCGAAGAAGTTTATTCGCATTAAACAAACGGTTCGGGTAGAAGACGGTGATAAATGGGCAGAATTTAAGCCCCACAATGGCTTTAAGTTAGATTTTGCCATTAACTTTAATCACCCGATCATTTCAGAAACCACGCAACACGTGGTGATGGAGTTTTCAGCCGCCAGCTTTATTAAAGAAATCAGCCGTGCGCGTACTTTCGGCTTCCTGCACGAAGTTGAATTTTTACGTGCTAACAATTTAGCGCTGGGTGGCAGCATGGATAACGCGGTGGTGCTCGATGAGTTCCGCGTGTTAAACCAAGATGGCCTGCGTTATGACGATGAGTTTATTAAGCACAAGATGTTAGATGCCATCGGCGATCTTTACATGGCTGGCCACAGTATTTTAGGTGAGTTCCGTTCGTATAAAACAGGTCATGGTTTAAATAACCAACTGTTATCAGCGGTATTGGCCAAGCAAGAAAACTGGGAATTTGTGACCTTCGAAGATAAAGCAGAAATGCCGATATCGTTCTTGGCACCACAACTTGCCTAGGGCTACTAAGCCCTAAGAAAGCCGCTAAACGCAATGCAAGTCAGTTAACATGACCTGTTTGCTCTAAATCAACCGTTGAAGGCCATGGATGGCCGGAAAGGAGCCTCAGGGATGATTCTTGGCGTGTTGATGTGAGCAAACCGCGTCATGGTAAATACTTAACTGATCGGCATTACCGCTTAGCGGCTTTTTTTTCGTCTGCAATTTAGTTATCTGACTTGATGGGTTGTAAGCGTTGCCTTTAGCGCGGTGTGTTATCGGGCATATTGCGCAACAGGCGTTGTAAGGCTTGTTGCACTGGCCCATCGGTTTGCGCAGCAGCCTGTTGTAACTGCAATCGGGTATCGTCACTTAATGTCGCACAATACGGTTTTACCGGCTGCTCTTGCACCTGTAATGGCTTTGTTTGGCCTACCGGCGACACGTCGATATCAATCCCTGCTAATTCAGGCAAGATTTTTTTGCGGAAATTGTCTAGAATGGCGACGCGTTGCATTTTTAGTCGCGTAGCCCAGGCTGCCGAACTACATAAAATAATCGCTCGCCCCTCTTTAATGGTTGCGACCTGACAAGAGGTGAGTTGTGTTAATTGCAGGATCTGACACAATTCTTCATTAAGTTTACCGATTAATTGAAACTGCTGTTGCACGCCAGCCAGAGTGCTATGACTAAAAAGTTTAGTTAAATCTTCTGGTTTATGGCTATAACGTTTCATTTGCAGCAGCCTGTTTGGAATAGTAAAACAACGCACAAAGTGTAACAGTTTTTAGGCTGCGGCAGTAGCAGTAGCCACTGCCCTTGAAAGCAGGATAAACCATCACCATATCCTGTTTACTTTGGCCCATGTCTGAGCATTAAGCCAGACCTCACACTGACGATAATACTGGCATGGCCAGGGCTGCATTGCAGCTTTAACTTAAAATGGTATCTGGATAATGTTTGGAAAATTTTTTGCCAAATTAATTGGTAGCCGTAATGACCGTTTCTTAAAAAAATTAAAAAAACAGGTACAGCAAATCAATGCGCTGGAAGCGGAATACGAAAAGCTGAGTGATGAACAATTAAAAACGAAAACCAGCGAATTTAAACAGCGCGTACAAGACGGCGCGACCTTAGACGACATTCTGCCTGAAGCCTTCGCCACCGTGCGCGAAGCCAGTAAGCGCGTGTTTGACATGCGTCACTTTGATGTGCAACTGGTCGGTGGTATGGTGCTGCATCAAGGTAAAATCTCGGAAATGCGTACCGGTGAAGGTAAAACCTTAACGGCCACTTTGCCTGCTTACCTAAATGCTCTGAGTGGCAAGTCGGTACATGTTATTACCGTTAACGATTACCTGGCAAAACGCGATGCGCAAACTAACGAGCCGCTGTTTACCTTCTTAGGCTTAACTGTGGGTGTTAACGTGCCCGGCATGGCACACCCAGAAAAGCAAAAAGCCTATGCCGCCGATATCACTTACGGCACCAATAATGAATTCGGTTTCGACTATCTACGTGACAACATGGCGTTCTCGCCACAAGAACGTGTACAGCGCGATCTGGCCTTTGCCATTATCGATGAGGTGGATTCAATCCTGATCGATGAAGCGCGGACACCACTGATTATCTCCGGTCCCGCCGAAGACAGCTCTGAGCTGTATAAAAAGATTAACGTGCTAGTGCCCGAGTTAGTGCGCCAAGAAAAAGAAGACGAAGAAGATAAACACGGTGATGGCCACTTTACTGTGGATGAAAAAGCGCGTCAGGTGTACTTAACGGAAGCGGGTCAAATTCAAGTCGAAAACATGTTGCGAGAGCGCGGCATGATTGGCGAACATGACACCTTATTCTCTGCTGCAAATATTACGCTACTGCACCATGTGTATGCTGCTTTACGTGCGCACCAGTTGTTTAAACGCGATGTTGATTACGTTGTAAAAGATGGCGATATTGTTATTGTCGATGAGCACACGGGCCGGACAATGGAAGGCCGCCGTTGGTCTGAAGGCTTACACCAAGCGGTAGAAGCTAAAGAAGGCGTGCGCATTCAAAACGAAAACCAAACGCTGGCCTCTATTACTTTCCAAAATTATTTCCGCTTATATGACAAATTAGGCGGTATGACCGGTACTGCTGATACCGAAGCGTTTGAGTTCCAACAAATTTATGGTTTAGAAACCATAGTGGTACCGACCAACAAGCCGATGGTACGCCAAGATCTGGCCGATTTAGTGTATTTAACGGCTGAAGATAAATACAACGCCATTATCGAAGATGTGAAAACCGCTCGCGATACTGGCCGCCCTGTGTTGGTAGGTACGGCGTCAATTGAAAGCTCAGAATACTTATCAACGTTACTGAACAAAGCCAAAATTACCCACCAAGTATTAAACGCTAAGTTTCACGCTAACGAAGCACAAATTATTGCTGATGCCGGTCGTCCAGGCACGGTCACTATCGCCACAAACATGGCGGGTCGTGGTACCGATATCGTGTTAGGCGGCAGTTGGCAAAGTGAATTACAAGCCTTAGGTGCCGATGCGGATGCCGAAGTGGTTGCGGCAGCGAAAGCAGAATGGCAGAAACGCCATGATGCCGTGATTGCAGCCGGTGGTTTGCATATCATTGGTACTGAGCGTCACGAATCGCGTCGTATTGATAACCAGTTACGTGGTCGTGCCGGTCGTCAAGGTGACCCAGGCATTTCCCGTTTTTACTTATCGCTAGAAGATGCCTTGATGCGGATTTTCGCCTCAGATCGGATGGCGGCAATGATGCGCCGTATTGGTATGGCGCCAGGTGAAGCTATCGAGCACCCTTGGGTCAGTCGTGCCATTGAAAACGCACAACGTAAAGTGGAAGCGCGTAACTTTGATATTCGTAAGCAGTTACTGGAGTTTGATGACGTAGCTAATGACCAACGTAAAGTGGTGTATGAGCAACGTAATGACTTGTTAGA
The DNA here is from genome assembly GCF_016343785.1 of Alishewanella maricola. Lineage (NCBI taxonomy): Bacteria > Pseudomonadati > Pseudomonadota > Gammaproteobacteria > Alteromonadales > Alteromonadaceae > Alishewanella > Alishewanella maricola. Next base: position 17,207 of record NZ_JAEINI020000014.1, on the reverse strand, counting down.
TGCCGACGATATTAGCGAAACCATTCATGCCATTCGTGATGACGTTGTTAACAGCATGATTAATGACTATATCCCGCCACAGTCTATGGACGAAATGTGGGATATCCCTGGTTTAGAGCAGCGTCTGCAAGCCGACTTTGGCGTGGCATTGCCGATTAGCCAATGGTTAGCGGATGACAAAAAGCTGTTTGAAGAGAAGCTACGTGAGCGTATTCAAGCAGAAGTGAGCGCGTCTTACAATTCAAAAGAACAGATGGTTGGCCCACAAGTGCTACGTCAGTTTGAAAAAGCCATTATGTTACAAAGTTTAGATACACACTGGAAAGAGCATTTGGCGGCGATGGATCACTTGCGTCAAGCGATCAACCTACGTGGTTATGCGCAGAAGAATCCGAAGCAAGAATATAAGCGCGAATCTTTTGAGTTATTCACCAACATGTTGGAAGCACTGAAACTGGATGTGATTGGTATTCTTAGTCGCGTGCAAGTGAAAGCGGCAGAAGATGTTGAAGCAGTTGAAGAGCAACGCCGTCAAGCTGACAACGTACCGCACAACTATCAACATGCGGATGCCGAGTCGTTAGCAAGTGATTTACCAGAAGGTATGCAAAACGCTGCCCCAGTGATACGTGACGGCGCTAAAGTAGGTCGTAATGACGCCTGTCCTTGTGGTTCAGGTAAAAAATACAAGCACTGTCATGGCCAACTTAGCTAAGTCGGTGTTGCATGTGGCTGTTGGCGTGATTGTACGCCAACAGCAGGTGTTGCTTGCCTTGCGCAAAGCATCACAGCATCAAGGGGGTAAATGGGAGTTTCCAGGCGGAAAGCTGGAACAAGGTGAGTTAACAGAGCACGCCTTGGTTCGCGAATTAGCCGAAGAAATTGGTATTACAGTGCAGGCCAGTTCCCCTTTGCTGCAATTGCGTTATCAATATCCAGAGCGTGAAGTGTTTTTGGATATTCGTTTAGTTACTGAGTTTAGTGGTGAGCCGCAAGGCTTAGAAGGGCAAGCAGTAAAGTGGTTTGCTATCAGTGAGCTTGATACTATTGCACTGCCCGATGCCAATCAGCCAATTGTTGAACATCTGCAACAACACTTTCTCTAATATCTCAAAACTCAAAACTCAAAACTCAAAACTCAAAACTCAAAACTCAAAACTCAAAACTCAACACTCAACACTCAACACTCAACACTCAACACTCAACACTCAACACTCAACACTCAAAACTCAAAACTCAACACGCACAGCTAAGCTACTGCTTCACTGTGCACTGAGTTAAGCGCATTTTCATTAATCTGTATTTTTAAAAAACTGATTATCCTGCGCCATCATCTCTTGTTCTAATTCTGCTAAATACGCTTCTGATAACGCTGCATCAATCGGCATTTTATCGGGAATACGATGATTTTCTGCGGCCCAATCACCTAAGTCGATTAACTTACAGCGTTCGCTACAAAAAGGGCGAAATACCGATTCAGGTTGCCAAATAACCGGCGTTTTACAGGTAGGACATTGAATTGTAGTGGTCATGCAGGGCTCCTCTAACGGCGGCTGCTGCGAGATCTGTAGCAGCAACAATAAACACACGTGGATTGTAACAGATCAGCTCTATATGCGTTAGGCTCAGCCAGAAAACTTATCTGCAGGCCAGATTAAAAAATGACGGCGGCAAGTAAAAGCTTGCGATATTAGTTGTATTAAAACAGCAGACTTGTCAGTGCTAACAGCATGCCAATTGAAAACTTACCGCTTCAGCACACACACTGCGGCCGGCTTGCTCGGTTAATTGCATAAAGCGGATGGCGTAGCGATAACGATTACCGCTCACCGTAGGAAAAGATCCACCCGACTGCTGATATTTAATGCGCAGCAGTTCAAACTGTTCAGCATTTTGTTGGTAAAAACCGTTATCGCTGCTGATCGTTTGAAAATGGCCACGCTCACGCACAAAACTGAGTACAAATTGAATCGCTTGCTCCGTTTGTTGCAAGGCGTTATGCCATTCTGCGCGCTGCTGTTGTCGCTCTGCTTGTGGTAAGGCTAGCCAGTATTGTAGCTGTGGCATATCAAAGTAACAGCAACCACCGGGTAAGCCAAACCGTTGGCGCAGCGGCGCTAAAAACACATCATCTTTGATCGGGCTACTTAATTTGCCACTGCGTAATAAGTCACTTTGTAAACGCAGCGCTTGTTGCAGCATCACTTGCAGCTTTTTATCAGACACCGATGGATGGCGTGACCATTGCACTAATTGATTTTCACAGCGTTCAATATCTTTGAGTAAATCGGGGCGGATATCATGCCGATCTAACACATCAATCAGTGTAAATAACGCACTAAAGTAACTGAGCTGCTGTGCTTCATTTTCAAGATCGGCAAGGCTGTTAAGTTGGGTAAATAAATGCTCAACCCGTAAATAAGTGCGGATTTTTTCGTTAAGTGGATGTTCGTAAATTAATTCGGCAGTCGTCACTGCGATTTTTCACCTATTTTTTGGCTCATGGCAAGATACGCTTGATGTAAGCGGCTAATTTGCGGCAACAACTCTGCGGCAGTGCCATTGTTATCGATAACATCATCCGCAGCGGCTAAGCGAGCGGCTCTGTCGATTTGTGCTGCCATAATGGCACGAACCTGGTTTTCACTGTTGTTATCTCGCGTGGTCGTGCGGGCTAACTGCGTTTGTTCGCTCACATCCACAACCAGCACTCGAGACACCAATTTATCTAAGCCATTTTCAAGTAATAATGGCGCTACCAGAAGTGTATACGGTGTTGTGCTGGCCGCCAGTTGGCTAAGTAACTCGCTGCGGATCGCTGGGTGGAGTAAGTGTTCTAACCAGCGTTTGGCGGCGCTATCGGCAAAGATGGTCTTGCGTAATGCTGCACGATCCAACTGACCATCTGCTAATAAAATACCCGGGCCAAAGTGTTGCACAATAGCCGCTAAACAAGGGCTGCCCGGCATAACCACTTCGCGTGCAACGATATCCGCATCAACATAGTGAGCACCCAGCGCTTTAAAATGTTCTGCTACCGTGCTTTTACCGCTCCCTATGCCGCCGGTCAGGCCAATCAGCAGTGATGTTATTGCAGCAGGCTGCTTCATAGGCCGAGATAACGCAGATAGGCGCCCGTCATTTGCTCACCCCAGAGCATGGCAATCCAGCCTGCTGCGGCAATATAGGGGCCAAATGGGATAGGTGTCGCTTTATCTTTACCTTGAATGCTGAGCAAAGTCACACCAATTACCGCACCAACTACAGACGACAGTAAAATGATCAGGGGTAATTGCTGCCAGCCTAACAGTGCACCAAAAATCGCTAACAGTTTAAAATCACCATAACCCATACCTTCTTTGCCGGTCAGTAACTTAAAAGCCCAGTACACCGACCACAGGCTTAAATAACCGGCTGCGGCACCAAGCAAGGCTTGTTCTGGATTAACTATGGCACTGCTAGTGATGCTAAATAACAACATCAACCAGAGCAGGGGTAAAGTCAGCTGATCCGGCAACAGCATTTTATCAATATCAATAAAGCTCAGCGCCACTAAGCCCCAGGTTAAAAAAATCAGTACTGCACTGGTCAGAGTCGGGCCATATTGCCAAGCCACTAAAGTAGACAGTACGGCTGTTAACAACTCTACCGCAGGATAACGTGCACTAATGGCGGTTTTACACTGCCGGCAACGGCCTTTTAAGCATAGCCAACTTAACAGCGGGATATTATCGTAAGCGGCAATCGGTTGTTGGCACTTGGGGCAAGCTGAACGCGGTACAGCTAAGTTAAAAGGGGTTGCCGCTTTATGTTGCTGGTTAGGCTGAAAATATTCTTGAAATTCCGCCTGCCATGCACGCTCCATCATAATCGGCAGCCGATAAATCAGCACATTTAAAAAGCTGCCAATCACTAAGCTAAGTAACGCCACTAGGCTTAAAAAAAGCCAAGGATAAGTGCTAAAAACTAAACTTAACTCATTCATCCCACAACACTGCCCATTTGGAAGATCGGTAAATACATGGCAACTATCAGACCACCGATAACCACACCTAACACGGCCATAATCATCGGCTCTAACAAGGCAGTAAGGCCGTCTACCGCATCATCGACTTCTTGCTCGTAAATGTTAGCTACTTTCGCAAGCATACTATCTAAGGCACCGGATTCTTCACCGATAGACACCATTTGAATAACCATTTCTGGGAAGCGTTCGGTTTGCTTCATGGAGTTATGCATTTGATTACCGGAAGAGACTTCATCGCGTATTTCCATTATGGCATTGCGATAAATTTCATTGCCTGAGGCGCCCGCAGCCGACTCTAAAGCCTCAATCAGTGGCACACCGGCTGCAAAGGTAGTGGATAGGGTGCGAGCAAAACGTGCGACCGCCGCTTTGTTCAGAATATTGCCAATTACTGGCGCTTTTAAAATAAATAAATCTGAAGCCGTGCGAAATTGTAGGTTATTTTTATACGCTTTGCTTATAAGGTAACCAGTTAGTAAAATGATGCCTAATACGACCCACCAATAGCTTTGCATTAGCTCAGAAATACCTAAAACAAATAAGGTAAACGCGGGCAATTCAGCACCAAAGCTGCCAAAAATTTCGGCAAATTGTGGCACGACAAAAATAAGTAAGATTGAAGTGACAATAAGAGCAACGACTAGTACTGCAATGGGATAAAACATGGCTTTTTTGATTTTTGATTTTAACGCTTCGGCTTTTTCTTTATAAATGGCAATGCGATCAAAAATTCGATCTAAGGCACCCGATTGCTCTCCGGATTTCACTAAATCACAATACAGCTCATCAAAATACTTCGGGTGTTCGCGCAGCGTCTCAGAAAGCGGTAAACCCGCTTGAATTTTCACTGAGATTTTTTGCATTAGAACGCGTAGGCTTTTGTTATCTGAGCCATTGGCAATGAGATCAATTGATTGCACCAAAGGCACACCTGCACCCAGCATAGTGGCGATTTGTCTCGTAACAATAGAAATGTCTGCTGCGGTAATTTTGGTTTGATCACCAAATAATGACTTGGGCTTTTTTCTAACGGTGATTGGTGTTAAACCTTGTTGCCTTAATAGTGCCTTACCTTCAGCAATACTGCCCGCTTTAATTTCCCCCGATTTTTTTTCACCTTTGCGGTTGAGTGCTTTGTAAGTATGGGTATGCAGCTCTTTGATTTTGAAATTATTGTTCTGCGCCATCTGCGATTGTCCTTTTGCGGCTCTTAAAGCGTTGGTCTAGGGCTTGTTTAGCCTTTGGTGACCCGATTGACTTCAGCTAAACTGGTGACACCCGCCGCTGCTTTTAGCAAGCCTGAGCGGCGCAAGTTATTAATGCCATCCAGTTTTGCCTGATTAGCGATATCAATGGAGTTGCCGTTTTGCATAATAATATCTGCCATTTTTGGGCTGATCGGCATTACTTCATAGATACCCACGCGGCCTTTATAGCCATTGGTGCAATGCTCACAGCCAACTGGTTTAAATATTTTAATGTTATGCACTTCATCTTCTTCATAACCTTGGCGCAGTAATTCGGCTTGGGGAATGTCTTCTTGCACTTTGCAATTCGGGCAAAGCCGCCGGGCTAGGCGCTGGGCAATAATCAACGAAACCGAACTGGCCACGTTATAAGCCGGTACGCCCATGTTAAGCAAGCGTGTCAGTGTTTCCGGGGCGGAGTTGGTGTGTAATGTCGATAACACCAAGTGACCGGTTTGCGCCGCTTTAATGGCGATTTCGGCCGTTTCTAAATCGCGGATTTCACCCACCATCACCACATCCGGGTCTTGCCGTAAAAAAGCGCGTAAAGCCGTGGCAAAAGTTAACCCAGCACGCGCATTAACTTGCACTTGGTTAATGCCAGGCAAGTTAATTTCGACCGGGTCTTCTGCGGTAGATATATTGGTTTCTTCGGTATTCAGAATCGCTAAGCCGGTATACAGCGACACGGTTTTACCGCTACCAGTAGGGCCGGTTACTAAGATCATGCCTTGTGGCTGGGCTAAGGCATTTAAATACAATTGTTTTTGTGCGTCCTCATAACCCAAGATATCGATACCGAGCATAGCGCTGTCTGAGTCGAGGATCCGCATTACGATTTTTTCGCCATACAATGTCGGCAGGGTGCTGACCCGAAAATCGATAGATTTTTTTGCGGAGAGTTTCAGTTTAATGCGGCCATCTTGCGGTACACGTTTTTCGGCGATGTCCAGCCGTGACATCACTTTTAAACGGGCACATAGCCGTGTGGACAGCGCAACCGGTGGGCTGGCCACCTCAGTTAAAATGCCATCAATCCGAAAGCGGATCCGAAACATTTTTTCATAGGGCTCAAAGTGTAAATCTGAGGCGCCTTTACGAATAGCATCTAATAAAATTTTGTTGATAAAGGTAATGATCGGCTGATCTTCTTTATCGCTTTGTATGGCAGGCGTATCATCGGTTTCTTCTTCGACCACACCCATGGCCGTCAAATCCCACTCGCCATCACCTGAGCCCAAACTGGCATAAGCATTTTCAAACAGGCGTTCGATCAGCTTGGCTAATTTGTCGTACTGCACGATGACGATTTCAGCATTTAAGCCGGCATTAAATTCGAAATCTTCAATGGCGGCCATATTGGTCGGATCCACCACCGCCAGATACATGGTTCGGCCTTTTTTGGCCAACGGCAGCATATCGCTTTTACGTGTCAGTTTTTCATTGCGTAAGTCTTCGGGAATAGAGCTGACATCAAAAAAATCCAGATCCAGCATGATGTGCTGGCTAATGCTATTCGCCACTTCGGCTAACTTAACTGAATCGAGTAGCTTTTCGGTGATTAATAGTTCAGGCAAAGTACGATACTGTTTACCCTTTTCGGTAATCAGTTTCGTCACTTTATCGCCATCAATAATGCTCTGCTGGATCAATTTCTTGAGCAGGGTGGAATTACTCGTCACCGCCATAGTGGCCGTTTACTCCGGTAGCTTGAAGTTAAACAATTAGTTAAGAGTATGCCAGTATCCTTTAACTATTCAAGATTTACTGTCAATTATCCGGCAGATAGTCTATTCGCAAAGCCTGAGCGCAGCACGATATGACTTTGCCAGTTCTGTTTATGAAAATACGGCCAAGTAAACCATACTTGGCAGTGAGTTTTCTGAGCAAAATAACCGCAACATTGCGCTTTTATTCTGCTGGGTTTACGAGGCAGCATTTTTTAAGGCGTAGTAGCTAAATGTGTTATTGCTGATAGCGGCTGATTAATTCAGCCAAGCTACCATTTTGCTGCAAGGCGCTAATAGCTTGATTAAATTCGGCTAGTTGTGATTCTGATATACTTTTTTTACTGAGCATAAAGTACACCTCAGATGGCGCCAAGCTTAGTGAGAGTGGCTGTATTTGTTGGCTCAATCCTTTACGGCGAATAATCGCGGCAGCGACAAAGCTATCTTCTAGGGCACCACTGATCTCTTCATCTTGTAAGCGCGCTAAATTAAGTTCGCTGATCTGGGCGTTAACAAAGGCTTGCGGTTTTTCGCCATACAATTGATTAATTAAGTCACCATAATAATAACCACTCACCACACCGATAGTATGGCCTGCCTCGATGAACGCTGGAAAATCGGCATAATCCATTTCCACCTCGGTTCTGGTCAGTAACACAAATTGTTCTTGTCGATAGGCATTAGAAAACCAAGCATAACGTTCACGTTCAGCATTCTTTGAGGCGCTGGGTAATACATCGAGTTCACCGGCTTGTAGCTGGCTTAATAAATGCGCCCAGTCACCCGGCACCAGTTGTAACTCACAATTGAGTTCGCGGGTCAGCGCTTGCAAAATGTCGATATCTAAACCCTGTGGTTGTGCGGCTTGCCCTAAATAATGGTAGGGCTCCCAAGCATCAAAGCCAACTTTTAACAGACAGGTGTCGGGGGGCACCGGTTCGGTGGTCACTGCAACTTCTGCTATCGGATTCATAGTCGGGGTGGCTGGCGTATTCGGTTTACAGCCCACGAGCAGCATGCTAGTGAATATCAGCGTAATCGGATAAAGAAACATAGGAACACTGCGCATAGCAAAACTCCTTAGATTAAATTGACTTAATAAGTGTAGGTGTTTTTGCTTGCTTTACCAGTAAGGCTATTTGGTAGGGCTCTATTGCAAAAAAATGCAGAAAAGTTAGGTAAAGCAATAGCTAATCAAGGCAAAAATGCACTATGCTGATAATTAAAACCATTTAATCGTTATGGGATTACGTTATTTATGCGTCAACTTATCGAAAAAGCGACTACTCTGCCATCCATTCCAAAAGTGTTACAAGAACTGATTGCTAGTTTTCAGAGTGATACCGTGAGCAGCGAACACATTGCCAGCATTTTAAGCAATGACCAAGCGTTAACAGCAAAAGTATTGCGTTTGGCCAACTCAGCCAAATACGGCGGTCATCGGAAAATTGGCTCCGTCAAAGATGCGGTGTTAGTACTTGGCACCAGTACCCTGCGTACCCTAGTGTTATCGGTTGGCTTAGCTGGCAGTTTTAAGGCTATTCCAGGTTTCGATTTACCTGCTTACTGGCGCTATTCGTTTCGGATGGCGAACCGGGCAAAGTATTTAGCCAAGCTGATTAAAGCTGATGCTGAAATGGCCTACACGTGCGGTTTATTACACGGCGTGGGGGAATATTTAATTCACATCGTTAAACCCGAAATGGCGGTGTTAATTGATCAAGAAGTGGCTGCGGGTAATCGCCGCCGCGAAATTGAGATGAAACATTTAGGTTTTGATTTTACCCAAGCCGGTGCCGAGCTGGCACGGCATTGGCATTTTCCGGAAGAGATTGCTCAAGCTATTCAACATCAATACACACCCGCGAAGAGCGGCACCTTAGATCCTTATGCCTCTTTACTGGTACTAAGCCGCTATTTAATTGAGCATGAGCAGGATATACAAAAAGAACAATTTGAGTTATTCCCAGCAAAATTAGCGCATGCTCTCCATTTGCAATTAGACGACGTTTATAAGCATATTCTAGCCATGCCAGATGTTGATGCTGATATTGAAATGTTAATGGGTTAAGCCATTCGCAAAGGCCTGCTCGTTTGTTACCGGGTAGGCCTGATACAACCTCCTGTTTCCCCAAGCCCGCTTTGACATTACTCAAGTTCATTTTCGGTTATGATTCATTATGACATTCGTATGCCAACACCCTCTTAAGCCCTCTTGCAAAATATCAAAACTTAATTGATTAAGATGTGATTTTTAGTCTCTACAGTTTGCTGGCATTTAGCTGGAAATAAATTGCTTATTTTTTAGCTTTTACTTGAATTATCCCAAGATAAAAGCAAATATACAGAGTTAAGACAAGAAGACAAAGGTAGATCGCCATGCAAAAAACAGCGACATCATTATTAGAAAATTCGAGCCAATTACAATTAGAATGTGCAATCATTCTTAAACGTTATAGTTCGACACTTAAAGCCAGTGCGAAAAGTCGTTGGCCCATACTCGAAGCGCGTTTGCAGCAGCTGTTACCACAGTTGCTGCCACTGTATCTAGAGCTGTATGGTGAGCGTTACGATTGCCATTACCATTTAGAACAATTACTGAAGGTGTTAGCCAAAGCGCTGGCACAACGGCCGGATTATTTGCTGCAAGAAGATGAAGATCCACAGCAGTGGCATAAAGCGCCAACGGCGCTGGGCTCTGCTTGTTATGTCGATTTATTTGCGGGCGATTTTAAAGGTCTTGAGCAGCGTATTCCTTACCTTCAGCAAACCGGCATCAATTACTTGCATTTGATGCCACTGTTTAAAGCACCTGAGCCAAACAGCGATGGCGGTTATGCGGTATCCGATTATCGCAAAACCATGCCACATCTCGGCTCAATGCCGCAACTGGCTGAGCTGATGCAAAAATTGCATAGTGCAGGGATTAGGCCTGTACTCGATTTTGTGTTCAATCATACCTCTGATGAGCACCGCTGGGCCGAAAAAGCTAAAGCCGGTGAGCAGCAATTCCAAGATTATTACTTTTTTTTCGATGAGCAAGAACGCGATCAGTATGCGCCCTGGCTACGAGAGATTTTCCCAGAAATTCGTCGGGGTTGTTTTACCTTTGAACCCCATGCCGAGCGCTGGGTTTGGACGACCTTTAACAGCTTCCAGTGGGATTTAAACTACGCTAACCCGGAAGTGTTTAGTGCTATGGCTGAAGAAATGTTGTTTCTGGCCAATCAGGGCGCTGCAGTGTTGCGGCTGGATGCTTTAGCCTTTGTTTGGAAAGAAGCCGGCACCTCTTGTGAAAACCTGCCAAAAGCGCATACCTTGATCCGTGCCTTTAATGCGGTAGCAGCGATAGCAGCACCGGCTTTACAATTTAAATCAGAAGCTATAGTGCATCCAGATGAAGTCGTGAAGTACATTGCGCCGCAAGAGTGCCAGTTATCTTATAACCCACTGTTAATGGCCTTACTATGGAATAGCCTAGCGACCCGTAAAACACGCTTGTTAACCGAGTCATTGCAACGACGTTTTGCGATTGATCCACAGTGCAGTTGGGTCAACTACATTCGCTGCCATGATGATATTGGCTGGACTTTTGATGATAACATCGCCTGGCAGTTAGGCATTAACCCTGAACATCATCGGCAATTTTTAAATCAGTTCTATACTGGGCAGTTTGCAGGCAGCTTTGCCACGGGCGTTCCTTTTCAGCAAAACCCAGTAACCGGTGATTGTCGGGTGGCGGGCATGCTAGCGTCATTAACGGGCGTCGAGCAGGCTGTGCAAAGTGGTAACGCCACGCATTTACAATTCGCCTTAGCGCGTATTTATCTCCTGAACAGTATTATTCTCAGTATTGGTGGCTTGCCGTTACTTTATATGGGCGACGAGCTGGGTTTACTCAATGATTATGCTTATCAGGATGATCCGCACAAACGCGACGATAGCCGCTGGGTCAACCGCGTTGCCGTTAGCGAGCAACAGTTAGCTGAAGCCCACAACCCAGACAGTCTCTCAGGTAAAATCTATGCTCAGTTGCAACAGCTTATTCGCACCCGTAGCCGTTTAACGGTATTGGGGGCGGGGCAAACCGAGATCCTACAAAGCGGTAATCCGCATTTGTTCGCTTATCGGCGGCAATTAGATCAACAAAGCATGTTATGTGTGGTCAATTTTAGTGAAGAGCCGCAAGTTTTTGTGGGTGCCCCTGGTAGTCAGTGGCGCGAAGAGCTAAGCGGTGAGTTGTTGCATGGTCGCAGCTTACATTTGGCGCCTTATCAAGTGCTATGGTTAAGCGCAACGGTGAGTTAAAGGCGGTTATTGATTTACGGCTTAGTCTACTAAGCCGTAATCCTTTCAGCCTTGTATAGATTTAATTTTGATAAAAAAAAGCCCCGCAAGCGGGGCAAACTACAGAGAAAACGTTCAGAGCTAGTAGGTAATATTATTCAGTTTGCTACTCAGCATGGCGCGGTTTGCTTAACTGATTGTATAAGTCTAATGTGTGGCTTTTTGCAGTTGCTGCTCTGCCGGGTTAAACAAGAAGTTCCACCACAAACCGATACACAGCAGTACGGCAAAGCTGGTGGCCAGATAAAAGCCATAGCGCACATCACCAAACATATCGCCAACAATGCCCATCAATAAAGGCCCTAAAGCAGCGGCCAAAGCGGTAAAGGCCAAAATTAAGCCTGCGGCAGCGCCGTGCTGATTGCGCGGAAAGCAGCTAATGCCTTTAGAGTTTAAGGTGGGATACATCATCGACATAAAGAGCCCCGACAGCGGCATGAGCCATAGTGCCCAAGCAATACCTTGCCACATACTGACGATAAAACAGGCTGCGATAGCAGTACTAAACCAAGCCAATAAACTCGTCCAACAAAAACGGGTTAACAGCCATTCAGCTAAGAAGCGGCCCAGCGTGCGTAAAATAAAAAATACCGTGATGGCATGTGCTGCCATGGTGGTCCATTGGCCATCATATTGTTGCAGTAAGGTCGGTAGCCAAACAAAGATCGCCACTTCGGTTGCCACATAACAGGCGATTGCTAGCGAAAAGCCCAGCGCGTAGCGATTTTTAACTAAGGCTAAACAATCCCAAATCGAGCTTTGCGCTTGCGTAACATAACCGGGGTAATCCATGCGCCAAGCAATCAGCAGTAGTACTGCGCAAATAAAGCCGGCTAACAAGTAAAGCTGCTCCCAAGCTAGGTCATAACTCAGTAGCAGTGCCACTAAAGCGGGGCCAGCAATGGCACCGAGGCCAAAGAAACCTTCTACCCGATTCATTAAACGGGTATGACCTTGCGCATTGTTACTGATATCACCAATTAGCGCCAAGGCACCGGTTTTAAATAAACCGATACTTAAACCGCACAGGCCCAGTAGCAACAAATAAAAGTTAAAGCTTTGGCCAAGTGCAAAGGCAACACAGGCTAACGTATAAATAAATAAGCCAAATAAGATGATCTTTTTGCGGCCCAAACGATCGGCCAGTTGCCCTAGGAATAACCCAGATAAGCCAATAAAGATCATCGGTACATAATGAAAGGCGGCGGCTTGCGTCAGTGTTAGATTAAACTGAGCCACCACTTCTGGAATAATAACGCCAACGGCATCTGTGGTCATAGCGAACACAAAAAACATTAGGCAGGTCATCCATTTAACCTGATTATGGGTGTGGTTATCCACCACGACAGCAGCGTGCGGTTGAGAGTTTTGCATGTTTCTACCTTGTTAAGATCAGCCTGAGGCTAACGTTATTTTTATCAGGTGATCGCTGTAGTGACTACATGTCGTCGCCTGTTTTTAATTAACTTAAAATTACACCTTAAACGATTAAGTTGCAAGGCTTCTGCACGATATTTAAACAAAATGCTGTTAGATTAACACAAGAGGATAGTCGGTAAGTCAGGCACCTTAGCAGCTGTCGCGTAAACGCAACTCACAATCAAGCAAAACATGTTGTTGCTGTTGGCCGCTCAGTAACAAACGGGCGGCAGTGCGGCCTTTCTCATCACTATGCTGGGCAATCGTGGTCAGTGCAGGGTAGGCACGCTCGGCCTCTTCAATGCCATCAAAACCGACAATGCGTAGATCTTCTGGAATGCTTAAGCCCAGTTGGCGGGCGACAGCGATGGCTCCTAAGGCGATGCGATCACTCATACAAAGTAATAACTGCGGCCTGGGATGTTGAGTAAGGGCTTCACGTGCTGCGGTTTCGGCATAATGATGCGTATTAACAGGGATATGCCACACTTGTTCGGCTGGCAAGGCTCGATTTTGCGCTTGCATCGCCGCTAAATAACCATCGAGGCGCCGCCGCGCGATGGATTCTTCTTGCTGATACAACTCGTTCGGTTGCATCCGACAGACACGGTCTGAATCGAGTAAACGTAAGCCCAATACTGCCACCTTGCCGGCTTGTTGGTGCAAGGCATACTCTGCAATGTCATAGGCATAACGGTAATTATCGATATTGACAGAACCCACATCGGGGAGGTTACAGTCGACGGTGATCATCGGCTTTCCACTGGCCAATACACGGTCGAGTTGCTCGGGGTTTTTCGAGCGGCCATAAATAATAAAGCCATCCGGCATGGCTTCGGCCGTGCTGTGCACCGCTTTGCTACCAGAGAGCAATAACATATCTTTACCCTGCTGCTGTAGTACTTCGGCAATACCTTTAATCAATTGGCTCGCTACCGGATCGCTAATGGCATAATCGAGCGAGTCGGCGAGTAAGATGGCAATCATATCTGAACGGCCGGTGCGTAAGCTGCGCGCCGTGGCATTCGGGCCGTTAAAACCAAGCTTTTCACTTTCGGCCAAGATATGGCGGCGCAAATCAGTAGACAGTTGGTCTGGCCGATTAAAAGCATTTGAAACCGTTGCCACGGACACCCCTAGGTGCTTAGCCAGTGATTTCAATGTAATTTTTGCCATACTGTACTATCCTTAAACTTCTTTTAGACTTGCACTACCGACGCAGATTAGATTTTCTAAAAAGAAAAAGCTGCACGTTAATGCAGCTTTACATATCTCTTTTCACATTGCTAGTTAGAAAAGCGCTCAACTCACTTAGAATTGGTAACGTATGCCTAACGAAGCGGTGCGACCGTTAATGGTTCTGGCCGTAATAATCCCGTTTGCTGGAACACTGCCTTGTTCAGCTTCAGTAATACCCACAGTATCGAACAGGTTATTTACATTCAGTGAAAGCGTTAAGTTTTGAGCTAACTCATAGTTAGCAAACGCATTAAACTGTGTATAAGCATCAAACTTCAGATCATTGTTATCTTGCGCATAGGCACCGGTCGTTCCGACTACAGTGAAACCGACCTGTGCGTTATCCATCGTATAACGTGCTAATAAGTTATAGATAAAGTCGGCTTGACGACGTGGCGTATTACCTACTACCGCTGGATTAAGTGCATCTTGGCTGATTTCAGCATCCGTCCAAGTCACCGAACCGCGGAAATCGAAATCACCAATCCGATAGCTACTCTCTAACTCAACACCTTTGGCTTCATATACGCGGTCAAAAAACTGTTGAGTTGTGGCTTCAAAGTTTTGTTCATCGGTTTCAGCAAAAAACACTGTGGCGAACAGGTTTAAATTACCATGACGGCTCTTGCTACCAAACTCGTACTGTTTTACTTGATCTACCGCATCTTGAGCTGCTACTGAACCATCAGCATTGACTTTGCCAAACAGTAAACGGTCGGCATTAGCACGGCCACCTTTACTGATGCGACCAAACACTGCCCAATCATTACTGTATTGGTAGTTAGCACCAACTGAGTAAGAATTGTAGCTCCAGTCATAATTCACTAACTGTGGGTTAGCTAAGTCGATACCTGAAACACTTTGTTCAACTTGGCTAATCACGCCATCGCCATTCATATCACGGCTGCTTTGTACAGCACCTGCGTAGGTACCTGTCGCATCACCCATATCACGACGAATACTGGCTTCGAATGACCAATCGCCAAAGCCCCAGCTTGCAGAAGCATAAGGTGCTTTGATGCTGTAATCGGTGTTGTAATTCCGTTGACAACAATTGCCCCAGAATGGCACGCCATAAGCTAATAAACCCTTCTCAGAAAACGCTGTGCCATTTGCAGCGGTAACATCAAGTAGTTCTGCGTTATCGCCTTTTAAGGCCATAAAATAGGAGTTCCACAGCCAAGACATATCAATAGTCTGATCGGCGATGTAATAGCCTAAAGTCACATCCACTTCACCAATGCTACGGGACAGTTTTAAGTCGTTAACCATTGAACCGAAATCGTTGATCTCAACATCAAAGGTATGAATACGCATCGCATTGGCACTGGCATCATAACGCTCGCCAGCCTGAGGTCCTACGGCGTAACGAACGACCGCACCTGGCCCTGCAATACTGTCGGCAATACTTTGACTATTATCCACTTCGGCTGGGAAGGGGGTAATAAAATTGCCGCTAACACTGCTAATGCGGAAGCGGTTATCCAGTGTCCAGTTATCATCTAAATCAAAAACGGCTTCTACACCGAAGCTATTCACTTCAGGATTCATCCCGTTACGAATATCACCGCGCGAGATCTGATTGGCACCATTTAAGCGCACGGTCTCGGTTAAATACACGGATTGTAAGGTGTCTTGTTGCGAATCGTAGCCCGCTACTGAGCTGCCATCGGCACGCATTGGCATTGGCATATAGCTGGCAACACGGTCATTTAAGTGTTTGGCATAAAGCCGTACATAGCCAGTATCAAATTCTTTAGTGAGATTGGCTTTTATTTGATAACCACGTTCACCTTGGTAACCAGGATCACGAATGCCTTCGCCTTGACGGACAAAACCACCCAAATGGAAGCGGGTATCTGCATTAATATCGCCACCGTATTCAAAGTCAGTACGGAACTGGTCGTAATTTAAACCAGTTGTCATGGCGATACTGCCACCATTATCGGCGCCTGTTTTACTTAAAAAGTTAATCACACCGCCAGGTGAATTACTGGCAAGCGTACTGGCTGAGCCACCACGGATCACTTCTAACCGCGAGAGGGTAGCATCGGCACGCACAAAGATATCGGCGTTACCAAAGGCAATATCACCAAACTGTACTACGGGTAAGCCATCTTCTTGTAAAGTTAAAAATTTAGCACCGCCTGCGGCAACCGGTAAACCACGAACAGCGATGTTAGCGTTACCTTCACCACCGGTTGATTCACTGCGTACACCGGGCAGCATACGGAAGATTTCGGCAGTTGATCTTGGCGCACTCGCATCAATATCTTCTAGTGTCAAAGCACTCACTGACACACTAGATTGCATCACGGTTTGATTACGTGAGACAGAACCTGTAACGATAATACGTTCAAAGCCCAAACCGGTGGGCTCAGCAGCTTGTTCAGCATTTGCGGTTTCAGTCTCGGTGTTGTCTTGTTGCGCCTGCGCAGCATTAGCAGTTAAAGCTAAGCTAATAGCCAGCGCCAAATAAGAACGGCGATTTGGTGTTGTTTTCATCTGGTGTCTCCCTTGTCGGTCTTGAAAAAATATTATTATCATACGGTGATTAAGACTACTTTTTGACTCTTTCTAAATCGTTTCAGATGAGAGGCGAAAAATAGCTTTTGTATAATTTCATTATCAAGTGTGCTTTTGCAGCATTCTTTGATTTATAGTAGCAGTCTAAGCTAATTTTGCTTGTTTTAACCAAAAACAGCAAAGTTAGCTAAGCGCTTTCAAACATAAACTTGGTTGTTTCTTCGAATTGATATGCTACGTTAAAGTTATCTTAAACGTTTTACCTCTAAAATTTGCAGTCGTCAAGAGTGGTTAATAACTAAACAGGTTTTTTTTTTGAAAAAAATGACATGACTACTGAGGTTCGGTATTGGCATCGTTGCTTTCTGGTTAATTTAAAAGGTCATTCGTTAGTGTGAGAATTTAGAGGGCGTAATTAAACGCAACGCCATCTTATCAACACCCATATCTACGGCGACAAGTTATAAGGGCTGTATTCGGTATCTGTAACATCGCCTACTGCCTGAGCCATCAAGGGGTTGGTTTCAAGCCATGATTCTGTCGCAGCAAAGCGGCATCACTTGGACAAGCAAGAGAACAGAGGGTTTTCTGGGGCGACAAGTAGCCAGGGGCAGGGCGCAGTGAGTCCAGAGCCTTGATCTTGATGGATGACGGGTGCGCTACACGCACAAC
>NZ_JAEINI020000013.1:0-73388 GCF_016343785.1 Alishewanella maricola | reverse complement strand
AGCTATTCTGACCCTACTTTTAGTGATGTGGGCTGGCAAGTCAAGATGGCAGACATAGCGCAAATAAAGCAAGTTACTGATGCCCAGCAAAACTTTTTGTCGAATGTACTGGTGCTGAAAAACGGAGAGCAAAAGCAACTGATGTACGGGAATTATCGAGGGTTTGATCGACGCGCTTTTTTCAAGGCGCTTGTTTTAGCCAATCCGAATATCATGGTTCCTGACAATATATATAGTTACAAGATGCAAAGACCTGCATGGGCTAAGCGTATTCGAAAAAAATTGGGTTGGGATGAGTGAACAGCTCGTAGTAAGTCTATCAAATCCCATGATCGGCAAAGAATGCAGCGAGCTAAGAGTGGGCTTGATATGTTTTTCTAAAAACATGATTCAGTATGAATAAAATAATTGTTGCGCTAAGCAGGCCGAACAGGGCCGTGCAGCCAACGGCGAAGTTTTGTTATGGGGTGCGCGTGATTTCGAATTGTTGGCAAGGCTAAGGCGCGAAATAGCGCTTAAGGTGTAAACCTAAACACACGTTTAAATCCGAGCATTAATCTGCAGATCATTGAGCAAAGTAGGCCGTTCACACGTAAAGCAACAACACTAGCATGTCACTCAGTGCGATCTGTTTAAGATTCGCTTGTAACAGAGGAGATGGCAACAGTTAGCTTTGCAAGGTTTCAGTACCAGGGAATGGGCCTTAGTATCGATTAAGTGGAGTCATGTTATGCGCAACGGTTTAAAGTTCATTACGGCTTGTGGTTTTTTAATTCTCGGTGGCTGCTCTTCAGTAGCGAACCAGCAAGCTTCGTTACTGCAGGAAACCTTAGAGCAACAGCAACTAACGTTACCCAATTTAAATACCGAGATCTTTACACTTTTACCCGTACCCACTGAAGCAGAGATTTTTAGCTTAACTGAGGCTCAGAAAAAACATTTTCTAGATTACTATCATGATCCCAGAAACCGCAAAATAGCGGGGCACTTACGCTTATTTAATTACTTTGATGCCTTTGTACATCAATTCGGTTTTCGTGGGGCAACGCTAAAAGCCTCTGAAGCATTATCATTGAAAAACGGCAATTGCCTGACGCTGGCGATTGTTACTAAGGCGCTGGCTGATATTGTTAATTTAGAGGTGTCTTATCAAGTTGTGCATGCTGCGCCAGTGTATGCACTCAATTCCTCTTTAATGACGCTGTCATCCCATGTAAGAACCTATATTTATGATCCCAATTATCAACCTTCGCTTGGCATGATGGTATTAAGACGCCGCAGCATCATTATTGATTATTTTCCAAGTGAATCGGATATTCGGGGCGAGCATATTTCGCATAATGACTTTATGGCGATGTATTATCAGAACATCGCTGCTGAGGCCTTGCTAAACGACCAGCTCGATTATGCTTATTCGACGTTGCAACAGGGACTAACTTTTAATCCTTTTAACGCAGAAACCTTAAACAGTTTAGCCGTTACCTTTAATCGGGCTGGCGATGCCAAGCAAGCCGAAACCTTATACAAATTTATGTTAGATAATGATTTTGCCTCGGGTAATGTGATCAGTAACTATGTGGCGCTACTGCAGTCGCAAGGGCGTGATAGCGAGGTGGCGGCACTGGCGCAGAAGGTTGCTGAGATTAACGATGACAACCCTTATCGCTGGATTGATATGGCGGATGACGCTTTTGCCGCCGCCCAATACACGCTAGCATTTAAATATTACCAAAAAGCCAACGAGACCGCGCCTTACCTGCATGAAGGGCAATTTGGTTTAGCCAAAAGTCATTATCAATTGGGGCGGTTAAACTCGGCAGAAAAAGCACTGAACAAAGCCATTGAACTTAGCTATAAGAGTCATGATCGGCGTTTATACGAAGCGAAACTGCACACCCTATTGATGGAAAAAAATTAGTGCATTATGTAAGTGTAGCGTTTATTATTTTGGCTTAAGTGTTAATTTCAATGTTACTCAGCTTGCTGCAAAGTGCTTTTTCTTCATATCGCTGTAGCATCAGTTGTTAAGGTCATTTAAGCATTAAAGCGGGTTTTACTGCTGCAGCACAGTTTGCGGTAAATATCTCACCTATGTATTTCACCTCTAAAGTGATATTTGTTATTCCTTAAAACTGTTGCTCACTTATACAAACTAAAGATTAACAAGGATAGTCATGAGTTTGAGAAATAAAATCCAAAGCGGTATCGATTATCTCATCATGAAAAATGGGCCACATCGATACGAAATTAATGAGCACAGAATTACCTGCAATCAGTGTAAAAATGAGTTCTTTCACGAAGGACAGGCGCAATTAAATACTGCTGGCATGAGTTTTGTCGGTTTGGATTGGGCTAATAAAACTGCGACAACCTTAGCATGCCTAGATTGCGGACATATTATGTGGTTTGTAAAAACACTGCAGAAAGTGCCGAATCGATAAACATCGATAGGCTAAGTCAATTTATAACAAGGACGTAACGTGCAAAAAATCTTCATAAATAGTGCTATTGGCATCCTGTGCTTCGTATTAGGTTATGTCGCTTATCCGATAATCAATAACACTGAAACCGTGATGACGGTATCCAACAACAATAATGTTAATACTAGTAATAAAGCGGCTATTTCAATAGAAAAGCCGCGCGAAACCATGTCAACCATCAATCCACATTTAACTGCGGCGGCTAACAATCAGCAAACCGCTGAGTTAACTGAATTGACCGCAATCGTTGATGCCGATGTTGATGACATTAGCCATGGCAGGGCGATATTCAATAATGGGGTAACAGCTGAAGAAGTGTTAGGTTTTGAACAAGCATTAGAAGACTGGTCTACTGAGCATAAAAACCATCTTAATGATTTAATCGATGCATATATGTCTAATCAGCGCAGTGCTGAGGGCATGAAATCACAGATCGCGAAAGACAATGACTTTTTGCAGAAGCCCAAGATAAAACAGGATCCGGTGGAAGATGCGAATTGGGCCTATACTATGGAGCAGCAAGTAAGAATGTTGATTGCTCAGCATGAATTAAGTGCTAGCTTTAATGTCATCAATGTGTCGTGCAAACAATTAGTTTGCGATATTTTGGGGGCTGAGAAAACGGCTAATACTTGGTTTAACCTCTATATAAGTTTGCTGCAAAGTTTACCGAATGCGGATTTTGCTGACGATAACGGAGCAAAGTCGGTTGTTTATTTAGAAAATAATAACACAATGGTTTATTTTCAAATTAAGTTCAAACACGGTTAGTTAAATCGTAAGACAGTGGCATAACCGCATTTTTTGCGCACTATTGCACCGGCTCTTTTGTGAAGTGCTATGATGAAATGCTAAACAACTTGAAGTGAGGACGACCTCACCGCTCGATGTGTTCGGGGACGACCCTAGTTTGAGTTAAGGGGTTGTTATGAGTTGGTTTGTCTTATTTGTTGCTGGGCTATTGGAAATTGCTTGGGCTGTTGGCTTAAAGTACTCCGATGGGTTTACCAAGCTGGGGCCGACTGTTGCCACCGTGTGCTCGTTAATCGCCAGTTTTTTCTTACTGGGGATAGCGTTAAAAACCTTACCCGTTGGTACGGCTTATGCTGTTTGGGTAGGGATTGGTGCGGTGGGTACGGCTATTCTTGGTATTTTCTTGTTTGGCGAGTCTGTTAGCGCGCTTAAATTAGCGAGTTTGGCACTGATTTGTATCGGTATTGTGGGTCTTAAAATGGCACATGTTTAACCTCATGGTCGTTTCAACCTTAACGTTGACGCTTTGAGGTTTAATCCTTTTGGCTGCTGTTAAATACCGCAGCAGGAGCAGCGATATGACACAGGTTTTTAGATCAAAAGTGGATACTTGGCTGGGGATCGTGCTGGTTGCTGCAGCACTTGCGGCACTTTATGGTGTCATCCATTCTTTAAATAGCGGCGACAATGCTGATATTGTCGCATCGTTATTCGCGCTGCTGGTAAGCGCAGGGTTACCTATTTGGCTGATTAACAGTACTCGCTATACCCTAACTGAGCAGCAGTTGCTGGTGAAAAGTGGCCCTTTTCAGTGGCAAATCCCCATTGTGCAAATTAGCAACATTACCCCAACCATTAATCCTTTATCGAGCCCCGCGTTGTCACTAGATCGACTGCGGATTGATTATGGCCAAGGTCGCTCGCTGATGATTTCGCCAAAGCAGCAACAGCAGTTTCTACAAGCCTTGTTGCTACTTCGAGCCGATAAAAACCCACTTAGCCAACAATAAACAAGAAGACATTAATCGCTAACGGTTTGGTTTGGGCGAGCATTGTCGCCTTGTTTACAAAGAGTTTTGACAAAAAGTGCAGATAGAAGCGGTTATCTGTCGCTCATCCATGTAGAATACGCGGCCAAAAGCATATTTAGCTTTGACTCTTTAGTGTACCTCTGTAGGAATTTATGAAAAAGACATTCGCGTTAACTCATCCAAAATTGCAACCTGCTCGTTTGGTGGACGCTATTAAACACGATATTAAAAAGTATTTAGCCAGAGAGCGGCGCAAGCAACTGCCTGCGGGTGCTGACTATTGGACCTTTGATTGCCGCTTTGGCGCATCACAAGACGTGGCTAAAAAGATTTTTACGTCTGAAATCAATAAACATATTGATGCGGCCGTCGAGCAACAGCTCGACGCTTTTTACGTGGAAATATTGGCTAAAGCCTGCCAGCACGCGCCACGTGCTGACGAAAATCTGGAATAAACGCCCATTACTGGCACTGAGTGAGTGCTAGGATATGAAAAGCACGGGAGTAATATGTCCGTGCTGTGATTTGCCAGCGGCAAACACGTTTAAGCTAAGTATTTAAGGTGCTTAGCTAACGCAGGGTTAGATAGATTAGTGTTATATTGGCTTAATACGCCAAGCTTTCAGCCGTTTTTACTTAGTAAAATTGACGCAATAACAAACAATCCTCTGTTAAACCGCTAAAATACTGTATATTCCGCCTCTTATTTTTTGACTGTAGCTATTCTACAGAGGATCCTTTATGCAATTTTCATCTTTAGATTTAGCGCCAGAGTTACAACGCGCCTTAGAAACAATGGGTTATGCCAATATGACGCCGGTTCAGGCGCAAGCCATAGTGCCAGCACGACGCGGTAAAGATTTACAAGTAACCGCGCAAACCGGTACGGGTAAAACGGCGGCGTTTGCCTTGCCTATTTTACAACGCATGTTGGATAAACCCAAAGACACGGCACCACAACGTCCTCGTGCTTTAATTTTAACGCCAACGCGTGAGCTGGCTGAGCAATTAGCCGATGCGATCAGCGGCTATGCTCAATTCACTACTTTAAAAGTCACTGCCTTATATGGCGGTGTGAAGATGGGTGGCCAAGCGAATAAGTTAAAAGCCGGCATGGATATGGTGATTAGCACACCGGGTCGTTTACTGGAACACTTAGCGCTGGGTCACGTGATACTAAGCGACGTTGAGTTTGTGGTGCTAGATGAAGCGGATCGTATGCTGGATATGGGCTTTGTTACTGATGTTTTAAAGCTGATGCAAATGACCGCAAAACATCGTCAAACTATGTTGTTTTCGGCAACCACATCGCCAGCCGTCAATGAACTGTCGCATAAGATTTTGCATAATCATCAGCAAATTCGCGTTGCGAAGGTGAATAGTACCGCAGATACCGTAAACCATGTGGTGTATTCGGTTGAAGAGAACCGAAAAATTGAATTGTTTGAGCAATTGTTAGCCGAGAAAAACTGGTTTCAGGTGTTGGTTTTTACCAGTACCAAAGAGCAAGCTGATCGGTTATTAGCCGGCTTACAAATGAGTAAGATAGACGCGGCAGTGTGTCATGGCGATAAAAGCCAAGGCGCTCGACGTCGCGCCATCGCAGATTTTAAAGCGGCTAAGTTACAAGTGCTGATTGCCACCGAAGTAGCAGCGCGTGGTTTAGATATTCAAGGCTTAGACTATGTGGTGAATTTTAACTTGCCATACTTGCCAGAAGACTACGTGCACCGGATTGGTCGTACTGGCCGCGCTGGTGCGGCGGGTGATGCCATATCCTTTGTCAGCCGTGAAGAAGAGCAAACACTAGAACGTATTCAAAAGCTGATTGGTGCCAAGATTGAGCGCATTATCAAGCCTGGTTTTGAAGTTAGTAACCGCGCGTCTTTACTAAAAAGTATCTCACGCAAAGTACTGTCAGGCCGCTCCAATAAAGCCAGTGAAACCACCATTGAGATGGATGTTGCAGGCAAAGCTAAGCCGAAGAGTAAAGCGCGCACTGCCAAGCCAGCAGATGCCAATACGGTAAAACCGGCCAATGTGAAAAAATCCAGTGGCCCGAGTGCCAACAAGCCAAAAAGAGCAGGCGCTCAAAGCAAACGCACCAAATAAACCGCGCTTGTCATACTCAATAATGCCGCCGAAGATGCCCATCTTCGGCGGCATTTTTATTGATAGGCCTATATCGCTGAATATTGATGTGGTTATTAGCGTGATGACTTCGTGGTCAATCGACGGAGCAAATGGTTATTGGCGGTAAAATAGTTTTAAGTCCTTCGTGAGGTTAAATAATGTGCTTTAATCTAGGCTAAGTTATCGCCATCGGGCTGTGAGCAACGCGCAATAACAAGTGTTGGCACAAGCTATTTGGGGTTATTTGCTACCAGCGAGATTAAACCGGGAGTTTATCTGATGTTATGGTCACTTTTTAAAGCTAAATTAACCATCTTCTGCAGTGTGGCGCTGTTGCTACTAAGTGGTGTGCTTAGCGCAACTGAACAGCCGTACCGTCATGCGGCTGAGCCTATTGGCAGTGTGCGGCAAGTGTATGATGGCAAGCTCTACCCTGATCTGCAGGTTAATACCTTTCGCAATATTGACAGGCTGTTTCCGACGCGCGCGGTTGCTCGTGGCGATACGGTAAGCGCGTTGCCGCTGAGTAAAACACCGCTGACCGATTTTAGTTATCAGGTTGCCGGCGAACAGTACGACATGTTTGATGTGCTCTCAATCAATCGGGTCAGTGGCATGTTAATTATTCACAACGGTGAGATTGCATTTGAGCACTATGCACTGGGTAACGATGCCAAGACCCGCTGGATGTCGATGTCGGTTGTTAAATCAATCACTGCCACCCTGATCGGTGCGGCGATCCATGACGGTGCTATTAACAGTATTGATGATCCTATCGTGCTGTATCTGCCGCGCTTTAAAGGTAGCGCTTACGAGGGTGTAACGGTTAAACATTTACTGCAAATGAGCTCGGGAGTAGCGTGGAATGAAACATACACCGATCCCAACTCCGATCGACGACGCATGCTTGAAGCGCAATTAAGCCAGCAACCTGGGGCCATTTTAGATTTGATGGCCTCATTACCGCGCGCGGCTGCGCCCGGCAGTGTTTGGAATTACAGCACGGGTGAAACACAACTGGCTGGCGCTTTAGTTGCCGCTGCCACCGGTAAGCCTGTTGCCGAGTATTTATCCGAAAAAATTTGGTCGAAAATGGGCATGCAAGCAGTCGCAAACTGGTGGCTGCAATCGCCAGAGGGTTTAGAAATTGGCGGCAGTGGTTTATCAGCCACTTTGCGCGATTATGGTCGCTTTGGTTTGTTTTTATTAAATGATGGTGTGATTAATCAGCAACGTATTTTACCCAAAGGCTGGATGGCTCAAGCGAGCTCGCGTCAAGTGATCGCGGGCGAGACTATCGACTATGGCTATATGTTTTGGCCTATGCATGGCCGCAGTTATGCGGCAGAGGGCATATTTGGTCAGTACGTGTTTGTCGACCCCGATAAAAACTTGGTGGTGGCTATGTGGAGTGCGCAATCTAAACCGCTGGGTATGGCGGGGCTAGACGAATACACCTTTTTCAAGGCATTATCAGCGCACTTCGACTCAAACTCCGTGAAGGATTAACCTTGAAAATTTATGGTGATAGCCAATCGGGCAACTGTTATAAACTGCAATTACTCTGTAGTTTGTTGCAGATCCCGCATCAATGGCAGGCGGTAGATATCTTGGCAGGTGATACAAAAACCGCCGCTTTTTTAGCGCTTAATCCCAATGGCAAAATTCCGCTGTTAGTGCTGGATGATGGGCAGACTTTGTCAGAATCTAACGCTATTTTAAATTACTTAGCTCATGGCAGCGCGCTTTATCCCACTGAGCCATTAGCGCACGCTCGGGTGTTGCAATGGCAGTTCTTTGAACAATATAGCCATGAACCTTATATTGCCGTCGCGCGGTTTATTAATAAATATTTAGGCTTACCTGCAGACAGAGCGGCGGAGTACTCGGCGAAACAGCAGGGTGGGCATAAAGCCTTAGCGGTGCTGGAACAGCAATTAGTTAAAACGCCTTTTCTTACTGGGTCGCAAGTTACGACTGCCGATATCTCGCTATACGCTTATACGCATGTTGCCGATGAGGGAGGCTTTGCTTTAGCCGCTTATCCGGCTATACAGGCATGGTTAAAACGGATAACGCAGTTGCCTCATTATAAGGCTATGGCATAAAACGGTACTGATGGTGGTATGCAAGCTAACAGTAACGGTTAATAAGCCGCGCGAGCTTGCTAGTTTGGGCGATAACGCTTTTTTGTCATCTTATTTGAAGAGTAATTTATGAGTAATATTTTTCATTATGCTTTTAAAGTCAAAGATCTGGCCAGTACACGGGCTTTTTATATCGATATATTAGGTTGCATAGAAGGGCGCTCGACCGAACATTGGGTCGATTTTGATTTTTATGGTAATCAACTATCAGCGCATGTGGGTGTAGTAGAGAGCGCACTGGATTACTGTGGCCAAGTAGATGGCGTAGCCGTGCCGATCCCACACTTTGGTTGTTTATTAACTGCCGAGCAATTTACGAGCTTAGCGCAAAAACTTGAACAAGCGAAGGTGACTTTTATCGTAAAACCGCAATTGCGTTATACGGGTAAAAGCGGCCAGCAACACACTATGTTTGTATTAGATTTCAGTGGTAATCCATTAGAGTTTAAATCATTTAGCGATGAGACTGAGGTGTTTAAAGCGTAGGGCTTATCACGCTTACAGTGAGATGCAGGCTTTAGATCAAGGCAAGTAAAAGTACAAAACCTATTTTAAATCAAAGTATTATTAGGCTATCCGTTGTAAACTGGCACCAGGTTGTAAACTAAAGCTATTTTAAACTTAAATGATGCAAGTCGGGGGTATATCACGCCTTTAGATTTGGTATGCCATTAGCTAAATGAAGACATTGAGAACGCTATCATGAGTGATTTACCCAACTGCCCGACATGTGATTCCTCTTATACCTATGAAGATGCAGGCTTCTTCATTTGTCCTGAGTGTGCACATGAATGGCAAACCCGTGATGATATTGCCGTGTTGGATGAGCTTGATATTAAAGATGCACATGGTAATAAATGGGGCTTGTTGACGTTTGCTGGTTGTTTTTGCAGCTGAGTGGCTGGTATTTATACAAGGCAGAGCTTGTGCCATGTAGTTATTCTACATAAACAAGCGATAACGTAGTAGAAATGCCAGCCACACGCTGCCCGAAGGGTTCGCTTGGCGATGCTTTGCTCTTTGTCTCTCGTCGTTTATTTAGAATAACTAAACTGCACTTCTCGTTTCGCGAGCAAAGCACCGCCAAACGAACAAAATCTAAACAGCAAACGTCAACAAGCCCCAGTAGACGGCGATACCATTACCGTTATTAAAGATTTGAAAGTGAAGGGCACATCGTTAGTGGTTAAGGTAGGTACGAAAGTAAAAAATATTAAACTGGTGAGTGGCGATCATGACATTGATTGCAAAATAGAGGGTATTGGTGCCATGAAATTAAAGTCAGAGTTTGTGAAAAAAGCTTAGGGCTAACTTGACTTAGCCATTGATGAGCAAAGGTTCAGCCCAGTACAAACCTCATTAGGTTCTATCATAAGGAATGACCTGTTTATGTCAAAATTTAAAGCGATAATGTTATTGATCTTGCTCAGTTGCACCGTGATTTTTGTGATGCAAAATACTGAAACTGTGGAGATCAGTTTCTTGTTCTGGCACTTTGCGCTGTCACGTATCTTCATGATGTTATTCTTATTACTGATGGGTTTTGTTTTGGGTGTTTTGGTTACGCGTTGGTTTATGCGCAAGGGCAAAAAAAACACTGATTTGACTACAGCCGTCTAAAGTTATTCGGCTTAAGTTTGTCTGCAAGCCCGCTATATTCGCTTTTAGCGCTAAACCGTTTTACCTAACGAAGCGTTACTTTGCCGCACTCGCCAATGAAAAGGATCGCCCGCTGATGGAGCAACAACATACTTTTTACGCCATCTTTGTGCTTGGAGTGATCTTCTTGGCGATATTGCTGGTGCGCTTGTTTGTGAACCGTCGATGGTGCCCACCGATGTTAATGTTTATGCTGATTGGTATCGTGGTGGGACAAGTGGTGAATGGCAATATGGCGACTAGCCATTTGTCAATGCGCGCTATTTTGAGCGTGCTAGGTGAAGCCGGTTTGATAATGCTGCTGTTTAAAGTCGGCATTAATGCCGATTTAAAAGGTTTGCGTACGCAACTTCCTAATGCCTCTTGGATCTGGCTTTGGAATGTTGTCGTCAGTGGTGCTTTAGGTTTTCTTGCAGCTTATTGGATCCTGTCGTTAGATGTAGTGACCAGTTTATTTATCGCCATTGCATTTACCGCAACCAGTGTTGGCGTGACGGTGAGTTTATGGTCTGACGCCGGTAAGTTAAGCACGCCACAAGGCACCTTGCTACTCGATGTTGCAGAGTTAGATGATCTTAGTACCATTTGTTTAGTGGCTATGTTAGTGGCACTGTTACCGCTGTATTACAGTGGCACCGCTATTCAACCCTTGGATGTGGTCCTTAATCTTGGGTATATCGTGCTGTTATTAACCGCATTTGCCGTGGTAGCGTGGTTTTTTTCATTGCACATTGAACCACGGCTAACCCGCGTGATTGTGCGCAATGCCGTGTCGCATGAATTAGTGGTCTTTATGGTTGCCGTAGGTTTTATTGTTGCGGCATTAGCTGAAGTGTCGGGTTTATCGCTGGCAGTGGGGGCTTTTATTGCGGGGTTAGCATTTTCACGCGATCCCAGTGCCATGCATGAGCAACCGGTATTAAATGGCTTATACGATTTTTTAACGCCGTTTTTCTTTATCAGTCTTGGTATGTTGTTTGAGATCAGTAGTCTTGATGGCCTGATCTGGCCTGCGGCGGTGTTAGTGTTGTTTGCCATACTGGGTAAAATACTCGGGGTGATGTTACCTGCCTGGCCTCGCTTGGGCTTTGGCGCCGCCTTGTTACTTGGCGTGAGTATGGTGCCACGTATGGAGATTGCGATGGTAGTGATGCAAAAAGGCCTAGAGGCGGGTGTCAGCCAAAGCGTGTTTAGCGCTATGATTTTAGCCTGTTTTATGACGGTGTTATTTACGATGCTGGGCTTACCTGTGTTACTTCGGCGCATCCCTTTAGCAAAATAAACACGCCAGTATTTTGGCTAAGTGTTATACGCGGTTTGGTCGCGTTAAGACTGTTGTTAATAAACCCGTTGTTATCAGCCTGCAAACCGCCGTCGATATGGAATATATTGCGTAAGAGGTTAGGTTACGTTTTCAGCGTGGCTGATCATAATACGCTGTGCTTATTACTGTTTTGTAATGTTAAGCGCAAAGCTTGTAGCTTGTTGTCCTATTTAAGTAAATTGAACGACAAGGCTCGGCCTTCGAACTTGTCCGTATCGTTTAAAACTGCAGCAACCTCACCGACAAATGAAAGAAGTTTTGTATTACACGGGTTTATAGCATGGCTTTTTTCGCCCAGTGTGTAATGATAGAGAACAGCATAAAGTGTTTACGATTCAATGCCCCGACCTGAGCTTTAAAAAACATGCCTGCGGGGATGCCGAACAATTTTGGCGCTAATTAGAATTAGTCCGTTTATTCGAGATCGAAGAGGAAAATATGTCAGAAAAACAATACCGTTTAATCACGAGAAGTGATTTTGATGGCTTGGTATGTGCCGTGCTATTAAAGCATCTCAATATGATTAACGACATTACCTTTGTACATCCAAAAGATATGCAAGATGGCAAAATTGAAGTTTCAAGCAATGATATTTCAACCAATTTGCCATTTGTACCCGGTATTCATCTGGCATTTGATCATCACCTTTCTGAAACTATCCGTAATGAAAAAATGGATAACCATATCATTGAGCCGGATGCCCCCTCCGCTGCGCGTGTCGTGTGGAATTATTATGGCGGCCATGATGCTTTTCCGGCAGAGTGGGATGACATGATGGAAGCGGTAGATCGCGGAGATTCGGCGCAATTTACTAAGCAACAAGTGTTAAATCCACAAGGTTGGGATTTACTCAATTTCTTAATGGATGCCCGTACTGGTTTGGGGCGTTTCCGTGAATTCCGTATTTCTAACTATAACTTAATGTTAGATCTGATTGATTACTGCAAAACCCATACTATTACTGAAATCATGGCGTTACCTGACGTGTATGAGCGGGTAGAGCTGTATTTTGAGCAAGATGTCTTGTTCAAAGAACAGTTACGTCGTTGTGCTAAAGTGCACAAAAACTTGGTGGTGCTGGATTTAAGAGACGAAGAGATCATTCATGCCGGTAACCGGTTTGTGATTTATGCTTTATACCCTGAATGCAATATTTCTATTCATGTCATGTGGGGCTTTAAAAAGCAAAATATTGTGTTTGCTACCGGTAAATCCATTTTCGATCGTAGCTCAAAAACCAATGTGGGTGAGTTAATGTTGAAATACGGCGGTGGGGGGCATCAGGCTGCGGGGACTTGTCAGATCCCACAAAATGAAGCGCTCACTACTCTACAAGCGTTAATTAAACAGATTAATGCTGATGGCTAAACGGCTTACAAACTGAACTGCAACAACGCTGGCTCTTCCTCTGGGTTGTGTCAGCGTTTCAGTGCTCCTTACGGGTGATACAAAAAACATGGTTTTGTATCACCCGTTTTTACAAGCGATTGTCCCTTGCTTACCTGATCCCTAATTGGGATATCCTGCGCCTCTAAGGTATCGCTTATTGTCATAACTCCCTATTTTTAAAGGTAATATATGACTGCTATTGTCGAATTAAAACAATTGTTGGCCGGATTGAAACCTCAGCTCATGGCTGATGAATGGGTGTTTTGTACGGTGACACAACCTTTAGCTCATTTCTTGACGCTCGACCCTCTTGCGACCTTTCTAGAACCTGAAGGCTTAACCTTAGTGTTAAAAAAAACGACGGCAGATCAAGCCGGTTTAGCCTACAGCGGTAGTTTTAAACAAATTACTTTAACGGTGCATTCCAGTTTAGACGCGGTGGGGCTTACCGCTGCCGTTGCCGCCAAATTAACCGAAAAAGGCATTAGTGCGAATGTTATGGCGGCTTATTACCATGATCATATTTTTGTGCCAACCAGCAAAGCGACAGCGGCTTTAGCAGCTTTAAACGAATTAACGGTTTAAGCTGGTAGTTTAGATAAAATGACTTATGCTTGAGATCCCGCAACACCGTTTTTGACTTCGGGCTGCTTGCTCAGGTTGAGGGGGTAACGCCCGATCACTGTCGTTAACAAGGAGCATCGGTATGACGTTATCCCAGCTTACAGAGTTGCTCGGTTGGGCAACTTTGCTGAATTTGGCCTATTTAAGCTTCGTTTCTTTGATGCTGATGTTAGGGCGCAATCTTGCCGTCGCCTTACATCAAAAATTTTTTGACTTAGATGCCGCCGCTTTACAACTCAAGTTTTATGCTTTTTTAAGCCAGTATAAGGTGATAACGCTGACGTTTTTCGTAGCACCTTATCTGGCGTTAAAAATTATGGGCTTTTAGGGGGCAACACGCATTCGTTGAGGCTTGATAATGAATACATCGCAAGGTGTATCGGCTGATTGCAGCAACATAATTTGATGATCAGCCGCTGTGCCACTTTGCTAAAAGCGGCAGCCTTGGCATACTGCAGTCATAATCCTACTGAACGAATATCAGAACCTATGTCCTTTATTTGTGAACACAACGATGCCTTTGCTGAAATCGCAAAACAAAAAATTATTGAATTTAACGCGCTGCATTGGGATGCCAGTCAACGGCAACCACTGGGGTTAAAGCAGGTTGGCCGTAACGGCGAGTTATTAGCGGCGTTAGCCGGTCGTACTTTTGGCAATTGGTTTTATTTAGAGTCTTTTTGGTTAGATGCTTCGCTGCGACAACAAGGGATCGGGCGAGCAATGTTGGCTGAGGCCGAAGCGATTGCGAAAGCGCGAGGCTGTCGTTATGTGATTTTAGATACGCTAAACTTTCAGGCGCGCCCGTTTTATCAGCGCCAAGGTTATCGCGTAGAGTGGACCCAAGCAGATTATCCGTTTGCCGGTGGCGAGAAATACTTTATGACAAAAACCTTGTAGTTAAAGTGAAATGCCCGCCACGGCAGTATTAAGTCATCGCTATGGGCATTAGAGCGCTTCAACATAACGATACAAGGATTTTAATAAGGCGATTTTTTTCTCATCGCCACTGTGTAATTCGACAAGATGTTCTAAGGCCAACGTAAACTGTTCAAAGGTTAAGTTGGGGTTATCTTCACCATGTAACAGCTTATCTGAGCAATATCGGCGCCATTTTTGTTGCTCGGCTTCAGTTAAGGTTAACGGATAATTACGAGCACGATATAAAAATAATAAACGATTAAGGCG
Organism: Alishewanella maricola; assembly: GCF_016343785.1. Lineage (NCBI taxonomy): Bacteria > Pseudomonadati > Pseudomonadota > Gammaproteobacteria > Alteromonadales > Alteromonadaceae > Alishewanella > Alishewanella maricola. The sequence continues at coordinate 58,660 of NZ_JAEINI020000013.1, read as the reverse complement.
ATCTTCAGAAAATATGGGTGGATTGGCCGCTAACGCCTCAGCTGACATCTGTTGTAATTGCTGCATTTTTTGTTTGTCAGCATCACTAATAAAGCCACTATACAATTGATAATCCGGGTTAGTCTCTGCAGCATACTCATGGGGTAATTGATACAAATCCACCACAGTTTGTTGCACGTGTTTATGTTGCCTGATCCAGTCCAAATTCGCTAAACAGGTGGCACGGTCGATGCCCAACTCTGTGGCACGTTCTACCGTGAGTGTTTTGGCATTGGCTAACACAGGGCATTTGTTTAAATGCACTAATTTTAAGCCTAGCCGTTGTTCACCCTCAGCCAGATCAATGGTTTTTTTATACAGCTTTTCTTGCAGTGTGGCTAAATTGTCTGTTAGCAAAGGGCGAGGATCGTGCTGTAAGTTAAAACAAATAACCGCGTTTTTATTGGTAGGGTGAAAGGCAAGTGGCACAATCCAACTAACACAGCCTTGCGTGGCTGGAAATTTTGATGACACATGCACCAGGGGGGTTAAAGCTGCAACATCAATCAACTCTGCTACTTTTTGTTTTTTGCGCAGTTCATAGAGGTACTGAAACAACTTGGGTTGTTGTTGTTTAATCAGTTTGGCTAAACCAATGGTGGCATATACGTCAGAGAGGGCATCATGCGCATTAGCATGGCTTAAGTTATTAGCTTTACTTAATTCTTCTAATTTAAAGCTGGGGCTACCATCTTCTTTTTGTGGCCAAACAATGCCCTCTGGGCGCAAAGCATAACAGGCGCGCACCACATCAATTAAATCCCAACGGCTATTGCCTTGCTGCCATTCACGGCCATAAGGCTCAAAGAAATTACGATATAAACTGTAACGTGTTACTTCATCGTCAAAACGCAGGCTGTTGTAGCCTAACACGCAGGTATTGGCTTGGCTAAAACGCGCTAAGATTTTCTGCATAAAGGCATTTTCGGGTAAGCCTTTTTGATTACACAGCTGTGGGGTCAAGCCAGTGATTAACGCGGCAGCCGGGTGCGGTAAATAATCAGGTGCCAATTGGCAATACCACATGTCCGGTTTAGCGATTTCATCTAAGGCTAAATCTGTTCGAATACCGGCAAACTGCGAGGGGCGATCGCGCTTAGGATCGGCGCCCCAGGTTTCGTAATCATAAAAATAAAAACTCGGCGAATCAGTCATGCCAGACCTTTTTTATCAGAGCAGCGAAGCTGCAACTTAAGATGATGTGATCATACCGTAAATTAGCTGGCTTCGCTAAAAGCTGCAGCAGTTAATTTTTTTACAAACAGGTTGAATGTCGAAATCTCTGTTATGCTTATACTATGTAAATGCTTGATTTATGTTGGTAGGTTCCGGTTTTACTAACAAATTTTGTTATTGATGATCGGTTCTGTAAGTTCAACTCTTGGTTATGATCTTTTACGGTATCTGACCCTTTGCAAAGGCTAACAATACGTTATGAGAAAAAATTTACCAGTAACAAATCAACGGCAACGCTTTGCCCTTGAACAGCGGTTAATTTCAGTAACAGATACCCGTGGCGTCATTGTTGACTGCAATGATGCTTTTATGAAGATCAGTGGTTTTTCTCGTGAAGAGTTGATTGGCCAACCGCACAATCTAGTGCGCCATCCTGATATGCCTCCCGAAGCGTATGCCAATATGTGGTCATACTTAAAAAAAGGCCAACCTTGGATGGGGCTGGTTAAAAACCGTTGTAAAAACGGTGATTATTATTGGGTTGATGCTTATGTCATGCCGATCACTGAAAAGGGCAATGTCATTGGCTATGAATCGGTTCGCTCTTGTCCAAGGGAAGAGGATGTCGTTCGTGCCGAGAAACTCTACAAGCAGATCAGCCAAGGCAAAAAATCATTAAATTTACCTAGTATTCCTTTGATGGTATCACTCGCCACGTTGATCGTCAGTGCCGCTACATTCTGGTTAGCCGATTTAGCGCTTGCCCAATGGGTGTTGATAGCTGGCTTACTGTTTCTTGCTGCAACTTATCAGCAACGACGCGCTAAGTTATTAAGTGATTTAAAAACCTTATTAGCGGGGCGTTTTACCGATCCTTTAGCGGCGTCAAGTTATACCGATGATCGCTCAGAAATAGGGTTATTAAAAGTCAGTATTTTAAGCGATAGGGCGCATTTGGCCTCGATGATTACCCGTATAGAAAGTGCGGCAAAAGATGTATCACGTGATTCAAGCCGTGGTTTGGTCCTCACGCGTGAAGCAAATGTCGAAATTGATCGTCAGCAAGCAGAAACGCTGCAGGTGGCTTCGGCGATGAATGAGATGACCACCACGATAGCGGAAGTGGCGCATCATGTTACGGATACCGCTTTGCAGGCCGACAAAGCGAATAAACTCTCAAGCAAAGGTAATGAAATTGCTGATCGCACCCGTCAATCGATAGAGAAACTGCGGGAAACCGTCGCGACTATTGGCCATTCAGTTACCGAAGTGGCCGATCAAACCGGTAAGATTGTGCAAGCGGCGCAAATGATTGAACAAATTGCCGATCAAACGAATTTATTGGCTTTAAATGCGGCCATTGAAGCGGCCAGAGCCGGTGAGCAGGGGCGTGGTTTTGCAGTGGTAGCTGATGAAGTACGAAATTTAGCTCGGCGCACGCAACAGTCTACGCAAGAGATCTATGGCATTGTTACGGAGTTGACCGCGCGTGCAGAGAATGCCGTGCAAGTGGCTAAACAAGGCGCGATTGACGCTGATGCCGGTGTACATAAAGTGCAAGAAAGTAGCGATATGCTAAATGGTATTAATGCTGCAGTCAGTGATATTGCTCAAATGTCGACTCAAATGGCTACCGCGGTGGAAGAGCAGGCGCATGTCGCTGACGATATTAATCGTCAGATCGTCAATATCTCGGTTTTAGCAGAGCAAAGTACTAAAGCCGCCATTGAAGCCTCCGTAACGTTAGAGCAACTAAACACCGTATCTGATGATTTAGCGGAAATGGTGCATCGCTTTAAACGCTAGTATTTTATTCACATAGGGCTTTAACACCTTGATAGGTTAAAGCCTGACAAGTATTGAATTATTTACAACGTAATGATTGACGGTACTGCTTTTCCGGTGCATCTTATTTCTTGTTATTAAAAATAAATATCATGTTTTTAACTTTTCCTCTGGGTATTAGAGGTGTTGATTTAGGCTGAAGGCTCGAGATGTTTAATTCTTTACGTAGTCAGTTAACCTTATTGCTGGTTGCTTTACTGGTATTGCTTTCAGTCGTTACCGGCTACGCTACCCTCAGCACGATGCGCCAAGATAGCGAAGAGCAAGCCCGTCAAATTCTCCAAGTTTCTACTAATGTGTTTCGGCAAACACTGCAGGTTAGAAGCGATCAGTTAACGGAAAGTGTCCGCATTTTAGCGGCTGATTTTGGCTTTCGCCAAGCCGTTGCTACCGCTGAGCAAGGCACCATTCAAAGTGTTTTAGAAAATCATGGCGGCAGAGTTAATGCTAATTTAGCGGTATTATTTGCGCTTGATGGTCGCATGCTAGCGTCAACATTGCCTATAACCAATCTTGATCCTTTACAGAAAAGCTTTCAAGCCGCCCGTTCACAGCAGGGCGCCTTTGCCGACATCATCAGTTTGGACAACGAAGCCTACCAAATTGTATTAGTGCCGGTTCGAGCCCCGCAAGTGGTGGCTTGGGTTGGCATGGGGTTTACTGTCGATGAGCAGCTTGCTCTGCAAATTCAGAATATCACCGGCTTGGATGTCAGTTTCTCTCAATTATCTGGCGCTAACCGTAACATGTTAACAACGACCTTAGTGCCGGGGGCACAGCAACAATTCTCAGCTATGCTGCAAACTGTGCTGCTGGGAGAGTCGCAAGTTTTAATAGATGAGAGTGAAAACTACATTTCGCAAGCCTTTGCTTTAGATCAAGATAATCAGTTATGGGCTTGGCTGCATTTACCGAATGAACGTTGGTTAAGCAATTATCAGCAATTACGCAGTCAATTAGTGCAAATTTTTAGTCTGGGGTTGGCTTTAGCTTTAGTCGTGGCGTTCTTTTACACCCGCAGTGTTACACGCCCTTTAGAACAGTTAGTGCAGTTTGCTACTGCGATAGGCAAGGGCTCAACAGTTGCAGCGCCAGAAGTAAAACTCGCTGAAATTGGCATGTTAGCCAACACATTAACTAGAATGCGTACGGGTATCTATCAAAGGGAAACGCAATTAAAAGAACAAGCAGAGCGAGATAGCTTGACGGGGTTAGGTAACCGTTTGGCGGTAGAGAAGCATTTGCCGCGCTTGTTTGCGTTGGGTGATGGCCAGTTACTGCAAATTAATATCGCTAAATTTAAGCATGTGAATGATAGTTTTGGTTTTAGCAACGGCGATGTGTTGTTACAGCAATTAGCTTCTCGTTTAGTCTTAATTAATGACATTACCTTCTCCGCACGCTTAGGCGCCGATGAGTTTTTAATTGTCTTACCCGAGAGCATCAGTGATATCGCGCGTGATGTACTGTTAAAACAATTAAGCCAACCTTTTGATATTGCTGGCTCGGCGATTTCTTTGCAATTGATAGCGGGTAGTTATTTGTATCGTCAAGGCGAGAATGATGTGAATAAGGTGCTGCGCCGCTTAGATATTGCCTTAAATTCTGCCAAAAACAAAGGTTTGGCGCTAGCGCTTTATCAAAGCGGCCAAGATGAAAGTCATCAGCGAGAGCTGACAATCATTCGTGATTTACCAATAGCCTTGAGCAGCGGTCAGATGTATATCGTGTATCAACCGAAAGTCGATATTTTAGCGAAATATTGTAATAGTGCTGAAGCCTTGATCCGCTGGCAACATCCGCAATTGGGTTTTATTTCACCTGTCGAGTTTATTTTATTGGCTGAGCGCTCGGGTAATATTAATTTAATTTCAAATTGGATGCTGCAATCGGTGATCAAGCAGTTGGCAGCCTGGCAAGAAGACCATCCGGATCTGACGGTTTCGGTTAACTTGTCGGCTCATGATTTATTAGATGAACATTTACCGCAGACGATTGTCGAGTGGCTAGAAGAGTGGCAAGTGCCAGTGTCAGCCTTAAGTTTAGAAATGACCGAAAGCGCTGTCATGCAAGACACGGTAAAAGTCATTAATAATTTACATCAATTGAAAACATCGGGTATTCGGTTAGCCATTGATGATTTTGGAACAGGTCAATCTTCATTAGCTTATTTAAAATCCTTACCGGTGCATGAGCTAAAAATAGATCGTGCTTTTATTAAAGACATTGAAAATAATTTTCAAGATGCGTTGATTGTCAAAGCCGCCACTCAGCTGGCAATGGGCTTAGGTTTGAAAGTCACAGCAGAGGGGCTAGAGAATCGCAGTGGTTTAGCCAGCGTGCTGCAAGCGGGTTGTCAGAATGTGCAGGGCTATTATTTTTCTAAACCCCTTTCTGCTGAAGATTTCAGTCTTTGGTTAACATTGTTTTCAAGTCAAGGTGGTACGTTTTTTAATGAAGTTTAAGCGGTTAGTACCGTCGTTTAGTCTCGTTTAAACCCCAAGCGGATCGTGCCATTTGGCCAGGCTTTGCTCTATAAACTGTTGTAAACGCATCGCGGCTGGCGGTAAGCGTTTGTTGGCATGGCGCACTAAATACCAATGGCTACTCAATGGAAAGCCTTGTACCGGTAAAATAACTAACCGGTCATGGGGCAGCTGCAATGTATGTGCTGACAACACGGCTAAGCCTAAACCGGCACTGACGCTTAAGCGGATCGCCTCGTTGGTTTCTATCTGCATACTGTGCGCTAATTCAATCGCTTGGCTACTTAGCCAAGTATCAAAAATCATCCGTGTGGCAGAGCCCGGCTCACGTAACAAGAAGCGTTCTGTTTTTAATTGTTGAAAACTCAGTTTGCTTTGTTTAGCCGCCCAATGTGTTAAAGGCGCGACTAAATACAGTGGGTTTCGCACAACCGGTTTAGCATGCACATGGTCGCCACTGGGTGGGTGGCTAAACAAATAGAGGTGATCTTGTTGTTGTTCAAACCGCTCTAGGATGCGAGCACGATTACCAATATGCAAGGTCACTTGTACCGCCGGATAATCTTGATAAAACGCCGCTAATAGCTCGGGTAATAAATATTGAGCGGTGTTCACTACCGCCAGTGAGATGCTACCGATGCTACCGCTTTGTTGTTGGCTTAATTGAAAACGGAGTTCTGATAGCCGGTCATCAATATCTTGAGCCGCTTGGTACAGTAACTCTCCTGCGGCGGTGAGCTGTAACTTTTGTTGTTGATAATCGACCAGCGGCGTACCGACCGCATCGCTGAGTTTTTTAAGTTGCAACGATACGGTGGGCTGTGTCAGATGCAGTGCTCGTGAAGCTGCGGTTATGCTGCCGTGCTGTACCACTTGGCGAAAAACCTGTAATAAACGAAAGGTGAGTAAACGCTGATCCATAGATAATTATCTATATTGATTTGCTTTATTATTAATTAGCATAAAAAGCTAGGCTTAGGCAAGATAGCGCCCAAAATGAAAGGAGCTAAAAATGCCAGATATCGTCATCATGTTTTTTGCGTTGGGTCTGATTGCAGGCTTGGTTAAGTCTGATTTAAAAGTACCCGTGCCGATTTATGAAACTTTATCGATTTTATTAATGCTGACCATTGGTTTAAAAGGTGGGATGGCATTACATGGTGTACCGCTACTGCCATTACTGCCTGAGTTAGGTAGCATTATTTTAGCCGGTGCCGTGTTGCCCTTGGTGCTCTATCCGGTGTTACGTAAGTTAGTAAAATTAGAAAGCGCTGATGCAGCCAGTATTGCGGCGCATTATGGTTCAGTCAGTGCTGGTACTTTTGCGGTGGTGCTCGCGGTGGTCAGCGCCAGTGGTTTAGCGATGTCTCCACAAACAACCTTGTATTTGGTGTTATTAGAGTTGCCAGCCATTGTGATGATGCTTTGGTTGTACCGTTATCTTAATGGTAGTAAAGCCAGCGGCTTAGCGATTTTACATGAAGCGTTAACCAGCCGTGGCGTACTCTTGCTCACCGGTGGTTTGGTGATTGGCGCCTTATATGGCCAGTCAGGTCTGGCAGATATTTCAGTCGTCTTGGTGGGCGGTTTTAAAACCTTACTTGCGTTATTCTTACTTGAAATGGGCTTATGTACCGCTAAAGTATTTCAACCTTTGCCATGGCGGCAATGGCGCTTAATGATCTTCGCAATCGTGACGCCCATGGTGTTAGCCAGCTTTGGTTTACTGTTAGCGGCCTTGCTCAGTTTACCCGCAGGCAGTGCGTTAGTGTTAGCGACCTTAATGGCCAGTGCGTCTTACATTGCCGCACCCGCGGCTATTCGTGCGGCGATTCCGCAAGCCGATATAGGCCTTGCGTTACTTGCCTCGTTGGGCATTACCTTTCCGTTTAATATCCTCGTCGGTATTCCGCTTTATCAAAGCTGGTTAGCTTAAAACTTTAACGTGGTGCGGGCGAAGTGTTGAGCTCAACCCGCATTATTCTCGTTAGGTGCCACAAAAGGTTTGTTTAACACATTGCGCGGCGCTCGCCGGTTGTTGATATGGTGCATTTTCTGGCGTAGCGCTAAAGGGATCTTGCCACAACTTATGCAGGGTATTAAACAAGGTTAAATCACCGGTATCACTCGTCTCATCAATCACTTGTTGAATAAGATGATTACGTGGGATCAGTACGGGGTTTGCTTTGGCCATAATGGCGTGAGCAGCAACCTGCTGACTTGCTAAACGCTGTTGCCAGCGAGCTAGCCATTGTTGTAATGGCGCTACAGCGATCTTTTGCTGTAAGTAAGGTGTATCAGCGTTTAATAAATCTCGAAATGACAAGGTAAAATCAGCCGCAGCATCTTGTAATAAGTTTAAAAAATCTTCAATTAACGAACGATCCTCCGCAACCGGGTTAGCAATACCCAGTTTGGCAGCAAAACGACTGAGCCATTGTTGCTGGTAAATATCTGGAAATTGATTTAACTCGGCCATGGCTAACTCAATGGCTGCGGCTTGATCCGGCGCCAGCAAGCCAAGCAGTGCTTCGGCCAGACGAGCAAGGTTCCATTGCGCTACTGCAGGCTGATTTTTGTAAGCATAGCGACCTTGTTGGTCAATATAACTAAACACTTGCTGCGCATTGTAGGCTTCCATAAAAGCACAAGGGCCGTAATCGATAGTTTCCGCCGACAACAACATATTGTCAGTATTCATCACCCCATGAATAAAACCTAAGCTCATCCACTGCGCCACCAAGGCGGCTTGGCCAGCAATTACCGCGTGTAACAAACCACGATAAGGGTTTTCTGCGTGAGTTAATGTTGGGTAATGGCGTTCAATCACATAATCGGCCAAGGCTTTTACCACTGAGCTATCGCTTTGGCTTGCAGCAAACTGTAGGGTACCGATACGAATATGGCTACTGGCCACTCGAGTTAAAATAGCGCCCGCTAAACCTTCATCTCTAAAAACCACTTCTCCGGTACTGACCGCAGCAAGGGCGCGTGTAGTCGGAACCCCTAAGGCATGCATGGCTTCGCTGATCAGGTATTCGCGGATCACGGGGCCAATCGGCGAGCGACCATCACCACGACGCGAGTAGGGGGTTTGCCCTGCGCCTTTTAATTGTAAATCAAGCCGTTTGCCTTGGCTGTCTCGTACTTCAGCCAATAAAATGGCACGACCATCACCGAGTCGTGGCACATAATGAGCAAATTGATGGCCAGCATAAGCTTGCGCTAAAGGCGCTGTCCATGTGGGCAGTTGGTTACCACTGAACAAATCTAAGCCCGCAGAGCTGTGCCAATACGCTTCAGGTAAGACTAGCTCTGCTGCTAATGCCTGATTAAAGGCGATAAATTGTGGCGCTTTAACCGGTGTCGGCTGGCAATCTGCATAACAGATAGGCGGTAACTGGCGATAACTATGTTCAGGCTGAAATGACGACATAAACGACTCACTGTTCAGTACGCCGCTAAGCAGCGTGTGCGACTAATGGTTGAGTAGTTTACTCGGGTATTACGCTAGACACAACGCTCGACGGCAGCAGACGCAAACGCGAGTGGTGGCTAGGATGGCGCTTAGGCCCGATTACTGGAATTGGGATCGCGATAGCGACTGACTGCTGCATTGGATGCTGCGAGCATTTTTCGGCCTTTCGCTGAAGATTGCGTCAGTAAAATAAACAGCAAATCGATCACTAACTCTTGGGCGTTACGTGACAAGATTGACGACAGACGCACCGCGCTTTCGTTGGCCATGGTTTTCAGGTTAACGGCCGATAATTTGGCAATGGTGTTGGGCGCAAAGCCGGTTAAGCTGAGGAGCTTTAATTTATGACTGCGCGCATAGTGGGCAATCGCCACCATTTCTGGTGTTTCGCCTGATTCACTGAGCATAAACAGCACATCCTTACTGCCAAAATGGGCTAACTCAGCTAACTGTATATGGTTATCACTCTCTGCCGTCGCGTTCATACCTAATTTGCGTAGCTTAAGACAAAAGTCTTGTGCCACTAAAAAGGATGCGCCTTTACCGGTCAGCATGATACGCCGCGCTTGCAATAAGATACGGCATACCTGTTCCATCAGTGGTTGATCATTTGCGCTGAGTGTGTGAGTTAACACCGCAATTTTACCGGCTAATAACTTGCGGGCAATCTCTGAATAGGAGTCATCTAAAGCAATATCACCGTGTAATTTATCATCTTTCGGTTCAGGAAAGTTAAGCACGGTATCATTAACCGCAAACTTAAAATCGGGATAGCCTTTATAACCGAGTTTTTGGCTAAAACGTACTACGGTGGCCTGGCTGACCCCCACTTGTTGTGCTAATTCTTGCGAGGATAATTGACGAATAAGTTGCGGATTTGCCATCACAAAATCGGCAATTGCTTGTTCTGTTTTGCGTAAGCGTGCTTGTATTAGCGCAATACGTTGTAATACGGCCATAACGTCTCTGTATTTATCAATATGGCGTGCAGTATAAGCTGACTCGCTGCTTGAAAACTAGCTTAGCTTAGCGGCGAATAATTTAAAGGATTGCTGATTTGCCACGCTACGCTTACAATTGCCGATCGCGTAAGTTGCTAATAAAGGAAGCGTTACACCGTGTTAAACAAAAACTTTTTAACCAATTTTTTAGCCTGTGTCTTGGTGTTGATCGGTTGGTTGCTCGACAATGCCTTGTTAATCAATATGGGGTTATTTGCGCTGGCTGGCGCCATTACCAATACCTTAGCCATTCATATGCTGTTTGAGCGCGTACCGTTTTTATATGGATCGGGCGTGATCCCACTGCGTTTTAATGAGTTTAAAACGGGTATTCGCCAGTTAGTCATGACGCAGTTTTTTAGCCGTGAACATATGCAGCGTTTTTTATCGGCCAAAGAGCAACAGCAGGCTTTTGATTTTGCCCCCATTATTGAGCAAACTGATTTATCGGCCACCTTTACCGGTTTGTTAAAGGTGGTGGAGCAATCTTCATTAGGCGGCATGTTGGCAATGTTTGGTGGCAGTGCGGTGTTGCAACCATTACAAGAGCCATTTTTAACGAAGTTGAAGCAATCGTTAATTGATATTACGCAAACGCCAGAATTTCATCAGCAAGTGCAAGCCCAGTTATTACAGGCCGATCAATTGAATCAATTGGCCGAACAAGTTGAGCACATCGTACAACAGCGCTTAGATGAGTTAACCCCGGCATTAGTAAAAGACATTATCCAACAAATGATCCGCGAGCATCTTGGTTGGTTAGTAGTATGGGGTGGTGTTTTTGGTGGCGTATTAGGCTTATTGGCCAGTATTTTAGTGTAAATATTTTGCTTTTATTTACGAGAAGCGTTATCAATGAAGCCAAGGTTGAAGTTCTCGGCTAGGTCGCACTAATTTCCATTAGAGAGTTTATTTTCTATAACAGGATTGGTTTATGAAATTATCGTTATCAACAATATTTTATACGACAGCATTGGCAACATTGAGCTTCAGTGCTGCGTTATGCGCCCAACAACATACTATGCCCATGTTAAAAGGCAACGAAACAGTATGGTTACTCACGGCAAAACAACAATTAGTGCAGGTCAATGCTCAAGCGCCGCAAACGGTATTAAAGCAACAGTCGCTTAAAGGTATTAATACTGGTGAGCAGATCGTCGGTATTGATTATCGTGTCGCTTATGGTGTGTTGTTTGCGCTATCTGATCAAGGGCAACTTTATACCGTTAATACCACATCGGGACAGGCAACAGCTGTCGGTAATAAGTTGCCTGCAGGCACGTTAAAATCGGCACAATTTGGTTTTGATTTTAACCCTGCAGCTGATCGGATCCGAGTGGTAAATGCGTTAGGCCAAAATTTACGACTCCATCCTGAAACGGGGGCTTTAGCCGCGACAGATCCTGATCTTGCTTACGCTGCAGTGGATAGCCACGCAGGGAAGGAACCCAATATTGTTGCTGCAGCTTATACTTACGATCAGCAGGATGCGAAAGTTACCAGCAACTATGCCATTGATATTGGGGCCGGTAACTTGGTTACCCAGGGTACCTTAGCGGGTGTAACGCCCAGCATTTCACCTAATACCGGCCAATTATTTACCGTTGGACAATTAGGTATTCCTGACTTACAACAGGTTTCTTTTGATATTTCTGATATCAACAATATAGGCCTAGTCGCGCTTACTACTGATAGTCAACCGAGTACCATGCTTTATCAAATTGATTTAGCTTCAGGTCAAACGCACTTGATAGGGCAACTCATTGATGGCAGTGCCATTCTAGGAATGGCCATTGAACCCTAAAAGGAAGCTCTATCTTGTTACTGCATTCCTTCTTTTACAAAGTGCGTTCGCTCAGGCTGCGAGCTTAAACGTTACTGTAAAAGATGCTCAGGGGCGAGTGGTAAACGATGCAGTGGTATTTCTAGAATCGACAGCAGCGGCGGCGTTGGTTAAACCTGGGCCGCTGGCGCAAATTAAACAGCGCGATAAAATATTCACGCCAGAGCTCACGGTGATTACTAAAGGTACGGCGGTGAGTTTCCCGAATGAAGATACTGTGCGTCACCATGTTTATTCATTTTCGCCAGTAAAACAATTTGAAATCAAACTTTATGTTGGCACCCCAGCCGAGCCAGTGGTGTTTGATCAGAGCGGTGTTGCTGTGCTGGGATGTAATATTCATGATCATATGATTGCGTGGATCGTGGCGTTAGATACGCCCTATTATGCTATCACCGATGAGAATGGCCGGGCCACCTTAAAGGATGTTCCTACAGCTGAGTATCAATTGCGCATTTGGCATAAAGATCTTATAGATGAAACGCATATTGTAAAACTACCCTTGACACTGACAGAGAACATGGCGGAGCAGCAGATAACCTTAATGCAATTAGCGCCGATGTTTTAACCATTTTAACCAGAGGGTGCGTTAGCTCCACAAGTCGGCAATAGGTGTGTTTGGGGGGTAGCGGGTGGCGAGCTGTGCTTGAAATAGCTCTGCGCAGGCTAAAGCATCGGTGACCGCATGATGCGGTAAATAGGGCGGTAAGCCATAGCGTTGCCGACTGGCCGATAAGCGGATTGAAGTGCGGGGCGTTTTACGAAATTGCTGCCATAAGCTCAACGGTTTAGCGCGATGCACTTTGGCTTCTAAGGCCATCGTATCAATCACCGGAAACTGCAATGGCTCACCTAAGCGAACCTGCAAAGCGGCGGTTAAAAAGCGCCGCTCAATATCGGCACAATGCACTAATAAAGTTTTACCGGCAATGGCCGCTAAAAACTCGGGTAATATCTCAATCAGATCGGGCGCAGTTTGTAGCGCACTGTCGGTGATGCGATGAACGCGCACCGAGCTGTTGGTTAACTCAAAGCGCGGTTTAACCAGCCATTGCTGCGCCGCTGAATTTAAAATACGCTGCCCCTGTACCGGCACTAAACCAATACTCACAATACCATGCTGGCGGGGATCTAAGCCGGTGGTTTCCAGATCCAAGGCCATTATCGGTGTTTCACTTACTGGCGTATCGGGGTTAACTAAACCTTGTTGATAATATTGGCGCAGCAATAAATGCCGGCTACTATGGGCCAATTCTTTAAAACGTTGCTGCCAATTTAGACGAGTGGGGTTGGGCTGGTTTGATCCAAGATAGAACATGGTTAGGCCTGAAAATGAAATTTAAGAAATTTCTGGGCATTGGCCAGCACTTGAAACGCCGCTTTTAAATGCTTACGTTCAAATTCAGACAGCTTTTCTGGCAGGACATTATTATCGGGTGTTTGCTGCTGTTGTAACATGGCCGCCTGATGCCGAATGCGCGTCATCGCAATCACTTCATAGGCATCCCGTAAATCGTCAGCCCGACCTTTAGGCAAGATATTCAATTTACCCAGCCGCGCTAAACGTTGATAACTACTGGGGTTATCAAAGCCAAGCGATAAGGCATACACGCGTAATAAGTCAGCCAACGGTGCAGTACCGCGGCGTTTAATATTTAACGATTTGTTATGCTTACCATCTTCATCCATCACAAAGTCTTGAAAAAAGCCCAGCGGTGGCGTGCGCAGCAGCGCATTGCGTGCCATAGAGGCTAAAAAGGTTTTGTGCAGTGGTGCTTGTTTGGCAATTTGTTGATTCAGTTGCGTGGCCCATTGGTTTTCACCCCAGACGCCGTCTAAATCAAAGAAGATGTTACTGTGGAGCAGTTTTTCGGGGGCTGGCGTTACGATCCAGTCACTAAAATATTGCTGCCACACCTTTAAAGGCTGCCGCCAACGTGGATTCGTCGCCATAATATTGCCACTGCAAAGCGGATACCCACACTGATCCAACCCCTGACAAACAAAGTTGGCCAATGCGGCAAAATAAGCATCATGTTGCTCGGCAACATAGCGGTCATCTAGGATTAGTGCGTTATCTTGATCGGTGACGATCAGTTGTTCATCCCGTGCCATTGAGCCTAAAGCGACAAAGCAATAGGGTATAGGTGGTGGGCCAAGTTGTTGTTCGGCTAATTCTAGCAAACGCTGTTTAAAGCTACGGCCAATGGTAGCCATGGCACTGCCAATCATTTGCGAATTCGCATCTTCATTGACCATTCGTACAAAGCAGGCTTGAACCGCAGGGCGCAATTGCGCTAATTCTGCGACCGTTTGCTGCTGATAAATACTGCTGACGATATACAAGCTGTTGTTTGATTCGTGTCGAATAATATCGGCAATGGCGATCACACCCAGCGCTTTATGTTGTTGCAACACCGGTAAATGATGCAAATTATGCCGCAGCATAATCATCATCGCCTCAAACACAAACTGCTCGGCTTGCACAGTGACTAGTTCTCGCGTCATGATTTGCTGAACGTTAATATCACTTTGTAAACCCGCGGCAACTAAGCGATTACGGATATCACGATCGGTAATTAAACCGCAAATATGTTCAGGCTTTGCAGGATCGGTTAATAGTAAACACGATACGCTCGCTTCGCGCATTAAAGCCGCCGCTTCATACACTGTGGCATCCGCTGACAACATGACCGGTTCACGATTAATTAACTCGCAGACCTGGGCACTCATTAGCTGATGATCCGCCGCTTTGGCCAAGCGAGGTGTTGCGCGACGCATCGCATCACCGACTTCGACATAATCAGCGAAAAATTCGTTATTATCGAACAATTGCTCAAAGGCTACTGCAGGCACTAAATAAATTAATGTATCTTCCAGCGCACGGGCAGGGAAGCGCACTTTTTTACCACGCAACAAACCCTGTTCACCAAACAAACCGCCTTCAGCTAGGCGATTATATAAATCGCCATTACGCCGAAAGGTTTCAACCACACCTGAGCGGATCACATACAAGGCATCTAACGGAGCATTGTAGGTGAGGATCTCGCTACCAGCGCGATAATAGGCCACATCAATCTGTTGTGCCAAAGTGGTTTGCTCCGGCAACGACAGTTCTTGAAAAGGCGAGTGTCGTTGCAAGAAACTTAATACCTCGAGTTGTTCAATTTCTAATTGATCGCTGCTCATTGGGTCGTTTAATCCGGTCTAGGTTCAGACATCAAACCTTTGATAATAGCGATAGACGCTGCCAAAAGCACCAAGGTAAACGGCAAGCCGGTTGAGACCGCCATGGCCTGCAAGGCCGTTAAGCCGCCACCCAGTAATAGCACTACCGCAACTAAGCCTTCAAAAGTACACCAGAACACACGTTGTACCGTTGGCGCATTTACTTTGCCGCCGGCGGCAATGGTATCGATAACCAGTGAGCCTGAATCTGAAGAGGTCACAAAAAACACCACAACCAAAATAATCGCAATAAACGAACTGATTTGCGCTAGCGGTAACGCATCAAGCATGGCGAATAATTGCAGAGGTAAAGCCGCTTCTACCGCCGCCTGATAACCGTCTTGCACCACTTGGCTAATGGCGGTACTACCAAATACGGTCATCCAGAATACACAGGCTAATGACGGGATTAACAGTACTGAAATTAAAAATTCGCGTACGCTACGACCACGAGAAACCCGTGCGATAAACATACCAACAAACGGTGACCAGCTGATCCACCATGCCCAGTAAAAGGTCGTCCAGCCTTGTGAATAATTGGTATCTTCGCGACCAATCGGATTAGACAGTGCGGGTAAATGTTCTAGGTAGCTAATCAGGTTGGTGGTGAAACCGGAGAAGATCGCTAACGTCGGGCCAACGATAATAACGAAGAGCAGCAGTAACGCGGCTAATACCATATTAATTTCCGACAGTCGTTTAACACCGGCCTCTAAGCCAGCAACCACAGAGAATAGGGCGATTGCGGTAATACCAATAATCAACAGTACTTGGGTAGTAGTACCACCTGGAATATCAAATAAATAGGTTAAACCGGCACTGGCTTGTGATGCACCAAAACCCAACGAGGTGGCTAAACCAAATAGGGTAGCAAACACCGCGAGGATATCGATAATATGCCCAGGCCAGCCCCAAACGCGTTCACCTAAGATAGGGTAAAACACCGAGCGAATGGTCAGTGGTAAGCCTTTATTAAAGCTAAATAAGGCTAAACCTAAGGCTAAAATGGCATAAATCGCCCATGGATGCAGCGCCCAGTGAAAAATCGTTGCTGCCATCGCAAGTTCTGCTGCAGCGGCGCTGTCACCCGCGGCACCGCCTAACGGCGCCCAGTCGGTGCGTACACCGTCGGTAAATTGTGTGCCCTGCATTGCTGTACCAAAATGCGTTAGTGGCTCAGAAACACCATAAAACATTAAGCCAATACCCATACCGGCGGCAAACAGCATGGAAAACCAACCCATATAGCTAAAATCAGGTGTGGCTTCAGTACCGCCTAAACGAACTTTGCCCAAGGGGCTGACAATAAGCGCCAAACAAATCAGCACAGAAATATTGGCTGCCGATAGGAAAAACCAGTCGAGGTTTGAGGTTAAGGTATTACGCAAAGTGGTAAAGGCTGGGCCAGCTTCTTCCCGAAAAACTAGGGTTAAAATGACAAAAGCAATAATCGCCAAAGCGGAAATTAAAAAAACGCGGTTGTGAATATCCAGACCAAAGGGACCAATTTTCACGACAACATTGTCTTGACCAATTTGGTAATCGGTATCAATCGGATTGACGGCCCCATCGGGGATCATCGGATCTTTTTGTTGTGTCATACATTAAATCCTTTGCTTAGAAATAATAACCAATATTGATGTTGAAACGGCGCTCGGTATCATCGCTGTTACCTGCAGCACTGCCGCCAACAAAGGGTTGGTTGCGGGCATGCACTAAATCGAAATAAGTGAAGAGACCGCCTGCAGCAACAGAGAAACCGGCGACATTCATCATGGTATCGGCGGTACCGTCTGATTTGTCATATACCAAGCCGTAGTTGTTATAAAATTGCAGACCCGTTACTGGGCCCCATTGCACGGGCAGGCTGTAAGCAATATTAGCTGTTATTGATTTGGCTTCAGCGGCAATACTGTCGTAAAAAGCATAAGCGCCAACGGCGATGCGAGTGGTGTCATCTAAGTTGTAGTTGTACTCAGTGTGCTGTAGCTGTAAGTTCCAGCGACCGTAGTGGCTGTTTAGGTGTAAACCAAAGGCATTGTAGTCACCCGCACGTTGCCGACCGTCATGTAAGCCCCCAGCTAAAGCCGAGATCCCCAGTTCGGTTTTTACCCCGGCAAATTCGGTGTGATAAGCAAAGCGACCACTTAAGGTGTTGTATTCGCCAATTGCGTAACTGGGATCGGCATAAATCCCTTCGTTGCCGACACGGCCGCCCACGATGTCATAAGAATAACGATCTGCACGGTCTTCGACATAGCCATCTACGCCGCCGAGCTCATCATTTTTGAAAAAGCCCACGTCTAACTGCCAGTTATCGGCAATTTGTCGCTTAAACAGGATCCCTAAGTCAAAATCATCTTCTAAACCAAGGTAGTAATTGGTGCTAAAGAAGTAGTTATGCGAGTTATAAGGCCAGTTGCCGAACGGCACTTGAATAATACCGGCTTGCGTTTGCCAATTTTCAGATAATTGATAGCCAACATAGGCATATTTAATGGCCGTCATATAATCAAAGAAACGAATTTCGGCATCCAACGTGACATCGCCCACACTGCCATGCAGGTTTAAGCGAAAAATATCAAAATCAAAATCACCGCCACGGTTCTTATTACCATCGCTATAAGAGGTATGACTAAAGTTGGTACGGATAGCACCCCCCACTCGAATACCGTCTGCTTTCTTTTCTGCCGGCTCAGTGGCCGCTATTTCAACTTCTTCAACAACGGTGACGGTTTTAGCGTCAGCTGTTGCCGCTTCTTGTTGCGCTAAACGGGCTTCAAGACGGGCGATTTGTGCTTTTAATAATTCGAGTTGGGCTTTGACATCTTGTTGCTCATCAGCTGCAACGGTAGCGGGTGTTAAGGCGGCAGTAATAAAGAATGCCAACAGTGATTTTTTGATCATGAGAAGTGCCTGTTTTAGATGGGTCTGTTAAACAAGCGATACAGTGTAGCACAATTTGAAGGCACACCCAAACTGGCTTGAATTTAAGCTATTAATTTTAAATAACTATTTTTAGTGAATGCAAGAGCTCTATACGGAGGTTTCGCTGCAGTTTGCTGCAGCAAGGTCTTGCCAAACAATAGCGTTATTTCACCTTAGCAATATTAAGCTATATTTAATCAGATGATTGTTATTTGGCAGCGGTGGCGTTTATCACTAGGTGAAGAGGTTGCGCGCGCTGTTACCTCACCATGGTGTTTAGATTATGCAAAACCTTATTGACCAACGCCGTTTATTTACATTGCTATTTGGCATCTTCGCGCTGTTAATGTTGCCTTTTTTAGCTATGCAAGTTACCGCAGAAGTTTATTGGAGCTTCACTGACTTTATAGTGGCAGCCGGGTTATTGTTTATGTTCGGTTTTACTATTTTGATGATTAGGCGCAAAGTAACTGGCAGAATAACGCGGCTTAGCTTACTGCTACTTTGTGTCGCGTTATTCTGTTTGGTGTGGGCACAGCTGGCAGTTGGGCTGTTTTAAAAAACGCATTACCCATAATAGGGCTTTTTAATACGTTAAAATGACGAAAACCCTGGCAAGGGGTAAAGTGTTATGTACAACCGACAGGTGCGCGAACGAGATCCATTAACAACAATAATAAGGTAAAGGAATGAAGAAAACGGTTGTTTTATTCGCATTAGGGCTAGTGTGTTATCAAAGCTTAGCGGCAACACCACAGGCAGTTTGCAAAAGTTTGCAAGGTGCGGTTGCTGATATTCAGCAACAAGCGCCAATAGCCGTTGATTATATGACCACGCTGACTGGGGCCGTTGCCTTGTATAGCAGCAGCAATAATCGTTGTTTGTTAAATTATAACTATGTGATTAAAGCTGAGACCTTTTTACAAGAAATGATGGCTGAAAATCAGCTGACATTGGCAGAAAATGTGGACGTTTTAAAATCGGATGAAGGTATCGCATCTATTCAAGAGGTGTTTAACGGCTTCGCTAAAGATGCCGCTAAAATGCATTTTCAACCTTTTAGTGGTATCGCTGGGATCACGATTCATTATTCCTACCGGTTTGATGATTATGGCATACCCGGCGTCGTTGCCGTGGTGATGGAGAATTGACATGGTTGAAGTAAGTATACTTGCCGTATTGGTAGCAGCAGTCAGTAGTTTTGTGCTCGGTGGCTTGTGGTATTCACCCTTACTGTTTGGTAAGGCTTGGCTGAAAGAAAGTGGCGCACCGACAACACCGGGTCACCCCGCTAAAGTATTTGGTATCAGTTTTATCTGCAGTTTGCTGGCAGCTTATGCCTTTGCAGTGTTAATGGGATCGTCTGCAGAGCTGGCCACAGCCTTGCATATGGGTTTATTAGTTGGGGTGTGTTTTGTCGCCACTAGTTTTGGTATTAATTATCAGTTTGTGCAGCGCAGTGGTCGCTTGTGGTTAATTGATGGTGGCTATCATATCTGTCAGTTTCTATTGTACGGTTTAGTGTTTGGCTTGTGGCCATAAGCGGTATCGATAGAGCGACTTACTGACCTAAGACATACCCAAAAAGAACAGGCACCGCGAGGGTGCCTGTTTAGTTGTTTTAAAAGCGAATTATTTCAGATCAAAGCGATCGGCATTCATCACTTTTACCCAGGCGTTAATAAAGTCTTTCACAAACTTTTCCTGGTTATCGTCTTGCGCATACACTTCGGCATAAGCACGTAAAATAGAGTTTGAACCGAAGACTAAATCGACTCGTGTCGCTGTCCATTTTACTGTGCCGGTGTCACGGTCAACAATGTTGTAACTATTGCGGCCCGTTGGTTTCCAGCTGTATTGCATGTCGGTTAAGTTAACAAAGAAATCATTACTTAACACCCCCTCACGGTCAGTAAAGACACCATGTTTGCTGCCAGCATAGTTGGTGCCAAGTACCCGCATACCACCGATTAACGCGGTCATTTCTGGTGCTGTTAAGCCTAATAGCTGCGTTTTATCCAACATCATTTCTTCTGGCTGTACCGCATAATCTTTTTTCAGGTAGTTGCGATAAGCATCATGCAAGGGTTCTAACACCTCAAACGCTTCGATGTCCGTTTGTTGTTGTGTCGCATCGCCACGACCTCCAGCAAAGGGCACGCTAACATTCACGCCTGCCGCTTTGGCGGCTTGTTCAATAGCGGCGGTACCCCCTAACACAACAAGATCAGCGATACTGACGTTTTTAGCAAAATCCGCTTTAATCTTGTCATACACCGCCAAAACTTTTTGTAAACGAGCAGGCTCGTTACCTTCCCAATCTTTTTGAGGCGCCAGACGAATACGCGCGCCATTAGCACCGCCACGGTAATCAGAGCCACGGAATGTACGGGCGCTATCCCAAGCGGTTGCTACTAACTCACCAATAGTTAAACCACTGGCTAAGATTTTTGCTTTTAATGCTGTCACATCAGCATCGGTAAGTTGATAATCGGCAGCGGGGATCGGATCTTGCCAGATTAACTCTTCTGCTGGCACATCTGGGCCAAGGTAACGGCTACGAGGGCCTAAATCACGGTGCGTTAATTTAAACCAGGCCCGAGCGAATACGTCATCAAAATAAGCTGGATCTTTATAAAAACGCTCAGAGATTTTGCGATATTCTGGATCCATTTTTAGTGCCATATCGGCATCGGTCATCATCGGATTACAACGAATTGACGGATCTTCTACATCAACCGGCTTATCTTCTTCTTTAATGCTCACCGGCTCCCATTGACTGGCGCCAGCAGGGCTTTTGGTCAGTTGCCAATCATGCTCTAGCAGTAAATAGAAGTAACCGTTATCCCATTGGGTAGGGTTGGTAGTCCACGCGCCTTCAATACCACTGGTCATGGTATCGCGACCTATGCCACGGGTTTTGTGGTTAACCCAGCCAAAGCCTTGCTCTTCAATCGGCGCGCCTTCTGGTGCTGGGCCCAAATTACTTTCTTTGTTGTTACCGTGCGCTTTACCGACGGTGTGGCCACCTGCCGTTAGAGCAACGGTTTCTTCATCATTCATGGCCATGCGTTGAAAAGTCACGCGCATGTCGTGTGCGGTTTTAAGCGGATCGGATTTACCATCAACCCCTTCAGGATTGACATAAATGAGACCCATCATTACTGCAGCGAGTGGGTTTTCTAAATCTCGCTCACCAGAGTAACGAGTACCTGGGCTACCAGAGGGGGCTAACCATTGTTTTTCTGAGCCCCAGTAGGTGTCTTTTTCTGGATGCCAAATATCTTCGCGGCCACCAGCAAAACCAAATGTTTTAAAACCCATTGATTCATAAGCCATGTTACCGGCTAAGATCATTAAATCGGCCCAAGAGAGTTTATTGCCGTATTTCTTTTTAATGGGCCATAGTAAGCGGCGTGCTTTGTCTAAGTTACCGTTATCAGGCCAGCTGTTTAGTGGCGCAAAACGTTGGTTACCGGTACCGGCACCGCCACGACCATCGGCAATACGGTAGCTACCGGCACTATGCCAAGCCATTCGGATAAATAAACCACCATAATGACCCCAGTCAGCCGGCCACCAAGATTGGCTGTCGGTCATTAAGGCTTTCAGATCGGTTTTAACGGCGTCTAAATCTAAGCTTTTAAAGGCTTCGGCGTAATTAAAGTCAGCACCCAGTGGATTGGTTTTCTGATCATGCTGGTGCAAAATGTCTAAATTAAGAGAGTTTGGCCACCAGGTCATGGTGCTGTTGGCATTGGCCGTATTCGCGCCGTGCGCGATAGGACATTTGCCAGAAGAATTGTTCGTACTCATTGATCACTCCTTGTAGAAGTCGTTGCAAAAACGTTTACGGCTAAGCCGTTTGTAACTGCATTGACTATAGACCTCTAACAAATTTTTTTAAAGTAACTTATTCCGAACAGTCTAATAGCTTTTTTGAATTAGGAAATGAATTGATGGTTAAAATAAATGGCTAAAAGTGGCAGCTTAATGTGGTTGCCACTCAACACCATAATGCGTAAAAATCTCGGCATCGCGGTTATACCAGCGCCGAAACGGTTCAATATCAAAACCGTGTAATTGCGCCAGCCACGCATAACGTATAGCGGTTTTTAATAAATCAGGGTATTGCCAGATCCGGCCATAGGCAACCACAGCGAGCTCAGGTTGCTCGCCCAAAATATCAATGGCTTGCATCACTTTGTGTAAATAACGCAATTCTTCGGTAAACTCGGGAGTAATGCTGCTGTTATCGTGTTTGCTGCTCATTATGCCAGATCCCTTTTTCCTTCAATAAAGCTATATCGGCCAACCAGGGGTAAGGTTTAGCACGAACCGCTACGTGCGCAGTACTTTTTTGCTAAGTGAATAAATTACTTAAAATTTATTATTTTGAAGCGGGTACAAGGCCATACCACAGTCAGCAGCGTTAAAGTTTAATCAGCGCTTGTATTCAGTGTCTGTTGTCACCATTAACAAGCTAGCCTACTTGCTGACTTACCCGAGGAATGTATGACTGTTGCCAGCAAAGGCGTTGCCACACGTGCAGTATTACCGTGGATCGGCCGCTTTTTATTACCCTATCGCGGCCGTGTGGTCGCAGCGATTGTGTTTCTGTTGATTGGCTCTTTAGCCTGGCTCGGTTTAGGGCAGGGCGTGCGACTGATGGTCGACGAAGGTTTTGTCACCGGAAATTTAGCGCGTTTAAATCAACTGACTGCCCTGGTGCTTGGCATCACTTTACTTGCCTCGGTTGCGGTATTTTTACGTTTCTATTTTATGAGCTGGCTGGGTGAGCGCGTCAGTGCCGATATTCGCAATGCGGTGTATCACAATATGCTGAGGCTCTCACCGGCGTTTTACAGTGAAACGCGCACTGGCGAAGTCATTTCCCGTTTTACCGCCGATACCACCTTGTTACAAAGCGTGGTCGGTTCCAGCCTTTCGATGGCACTGCGCTCTGCAGTGACGGCTATCGGCGGTTTAATTATGATGGCCTTTACCAGCTTTAAATTAACTGCCTTGGTATTTATCGCGGTGCCGTTAGTGCTGTTACCTATTTTAGTGTTAGGCAAAAAGGTACGGCAACTGGCGCGAGACAGCCAAGACAAATTAGCCGTTATTGGTGCTCATGTGGATCAAAGTCTGCACGAAATTCATACCGTGCAAGCCTATGGTCACGAAACGCGCGATGAAACCGTGTTTAAAACAAAAATCGAGCAGGTGCTCGCTGCCGCGCGCGGCCGTATTTTTTATCGCGCGTTGTTAATTGGTACGGTGATGCTGCTGAGTATTGGCGCTATCACCATTGTCGGTTATGTCGGCGCTTTAGATGTGGTGAGCGGGAAGGTCAGCCCTGGGCAATTAACTGCCTTCTTGTTTTATGCTGTAATGGTAGCCGGCGGCATGGCGACGATTAGCGAAGTCATTGGTGAGGTACAGCGCGCCGCAGGTGCGGCTGAACGTTTAATTGAATTAGCGGAAATGCCAGTGACGATTAGTGCGCCAGTGCAACCGCTAACGCTTACCGCTCCGGTGCGCGGTGAGCTGCAATTTAAGCAGGTTGCTTTTGCTTACCCGCAAGTCCCTGAACAAACCGTGTTGTCACAACTGGATCTGCACATTCAACCCGGTGAGCGTTTAGCCCTTGTTGGCCCCAGTGGCGCCGGTAAAAGTACTATATTTCAATTGTTACAACGCTTTTATGATGTTACCGCAGGCAGCATAGCGTTAGATGGCCAAGCCATTACACAGCTTGACCCTCAGCAGTTGCGCGCACAATTTGCACTGGTACCGCAAGATGCCGTAATATTTGCCGATTCTGTTGTCGAAAACGTGCGCTATGGTCGGCCAGAGGCCAGCTTGGCTGACGTTAAAGCGGCCTGCCAAGCCGCGCGTGCTGACGAATTTATTCAGCAGTTTAGTGCCGGTTACGAAACACAACTGGGTGAGCGCGGTGTGCGCTTATCGGGTGGTCAAAAACAACGTATTGCCATTGCCCGCGCCATTTTAGCGGATCGGCCGATTTTGTTATTAGACGAAGCCACCAGCGCTTTAGATGCCAGCAGCGAACACGCTGTTAAGCAAGCGTTAGAGCAAGCGATGCAAGGCCGCACCACCTTGATCATTGCCCATCGACTGAGCACGGTACTGACTGCCGACCGCATTTTAGTGTTAGATCAAGGTCGCGTAATTGCCAGCGGTAAGCATGACGAGCTTTTACAAAGTTGTGCGCTGTATCAAGAATTGGCGCAACTGCAATTTTTAACGGAGTAAGTTTTCACCAAAGCTGATAAGTTTGCCAGAGCGCTGGCAGAGTGCGGTGAGCTTCACAAACCCCAATAACAAGCAAAGAGTGCGCAATGTTACTACCTATTCTTGCCATCAGTGTTGGCGCTTCCTGTGGCGCGGTGTTGCGCTGGTTACTTGGCTCAGCGCTGAATCAACATTGGCATGTGTTACCACTGGGTACCTTGACTGCCAATTTACTGGGCGGATTTTTAGTCGGAGTGGCGGTGCCATGGTTGGCGCAACACTCTCACTTAGCGCCAGAGTGGCGCTTATTGATTATCACCGGCTTTTTAGGTGGCTTAACGACATTTTCCACTTTTTCTGCTGAAGTGATTGAAATGCTGCTAGAGCAAAAATACAGCCACGCCGCCGCAACAGCGGCGCTGCACTTAATTGGCGCTTTACTGCTTACTGGCCTGGGCTTTATGCTGGCGCGTTTTTTTATGCCACCTACGGCTGGGGCAGGATAGTTAAACTATCGCTGCCCGCGCTCTGACCATACACTAACCAATCATTATTTAGCACAATGGTGCTACTGCCAAATTGATAACGCCCCGGCAAGGTCGCCAGTACACGATACTCCAAAATGGTTTCTCCTTGCTCGATAGCATTAACCTGTAGCTGTAATTGCTGCTCTTGCTGCCAAAGCGTATTGATGATTTGGCTGCGGCTATCCGTGTAAGTGGCATGCTCTTCAGGTAAGGTTTCTACATCACGGGCCGGTAACAATAATAACCCCGGTAATAGGCGCTCATGAATTGTGAGATCGCGCCGTGACACAGGGCTTTGCACGATAAGTTGTACTCGTAAAATATCGCCTGATAGCACCTCATTTGCCGTAACCCATCGTCCCTGTTGCAACTTTAATAACTGCCGCTTAAGCCCAAGTCCCTGATGTAACGCCTTGATGTGGGTAAGCGGCTGCTCAAATTGCACGCTTAACCAATAATTGGCCGGTAGGCTATGCTGCCAATCGTCACTGTTAGATACAGCGCGAAGTTTAGCCGCAACAGGCTCAGCGGCCGCTTGCGACTTCGCATCATAAAGTGCCAGTGTACAAATAAAATTCGCTTGGGCAGAGCCAAAATGGCCAGCCGCGTGTTGTGCTTCGACAATTCTGCTTTTTAAGCCTTGTAAGCGTGGCAGGTTAACGGGGCTTGCGTATAACACCCAGCAGGCGGTGACGGTATCTAACTGGCTAAAAGACTGATCCTGGTAGCCACTTTGAATAAGGGCCTTTTGCCATTGCTGGTATTGCGGTAGTAAGGCTGCATCCTCGTTTAGTAAATGGCCTAAAGCAACAACCAATTGGGCTTGCAATTTTAAACTGGCCGCATCGCTTGCTTGCCCCACTTGGCTGCGTAAACCTTGCAAGGTTTCAAGCGGTACATGTTGACGCATACTTTGCCACAGTGCCAATAACACCTGCTCGTCCAAAGATAACGGCCGATAGCGCGAAGCTAATTGTTTTTCTGCCTCGGCGATATTACTGGCAGAGAGCAAGTCACCGGTGTTTACCCCCAAGGCGGCAAGGTGCTGTAGCGCCCAGAGCGTATAAAGCTGACTGCTATTATCGGCCTGCTGCGCTTGATAACGACGATAACCACTATCATCACGATAGGCAATTGCCCAGTTTGACAGCGGCACTTGCCCGGCCCAGGTTGGTGCTTTATTAGACAGAGTGTAAGCGATTAACCAATCACTCAGTTGCTCAAACCAATCTGTTGGCGCCTCGGTTTGCTGTGGCATCAAGGCGGCCCAATCAGCTTGCTGGGTAGCGGCACCAAAGGCTTGGGCGCTTTGTACTGTTGCCCCTGCAGGCAGGCTTACTCTTGAGATATTGCTGGTTAGTAAGCGCCGTTGCTGCTGGGCTTTCGCGGCTAAAACCTGCAGCTTATGCTGTTGTAGCAGCCTGGGTACGCCAGGGTTATCTGAGCTGTTGCTTAGCTGCTCCAGGCGCAAGGTGTAGTGGCCGGCGTGACGTTTTGGCAGCGCAATAGCATGTTGTTGCCGCTCTGCTGCGCCAAGTGTAACTGTCCACTGTGCGATAGACACATCATCTAGTAGCAGTCTTAGCTGTTGCTGCTCAGCCTGTTTGTTTGGGTTAAAGAGCATCACGCTGGCATAGCTGTCATCACCTTCGAACGCTTCAACGGGGGCATGTAAGCGGGTTTCGAGATTAGCCTTTACTAAGGTCGAAATAGACTGGCTGTGCTGCTGTTGTGTACTAGCAGCAATGGCCACCAAATGCCAGTTGCCCGGTTTTTTCGGTGTATTCAGGGTTAAACGAAGTGGCTTGTTTGCCATAAGCCTATGTTGTCCTAGCCAAAGGGGAATTTCGGCCTGAGGTAATGCTGGGGGTTCTGAACTTCTCACTGCGCTATCTGCCATAGCGAATTGCATGCCAGCGCTTAGCATACGGGCCGATAATGGCCACTGCGCCATAATGAAGGGTGTTATAAGCTCAGGTTCAAAGACGCTGGCTAAATCAGTAGCATACAAGTAAGACGCTTTAAAACGTGAAACCAGAGCATTAGGATTTAGGTTACCCAGAGCGCCACTGCGGGTGTGATAAAGCAGCGCCTCATCTAACCAAAACAGCATAACCGAAGCGGTGCTCTTGCTTGTGATCTCAATATCGACACTGTTATCTGCCTGTAACGCTGTAGCCGGCGTTAACAGTGACAGCGTAAAAGGTAAGGCGCTGATACTGCCAGCGGCACGGATGTCATGCGTTACGCGCGTTAACTGTTGCTGTTCATCGGCATACTGCAGTGTTAACGACAGTTCGGGCTGCATTGCTGGCGTTAACGCCAGCTGTACGGGGTTATCCCCTGGCGTAAGTCGCAGTGGCATAACCTGTTCAATACCTTGGCTTAGTACAAACAATAACGCTTCACGCGCTATCTCACTTTGAATACTGATATCCAGCGTTGCTGGCCAGCTATTTAAGGTTTCAGGCGCGATAATGAGGGGTTTACTCAGCGCTTTTGTGTTGGGTTTTTGCTCCGTTAAATTGACCTGTTTAATGGCTAATTGGCTGGGTGTGCCGTAGTGTAAATGCAAGTACAGCCATTGCCTTTTGTCTGTTTTTAACTGTGTAGGAACTTCACAATCAAGTGGCAAGCGCGCAGGCTTTGTAATACAGCGTGCGAGCACCGCTGAGGTCGGATCGGCACTTTCACGCCAGAGCGCTTGCGTAACCGGCACGGTATTATCCAAGGTGTTGTGTAAAGTACCCAGCTCAAGCGCCACTAACTTCAACAGGTTAGCCGTGCGCTGATGGCCAATTAAATGGGTACGATTGTAAATAACCATGCTACTACCGCTGCGTTGGCGTTCACCTAAGCTATCGGTGACATCGAAAATATGATGCTGTTGATAGGCCGGGGCACCATGACTGACTGTTATGCCTGCTGGCAGCTGTAATGGGATACTCAGCTGTCCGTTTTCATTGGTTGTGTAAGGCGAGATCACCTTGGCAGGGGTGGGGTAATCACCCTCATCATCAAATCGATACTCTTTGGG
This sequence comes from Alishewanella maricola, assembly GCF_016343785.1. NCBI lineage: Bacteria > Pseudomonadati > Pseudomonadota > Gammaproteobacteria > Alteromonadales > Alteromonadaceae > Alishewanella > Alishewanella maricola. Next base: position 30,814 of record NZ_JAEINI020000013.1, on the reverse strand, counting down.
AAAGCTACTTTCATAGTGGTAGCGCAGCGGTCGCCAACTGGCCTCATGCTGTAATTCGGTTTGTATTGGTACACCTGTCATTGAGCTTACAGAAAGCGTTAGCGCAGCGCTTTGTTTCGGGGTTACGTACTCGGGGTGGGCGGTATCAAGCCGATACAGCGGTAAACGCAAGGGTTTCACCTCAAAATAGTGGCTTTTAAGCACGCGATCTTGCTTAAGCAGTGATACGTTGTAGCTCCCCGCGTGTTTGATGAGCGCAGCCGGTAAGTGATAGTGATAAAAGGCTTCAGGGTTGGCGTTTATCTTGGCAATCGTAACAAAAGGCGTTGTGGCGCTCTCGCTAAGTGCACTGGTCAGAGGCCAACTTAGGAGCTGCTGACCATGGCGTTTCAGTGTCAGTTGATAATCGCTTAGCGATGCAGGCGCAGCCAAGCCCTCTGCACTTTGCTGGCGTAACAGCAACATGATCTCTGCACTTTGGCCTGGTTGATACACCGGCTGACTACTTGCTAGCCAGACTTGTGGGACAGCTTCCTCTTCATCAAGATACAAGGGGGTAATGGCAATGAAGTTTTGCTGTTGGCTCCAGATCCAACAATGTGCATACTCAGGTGCCGCCAGCCCTTGCGTTAATTGGTGTTTAGGCAGCGCTAAACGCCCGGCTGGATCGGTATGTCCAAGTAATAGCGGTGTGGCTTGGCCCAAACAAAGCCGTGATATCGCTACTTCAGCCTGCGGTTGTTGTTGCCAATTGGTCACTTGTACAACGAGATCACCGGCCTGAAAAATCTGTAGATTAAAGGCCGCCCGTTGCAGCCAGTTTTGCACCGCTTTGCCGGTGTTATCCGCCAGTTGATAAACATACACGCCGCTTTGGGCCAGTGTTTCGCCGCTAAAAAGCGGGCTACGAGCGGCAAAGTGTTCATCGTTTACCGCACTTTGCCAAGGCTGCTGCGTGTTAAAATGCGCGGCAAGCTCGGCGGCAGTTAAAGCCGGAAATAAGGAATGCTCATTGCCATAGCGCTCAACTTTACGTGGTGGTATGCCTTGCCATAGGTTATTAAGCCAAGTTTGAAAAGCCGTTGCACTGGTAAAATGTTGATAATAGAGCGTAAGATCAAAGCTCTGGCTTTGCTGACTGAGGACTTCAGGCACCGCTTTAGGCTTTTCGGCAATGCTGCTGGCTAATGCCTCGTCGGTTTGCGTGATAAAGGCGGTACGTTTTTTGGCATAGTGCTGCTGCCAGGCCTGCTCTGGCCAAGGCAGCATGAGTGCGTTCTGTGCGTCTTGCTTACTCATTTGCCAAAAAGGCGTGGCGGCATTGGTGTTAAACGTCAGGTTAGTGGCTTCTGGAAAAATAGCCGTGAGCTGAAACTGATAGCTGGCCAAAGCACTAAGGTATAAGTGCAGCAGCGTTGCGCCATCAGCCTCGCGACTGATGTTGCCTTCGGCATAAGGCCCTGTGACCCAATGTTCAGCTAAAGGCCCGATACCCTCGTTATGATCAGCAAAAAAGTCTTTTGCAACGGGCTCTGCTAGCAACATGCGCAGTGCCAGTTGCTGTGGTGGACAGTCGGTGTGGCGTGGATCAATGGCGCGATACTGCCGCTCTTCGCTTTGATCTGCGGTATAAGTCATAGCAGTTTGGCTAGGCTCAGCAAGGCAATACCAGCCTAAAAAGCGATTTTGCGTAAACACCTCGCCTTGCCAAATAATCCGCTCTGGCGCATTCGGCTGGCTCACCCCAGCGGGTAAAAACAGCTGATGCTCGCCGGTTTCATCGGTTTCTAAGCTGATTTCTTGATAACGATATTGATTTTCAGGGTAGTAGTGCCCGCCAGTTAAGGCTGTTGGCCTTACCTTACCCGAGGGCAAACGTAATTGAAGTTGTGCTAATTGCGCTTCTGACCAGCGTGGATCTACTTTTAAAAGGTGCGCATGATTAAAACTACTTTGCCTGATAAAAGCGCTCAGCCCTTCCACTTCTAATAAAAACGCTCCCGCGCTAAAGTGTTGAGTGACTGGGCTGGCTAAACGGGCATTTAAGGCCATTAACCTCTCTGTTAGCGTCACGGTAACTTGCTGCTCTGTGGCCACTTGGCTATCACAGGCCAATACGCTCGGCTCTGGGAAATGCCAGCGACAGCTAAGTTCAGGCTGAAATTCAATGGCCTCGGTAAGCTTAGCGAGCGGTAATTGCCCAGGTGTATGCAGCGCTTGGTTAAAGCGGAACTGCACCTGCATTAAACCGGTTTCATTTAACAACAGTGTCTTAAAGTCGAGAAGCGCTAAGCTCGGTTCGACCGATGGCGTATTATCAATGACGCTGGCAGTGTGGCTTGGCCACTTAGTGCAGGACAATAAACTTACGCTTAAGCAAGCTGTTATAAATATTGCGCTAAAGGCGCGTTTTGTATAGGTGGCAGTGGATGTCATTCATCTTCCGTGATTTGCCAAAGTGCATTATGAGGCATTTAAGCATGGTGCAAATGGGCTGTAAATCACCTTTTTAGCGGTGCTAGGGTACCATTTTGCAGGGTACCTCTATCTTTCTCTGTGATTATAAGTAGCCGTGTATTTTCAGGTAATTGTCGTTATGTCGCTTTACGCTACACTGTGCAAATTTACAGTGTGGCGTTATACTGCCTGCTCGTTATGATATTGCATCCATCGTTATTGCCTTTGCAAACAGTTAACTGACTGTTTTAGCAAGTGCAGTCAAGTTTTCAGGAACGAAACAATGACCCTCACCCCCGGCTTTATTGCTGCCCATAGCCATCGCTTAGAAGCCTTAACTGATCTTGTGGTGCAGTTAGTGGCGCAATATCCGATTGCCCCTTTAGAAGAAGAAGTGGTATTGGTGCAATCGAATGGTATTGCCCAGTGGTTAAAACAAGCGCTGGCCAGCCATACCGGTATTGCCACTATGCTGGAGGTGACTTTGCCTGCGCGTCTTGTGTGGCGTGCTTATCGGGCCGTGCTTGGCCAAGCGATCCCCAGGCAATCACCGTTTGATAAAAGCCGTTTACGCTGGCGCTTATTGCGTTTACTACCTGCGTTGATGCAGCAACATACCGAGTTTGCAGCCCTGCAAAGTTATGTAGCAGAAGATGCCGATCAACGTAAGCTATTTCAGTTAAGTGACAAGCTTGCTGATTTATTCGATCAGTATCAAGTGTATCGAGCTGATTGGCTGGACGCTTGGGCTAACGGTCAGGCAACAATTTGGCATCGTGGTAAAGCCGAGCCTTTAGCCGCCGATCAGCAATGGCAAGCTCTGTTGTGGCAAGCCTTGGTGCAAGATATCGGTGCCGAGCAAATTTGTAGTAACCGCGCCACCTTGCATCAGCGCTTTTTGACAGAAGCCGCCAACCTCACCGCCACGGGTCGTAAACCGGCCGCCTTACCGCCGCGCATCGTGGTGTTTGGTATTTCTTCCTTACCACGGCAAACCTTAGAAGTGCTTCACGCCCTTAAAGGGCTATGTCAGGTGGTGCTATGCGTTCATAACCCGTGTAAATACCACTGGGCCGATATTGTGGATGGTCGTGAGCTGTTAAATCAGGCAGCGAAGCCTCGCTTTAAAGAAAAACAGCCCTTAACAGCTGTGGCGCAAGCCGAGTTACATCAATTTGCTCAACCCTTGTTGGCGTCTTGGGGCAAACAGGGGCGTGATTATATTCGTTTACTGGATGAGTTTGATGAAACGCGGGCTAAGGCTGAGCGTTTTGCCGATCTGCATTTTGATTTATTTGATGAAGATGAAAACGACACGCTTTTAACACAATTACAAAGTGATATTTTGAATTTACGGCCTTTAGCAGAAAGTCAGCAAGGGCGGCAGCGCCAAGCAACGGATCAGTCAATACTTTTTCAATCTTGTCATAGCCCTCAGCGTGAAGTGGAAGTGCTGCATGATCAATTACTTGCCGCCTTTGCCGCCGACCCAAGCTTGCAACCGCGCGATATTATGGTGATGGTACCGGATATCAACCATTATGCGCCCTATATTGATGCCGTGTTCGGTCAACTGGCGCGCGAGGATAAGCGCTTTATTCCTTATACCATTGCCGATCAAGGGTTACGGCAGCGTAATCCGATGTTGCAAGCCCTTGAATTGGTTCTCAGTGCGCCACAACAGCGTTTTACCCAAAGCGACGTATTCGACTTACTTTATGTGCCGGCAATTCAACAGCGTTTTGCGATCAACCAAGCGCAGGTAGTGCAACTGCAGCAATGGAGCCAAGCAGCCGGTGCTCGCTGGGGCTTAGATGCGAAGCAGCGCCAAGCCTTGGGTTTAGACTATTCCTTTAATGCTAATAGTTGGCAATTTGCGTTAGATCGTATGTTGTATGGCTATGCCGCTGGCAGCCAAGTTGAGCAACCTTGGCAGCAGATTGAACCCTATGCTGAAGTGGCTGGTATTGCTGCGCAAGCGTTGGGGGCACTTGCCAATATACTGCAGCTATTACAGCATTATTGGCAAGCCTTGGCACAAAGCCAAACACCGGCACAGTGGCATCAATTATTACAAAACTTGCTGGATGAACTGTTTTTAGCCAAGGCCGATGAGGAATATTTACTGCTTGGTCGGTTACGCGATACTCTTGATGAGTGGTTAAGCAGTACCGATGAAGCCGAGTTTCACGGCGATCTGCGTTATAACATCGTGTTGGATGTTTGGTTAAGTGCGGTGGATGAGCCTAATTTACAACAGCGCTTTATGGCCGGCAGTGTCAACTTTGCTACCTTAATGCCGATGCGGGCTATTCCGTTTAAACGTATTTGTTTGCTGGGAATGAATGATCAAGATTACCCACGAACCAGCAGTAAAACCGATTTTGATTTAATGAGTTACTACACGCGGCCCGGTGATCGCTCGCGCCGTGAAGATGACCGCTATTTATTTTTAGAGGCCATGCTCTCGGCGCGTGAGCAATTTTATATCAGCTGGGTTGGGCAAAGTGCGCAAGATAATAGCCATTTGCCGCCTTCGGTATTAGTGGGGCAATTACAAGATCACCTGAACGCGGTATGGGGTGCAGACTGCGCTGCGGCCTTAACGCTTAACCATCGCCTACAACCTTTTGCCAGTAGTTATTTTCAAGCTGAGGCGGATGCCCGCTATTTTAGTTATGCCAAAGAGTGGTTGCCGTTACATCAGGCTAATACAACTGCGGCTGCAGCTACGCTGACACCTTTACCGGCTTATCAAGCTGAAGCGGCGTTTAGTTTAGCTGACTTACGCACCTTACTGCGTGAACCGGCACAAATGTTAGCCCGCAGACGGCTTGGGGTTTATCTTGAGCGTGTTGAGCAAGCCGCCACTGATGTTGAGCAATTCACTGCCGATAATTTAGTGGCTTGGCAACAACGCGATTTGTTGTTACAGCAACTATTGCAAGCCGAAACCAACAGCATGAGCATCGCGCCGACACTGTTGTTACAACAAAGTATTACTCGGCTTAGGCAGCGCGGTCATTTGCCTTATGGCCATGCGGCTGATCCGGTTTTAGCCGACAGCGAGGCGGCAGTACTGACGATATATGAACACTTTTGCAAGTTACGCGATACCAAAAGGCCGCTTAGCGCTGAGCGATTTAGCTTATCTTTCGCGGGTTACCAGTTAGAAGATGAGCTAAACAGCCTGTATCACGTTGCCGATGGGCAGCTGCTGCAAATCGAATTAAACGTGAGTAAAGTCGCTAATTTTAAAGCGCGCAGTTACGAACTGGTTTGGCGTAACGTTATCGTGGCTTATTTAAAGCATCTTTTTGCCAGTGCCGCGTTACCTAATCAGTTACTCAGTACGGTTATTATTGGTGAAGGCAGCATGTTAACCCTGTCACCCATCGCAGCAGATGAGGCGACACGTCAGCTGGCTAATTTATTTAAACTCTTAACCGAGGCGCTGTCTCAGCCATTACCGGTTGCGTTAAGTTTGGCCGAAGCCTGGTGGAAAAAATCAGACAAAGACCAAGAATTGACTGAACAAGACTTAAGCAAATTATATCTAGGTGATGACTTTATTGCTGGTGAACAAAGCAAGTTAGGGTATTTAGCGCGTTTTTACACCGATGCCCAGAGCCTGCTTGCCGCGAACTTCGTCAGTTATTGTCAGCAATTTTACCAGCCGATGTTTGCCTTATTACAACAAGGCACTGCCACGAAACTGGATGCGGCTCAGGATGCAGGAGATGAGGCATGAGCGTCACGTTAAGCAGTCCTTTGCAATTGCCTTTAGCGGGCAGTGCTTTAATTGAAGCCAGTGCCGGTACGGGCAAAACCTTTACCATTGCGGCCTTGTATGTGCGCTTTATTTTGGCGCATATTCCCACACTTTTGGCACCCGCTCGTCGCGCTTTACCTTTATTGCCCGCAGATATTTTGGTGGTGACGTTTACTAAAGCGGCCACAGCTGAGCTCAAAGATCGTATTCGCCAGCGTTTAGTCGAAGCCGCTGTGTTGTTTCGAGACACTGAAACACCGGCTGGCGCCGATCCTTTTTTGGCGGCGCTAAAAGCCGAGTTTGCTGTTGAGCACTGGCCACAATGTGCTTATGCGTTGCAAATGGCCAGCGAAGCGATGGATGAAGCCAGTGTTAAAACGATCCACAGCTGGTGTCAAAATGTGCTGCGCGAGCATGCCTTTAGCAGTGGCAGTTTATTTAGCCAGCAATTAGTCACCGATCTTAGTCAATTGAAGCTAGAAGCCGTTCGTGATTACTGGCGTAACTTTTGTTATCCGTTAACTGCACAGCAATTGCAGGCGGTACATGCTGTGTGTCAAAGCCCAGAAGACTTGTTAGAGCGCATCAACGGTTTATGGGAGCATGCCAAACCAAGCCTGACGCCGCGGGATCTGGCCGAGATGATCAACGCGCAACATCAGCAGTATCAGCAACAGATCTTAGCGGCGCAGCAAGATTGGCAAACGCGCTTACCACGTTATATCGATTGGGTTGATTTGGCTTGCAACAACAAATGGTTGGATAAACCACGCACTTATAACAGTAATAAAGTACGCAAAGATTTTTCGGCATTAAATCAATGGTTAGCCACTGCCGATGAGCAGGTACTGCAAGATTTTCCTGATTTAAAAGACGCGCTACTAAAAAATTACGGTAGCGATTTTCAGAGTAATTACACTGGTCCAGCTTTAGAGGAAGATTTTCCGGCGCAGTTATTGGCTCTGAATAGCTTGTTTAACCAAGGCCCGGATTTAACCTTGAGCTTATTAAGCCATGCCGTTAGTTGGTGTAAAGCGCGGTTTCAACAGCAGCTAGCGCGAGATGCGTTAATGGGTTTTGACGATATTATTGAACAAACGGCGCGCGCGGTCACGTCGGCGAGCGGTTCACAATTAACCGAGGTACTGCGACAGCAATATCCGGTTGCGCTGATAGATGAATTTCAAGATACCGATCCGGCACAGTACAGCATTTTTAATGCGGTGTATCAGTTAGCCAACGATCGGCAAGATCTTGCGGTATTTTTAATCGGCGATCCAAAACAAGCCATATACGCCTTTCGTGGCGCCGATATTTTTACCTATCTGCAAGCTCGACGCGACACGGCGGGGCGTCATTACACCTTAGCAACGAATTTCCGCTCTAGCCAAGCCTTAGTCAGTGCCACCAACGCTATCTTTATGCCAGCAGAGCAGGCCGCTGGCGAAAAAGCTTTTTTGTTTAATAGCGAGCAAGGTAATCAAGTGCCCTTTGTTGAGGTTGCGGCCAAAGGCGTTAAAGCGCAATTACTGATTGATGGTAAGGTACCAAGCCAGGCGTTAACGCTGTGGCAGTGCAGTGCCTCGATGCTAGATAGCAGTATGGATGACAGTAAGCCACTGAGCATTGAACGCTATCGGCAAAGTCAGGCTGAGCACTTTAGTGATTATATCGTGCAGCTGTTATTGCAAGCGGCGGTGAGCAAAACCGGATTTCAGCTGGGCGACGAGCCGTTAGTGCCCTTGCAAAGTAATGATATTGCCATTTTAGTTAGTACCCACAAAGAAGGGCATTTAATGCAACAAGCACTGCGCCAACGTGGGCTGGCCAGTGTCTATTTGTCTGATCGGCAATCGGTGTTTGATACCGAAGTGGCGCGCGATCTGCTAACGGTACTGCACGCCTGTGCTGAGCCTGGCGATCGCCGTGCGCTGTTAGCGGCACTTTATACCGCGTTGTTGCAATTGCCGTTAACTGAACTCGACCGCTTACAGCATGATGACCAATATTGGGATCAGCGGGTCGGGCAATTCTATCAATTTGCCGCCACCTGGCAGCAGCAAGGTGTGCTGGCGATGATCCGTCAGTTATTGCAGCAATTTGCTATTGCCGAGCGTTTATTAGCCGACAGTGCCCGCAACAGCGGTATTGCTGGCGAGCGCTATCTAACCGATCTGCTGCACTTGGCTGAAGTGTTACAACAAGCTGCGGCGAAATTGGATGGGCCCTTGGCATTGATCCGCTTTTTACACGAGCACATTTATCAACGTGACAGTTTGCAGCAAGCGGCTGATGAGCAAATTGTTAGGCTAGAGAGCGATGCTGAGCTGATTCAAATTGTCACGATTCATAAATCAAAAGGCTTAGAATATCCGCTGGTGTTTTTACCTTTTATTAGCAGTTGTAGACCCATTAAAGCCGATGACAAGGTGTTTAATTTTCATGATGAGCACGGTCAGTTACAGCAAGTATTGCAAGCAGACGAGTTGATGCTGGCTCGCGCTGATAAAGAGCGTTTAGGTGAAGATATCCGTAAGCTTTATGTGGCACTGACCCGCGCCAAGCATGCCTGCTGGGTGAGTTTAGCGCCAGTGGGAAGCAGTAACAATCGGGTTTGGCAAAAAACCGCCTGGGCACATTTAGCCGGGTTGGCTAACAACGCCTTACCTGATGAGTTGCTTAAGCAAGCACAGCAGGTGTGGCAACACCCGGCGATTGCTATTACGCCTTTGCCGCAAGCTAGCAGCAACGTGTTCTATCAGGTAGCGCCAAGCTCCGAGCCCGCCGCAGCTGCGCAAGCCCGGCACATGCCAGCCGATCATCGGTTTGATTTATGGTGGGTGGCCAGTTATTCCGCGTTAAAATACGGTGCACTGCGCCAGCCGGACAGTCCGAGTGAGCATAATCTGTTGGATGAGCAAGACGATGCACGGGATGAATTGGCTTATGCCTTAGCGCAAGATACGGCAAGTCGTGCACCGAACCATGATACTGCCGTAAGTAAGCAAGCTTTGGCGCTGAGCCTACACGATTTACCCCGCGGCGCGGGGCCTGGCACCTTTTTACATAACCTATTGCAAGATGCCGCCGATGAAGGTTTTGCTAATGTAGCGTATGACGCTGCTGTTCGCGCCGCTATTTTGGCTCGGCGCTGTCGGCATGGCAGTTGGCTGGCACGGCGGGAGCAGCTTGATAGCTGGCTGATGGCCTATTTGCAATCTCGTTTTACGCTCGCCGATGGCACTCAGCTGTGTTTAGCCGATCTTAAGCACTACAAGGCTGAACCCGAGTTCTGGTTTGCGGTTAATGGTATCAGTACGCTGCAGCTTGATCAGTTGGTCTGTCAGCATGTGCTGCCAGGTTATGCCCGGCCAGGTTTACAAGCGAATTATTTGAATGGCATGCTCAAAGGCTTCATCGATTTAGTGTTTGAGCATAATGGACGTTATTACGTTATAGATTACAAGTCGAATTATTTAGGGCCAGATAACAGTGCTTACACGCCAAGTGCGATGCGCGATAAAATATTAAGTAGTCGTTACGACTTACAATATGTGTTGTACACGCTGGCATTACATAAGCTGCTAAAGGTGCGGTTAAAAGAGCAGTATTGTTATGAGCAGCATATGGGCGGCGTGGCCTATTTATTTTTGCGCGGCCAAACATCTAACGGCTGTGCCGCCTTTACCGATCTGCCACCGGCCTCGCTAATTACGGCGCTGGAGCACTATTTACAGCAAGGTTCACCGCAGGGTGACTCGGCTAAAACCGTTAGTAAGGAGAGCCAAGATGTTGAATAACCTGGTGAGCAATGCCGCCGAGAGCGCCTTACTTAAACAGATCAACAGCCCGCAGTTATTGCAGTTATTGGTGGATTGGCAGCGAGTGGGTTGGTTAACTGCGCTCGATTTAGCCTTTGCTCGTTTTATTCAGCAGCATACGGCGGTTGCAAGCCAAGCCGAGTGTGACACAGCTAACCGCACTGTCACTAACCTGTCTAACAATATCAGTATGCTACTTGCCGCTTTACTTTCGCATCAAGTGGGGCGTGGCCATGTCTGTTTATCGCTTAGGGCGTTATTAGCCGAGCCAGAGCGGTTGTTGAATATCTCTGTGGAGAGTGCCTTATCCGCGCCAACTAGCGCTTCGTTTACGCCGCTTTCAGCGGTGTCCTCTGTATTACTCGCGCCAAGCCTTGGCAACGAGCAGGAAGCTTCATTAGTCACGCCTACAGCGTTATTAGCAGGCTTAACGCTTAGCGATCTGCAGCAGGCCTTAGCGCACAGTGCCGCGGTGCAAGTTTCGAGTGAACAGCAGGAAGCACATCCTTTAGTGCTGGTGGGTGAGACACTCTATCTTTACCGTTATTGGCAATATGAGCGGCAGTTAGCAGCTGATTTACAGCGTTTAATGCAGCCGGTTGCCAAAGCATTACCGCCGGTGGCGCAGCTTAATAGCTGGTTAAGTGAATTATTTGATACACCACAAACCACCGCTGCCATTAACTGGCAGAAACTGGCCTGTGTGAATACACTGCGCAGCCATTTTAGTGTGATCACGGGCGGGCCTGGTACCGGAAAAACCTATACGGTGGTGCGCTTATTAGCTTTATTGCAACGGCTGCATTTGGCAGACTCAGCCGATGCTCAGGTTCGGCCGTTGGTGATTAAATTGGCAGCGCCTACCGGTAAAGCGGCGGCACGTTTAAAAGAGTCGATCCAAGCGGCCACCGAGCAATTACGGCAGTTGCCCGCCAGTTGGCACAGTGCGCTTCAGCAGATTAGCGCCGACAGTTCAACCTTACATAAATTACTTGGGGTGCAAGCCGGTACACGGCAATTTCGTCATCATCGCGCCAAACCTTTAGCCTTAGATGTATTGATTATTGATGAAGCCTCTATGGTGGATATTGAGTTGATGCATGCCACCTTAGCGGCTTTACTGCCCGGTGCGAAATTAGTATTGCTAGGCGATAAGGATCAGCTGGCCTCGGTGGAAGCGGGCGCTATTTTAGGGCAGTTATGTGCTGGCGCTGAGCAGGGCGGTTATAGCCGTGAGACCTTAGCCTTCTTGCAAGGTTTTACTCAAAGTCATTTACCGGAGTTTATGCATGTTGCTGAAGCACCACGGCACCTTCAGCATGTGATCATGTTGCGCGTTAGTCGACGTTTTGATGATAGCAGTGGTATTGGCGCACTGGCTCGTGTTGTTAATGACGGTCGCAGTAACGAGGTGGCGGCATTATTTAAACCGGACAGTGGTTTTACCGATCTGCATTTATTACAGCCAACACAGCCAGATCCAGAAGGTCAGCAAGCGCTGTTAGCGTCTTTGCAGCAACTTTGTCAGCAAGGTTTTGCCGGTTATTTGCAGCAAATTTCAGCTCGGCCTGCGCCTGGCGCGAGTGCTGAGCAGTTTGAGCGGTGGGCACGCTCGGTGCTTAAGGCTTATCAAGGCTTTCAACTGTTAACGCCCGTACGCGATGGCCCTTTTGGTGTCAGCGGTTTAAATGCGTTAGTGCAGCAAAGCCTTAGCTTTGTATCACGTAGCGCCTCGGCACAAGGGCGCCAAGATAGTTGGTATGAAGGGCGGCCGGTGATGATCACGGCGAATGACTACAACTTGAATTTGCGTAATGGCGATATTGGTATCGTGCTGCGTTCCGCCGATACAGAGCAGAAACGGGTGGTGTTTGTGGACAGTGATAATCAGCTTCGTTGGATCTTACCCAGCCGTTTAGCCGAGGTGACGACTGTTTTTGCCATGACGGTGCATAAGTCACAAGGCTCAGAGTTTACGCATACGGTGTTAGTACTGCCGGATCGTGATAACCCGGTGTTAAGCCGTGAACTATTATATACCGGCTTAACCCGCGCTGCTCAGCAACTGACCATAGTGGTGCCGTCATGGCCCGTGCTAACACAAGCGGTGGATCGGCCAACGATCCGGGCAGGGCAATTGCATTTATCTTTTAGCCCATAGCCCATGCCGTTAATATTACGGTCAATCTCCCCCTGATAACGCGGCATAAGCTGCGCTATTCAGGGGGGAATGGTACTTGCCATCCTCGCGATATTTATGCATCATAAGTTATTGAATGCTATGGATTGGCTCTTATGTTGACTTTAACTGATTTATCCTACGCTAAACTCAAAACCTATCAGCGATTATATCGTGATCATTTCCCTGAAAATTTAGCGTTGCGGGTACATCGGGCGCTGAGTTGGCTAGCCCGCGCCGAAGCCGCCAGAGCGGCGCAAGATAGCGACAGTGCCTTTATCTTTTATTGGATCAGCTTTAATGCCGCCTATGCCAATGATTTTGGTCAAGCCGACCGGTTACCGGAGCAAGAACACTTTCAGCAGTTTTTAGCTAAGATCTGCGCTTATGATACCGATGAGCATCTTTATGAACTGATTTGGCAGCAATTTTCATCTAGTATTCGGCTGTTAATGAGTAATCATTTTGTTTATGCGCCGTATTGGGAGTTCCAACGCGGTCGTATCAGTGAGGTGGAGTGGTTAAAACGTTTTGCGCAGTCTAAAGAGCAAACCCACAACGCCTTAGCCAACAAGAATGTGCCGCTGGCGCTATCGCATATTTTTAATCGTTTATACACCTTACGTAATCAACTTATGCATGGCGGCTCGACGTGGAATAGCCAGATAAATCGTCAACAAGTAAACGATGCCAGTAATTTACTGAGTAAACTGGTACCGCTGATTATTGGTTTGATGATGAATGCGCCCGATCAATTATGGGGTGAGGCGATTTACCCGGTGATTAACCCGTCTTAGCTTAACACTTAGCTTACCACCGGCAACTGTAACCAGTTGGTGGTGTACGCTGGTGACAAATGTTGTCGTTTCATCGCCCAGCTTTGCTTCACGCCTTGGCTGGCAAACCAGATCTTACCTTTACCCGACTGATTATAGCGATCGAGTGTTTGCATTAAGCTGGGATCAGCATGATAACTGGCGGTGGGTTCAAATAAGCTGGGTTGATATACGCCCTCATCATAAAAGTCACTTAACATTACGCCGGCTTTGGCATAGCGATAGCCATCGCGCCAGATCTGCTGTAATAAGCGGTTAGCTAAGGGCAGAAAATCACGGGTATCAGCACTAGGCGCGCCCAACGTGGCATTGGCGCTGTTGGCATAATACGGCTCTTGTGATTTGCTAAATGGGCTGGTGCGTAAAAATACCGTCAGTTGTCGAGCATGTTGCCGCTCTTTGCGCAGTTTTTGACAGGCCCTTGCCACATATTCGGCAATGGCTTCTTGCAATAATGGCTGCGCGGTAATGCGCTCACCAAAAGAGCGCGAACTAACAATCTCTTTTTTAGTGGGGGGCTGTTCTTCTAATGGGATACACGACTCACCATTCAGCTCGCGCACGGTACGTTCGACCACCACCGAAAATTGCTGGCGAATAAAACTGGGATTGGCATCAGCTAACTGTAAAGCGGTGTGGATCCCCAGTGCTTGTAAACGGATCGATAACTTACGACCAATGCCCCAGACTTCACCAACAGGTAATAAAGCCAGCAGCTTACGTTGGCGTGTGACCGCCGTAAGGTCGACCACGCCCTGGGTTTTTGGCCAAGTTTTTGCGGCATGATTGGCTAATTTGGCTAACGTTTTACTCGGCGCAATACCCACACACACGGAAATGCCTTGCCACTGGGCAATGCGCTGCCGGATAAATTGGCCATACTGCGTTAACTCGGTATGCGGTAAGAGGCTCAAATCTAAAAAGGCTTCATCAATACTGTAAACCTCAACGGCGGGAGCCATTAATTCTAAGGTGGTCATCACCCGAGCAGACATATCGGCATACAGGGCATAATTCGATGAAAAGGTGACAATACGGTGCTGTTTAATTAACTCGTTAATTTGAAACAACGGCACGCCCATTTTTATGCCAAGCGCTTTCGCTTCTTTAGAGCGCGCCACGACACAGCCGTCGTTATTCGATAACACCACCACCGGGCGGTGCGCTAAGTCAGGCCGAAACAGTTTTTCACAACTGGCATAAAAGTTATTGCAATCGACCAGCGCAAAACACGTTGCTTTCATTTACGATTAAACCGACGAATAGCATTGGTTACCACGCCAAAGATCTGTAACTCATCGGCGTTTTTAATGTGCACTGGCTGATAGCGCGGATTCTCTGGCAGCAGCATCAGATTCATTTTGCAGCTTAAACGCTTCACGGTAAATTCGCCGTTGATTGAAGCCACCACAATGTCTCCATGTTCGGCAGTGATCGCGCGATCAACCACCAAAACATCATCTTCAAAAATACCGGCTTCAATCATCGAATCACCCGATACGCGCACAAAAAATGTGGCGGTGGGGTGATGAATACACAACTGGTTTAAATCGATACTTTGCTCGATATAATCTTGCGCGGGTGAAGGGAAGCCCGCAGGCACCTTACTGCTAAAAAAAGGCAACCGAATAGGTGCGCCGGCTTGCGCCTGACCGAGAAACTGAACAGACATGGCATTACCTCAAATACTGTTTATCCATACAGTATAGTATGCCTTGCTTCAAGTTGCACAACAAGAGCTAACTTATGCCCGAGAAGCAACCAAAAAGCGGTTAGCTGCGTATAGCCTACTATACAGATTGCAAGAGTAAGGTAGTTATGTCGGCAGGTAGTTCAAAGGTGCCCGCGCACCGGATATCCCGTTTTGGTAGTTTAGCCTCATTAGCAGGGCGAGTCGCCGGTGGCATGCTGGCTGAAGGGGCACGACAATTAGCCAAAGGCCAAGTGCCGTCTAAAAAAGACTTGCTACTTACCCCAGGCAATGCCAAACGCGTTGCCGATCAATTGGCGCATTTGCGCGGTGCGGCGATGAAAGTCGGTCAGTTATTGTCCATGGACAGCGGTGATATGCTGCCACCAGCTTTAGCTGAGATTTTAGCGCGCTTGCGTGCCAGCGGTAACCCCATGCCCGTTAAGCAGTTAGCACAGGTGTTACGCAACGAATGGGGTGAGCAATGGCAGCGTCATTTCAGTGATTTTACCTTTACGCCTTTAGCCGCCGCCTCGATAGGTCAGGTGCATCAGGCTTATCATGATAATGGCCAGCGCCTTGCGGTAAAAATTCAATATCCGGGGATTAAAGCCAGTATCGACAGCGATGTTGATAACGTGGCAACCTTATTACGTATTAGCGGGCTGGTGCCTAAAAGTGTCGATTATCGTGGGCTCTTAACCGAAGCAAAAGCACAATTACACAGCGAAGCCGATTATTTGCAAGAAGCCACCTACTTGCGGCAGTATCGCCAAGCCTTGGGGCAAAGCCCACACTTTGTGGTTCCCGAAGTGTTCTCAGAATTAACCACCGAAAACATTTTGGTGATGAGTTTTGTGGAAGGCAGTGCGTTAGAGGCATTAAGCAGTCATGAGCAAGCCGAGCGCGATCGTGTGATGGGCTTGTTGTTTGAACTGCTGTTTCGTGAATTATTTGAATTTAAATTGGTGCAAACCGATCCGAACTTTGCCAATTATTTATACAACACGAAAACCCAACAACTGGTGTTATTAGATTTTGGCGCTTGTAGGCATTACAGCAGCCGCTTTAGTGATGGTTATCGCCAATTATTTGCTGCAGCCTTAACTGAAGATCACGCGGCCATGGCCGCTGCGTTAACGCAGATTGGTTTTTTCAGCCAACAGATTTTACCCGCACAAAAACAAGCCGTACTTTCTTTAGTGAATTTAGCGGCCGAGCCTTTAAAGCACGATAGCGCCTTTGATTTTGGGCAAACGGATTTAGCATTGCGAATTCGTGAAGCGGGCACCGCCTTAAGTATGCAGCAAGATTACTGGCATACACCGCCGGCAGATGCGATTTTTTTACATCGCAAAATAGGTGGTTTGTATTTGTTGGCGGCGCGGTTAAAAGCGCGCGTTAATGTGCGCGCTTTGTTAGCCCCGTATTTAAGCAACGAGACGTAAAAGTAACGGGGTTAACGCACCAGATGCCACTGTGTTTGCCGACCGGCTAAATAGATCACGCGCCGGCCATCGAAATAGGCGCTTTGTTCTAGCTTGACCTGCAGCAGTTGGTTTTGCCACTCGGGTACCGCTTGTTTAATATTGCCTTCAATGGCATAAGCGGTATTACTATAAAGCGGCCAATCGCCATGGATCTCAGTAGGGCCCTGATTATCCCACATGCCAATAGTTGGGCCTGGGGCATGGCCGGTAAAGCCAATTGGGTGGGTGTAAGTGCTGCTAATAATACCTGCCGCTTGGCTTTTTTGTTGAACGCCCGCTAACACCTGATTACCGGTACGACCCACCACAAACTGCTCAGTTAACAGATCTTGCCAACGATTACCGGTGGCCAAAGCCGCACGAATACCGGCCGGCGCTTGCTCCTCATCGGCTTTGAGCACATAAGCCATCTCTTGGGTGTCAGTGCACAGGGTTAAATAACAAATGCCAACATCGGTATGCAGAATATCACCGCGTTGGATCACGCCGCTTTGACCACAATTGGCGGCATCAGCCGCACAAGCAGTGCCGGCACGTTGTAAGCTGACATAGGGCATAAACCATACCGGCAGTTGCAACTGAGCAAAACGCTCACGGATATACCAGGCCACATCATCGGTATGGGTTACGCCTGGCGTAATCACTTTACTGCTAAAGGCTTCGGCAATCACACTGCGAGCAAGGCTGACACTGTGTGGATAGACGCTCAGCTCGGCTGCTGTGCGCTGTTCAAACCAACGTACTACCAGCTTTTCTGCTGAGATTAAACGCGATTGATACTCTGGCGGCAGCACAGCTTGTAAACGGCTATGTAAAGCTGACGATAAACCATCGGCGACCGGCCAATCTTTAGACACATTAATGCCGATACGCTTCGGGTTTTTACTGACAATTAACTCTCCCAAGGCCTGCCATTGTTCATCTAAACTGCCGCCTTGCCAGGCTGAGTTGTAAGGTGCACCTAACGGGTAACGATTCACCGTGAGTTTTTCGATAGTACCGTCGGCTAAACGATGAAACACCAGCATAGTGGTGCGTCGAGCAGCAAAAGTGGGTTGTGGCACTAAGGTAAAATACACCGGATCTTCAGCGTTTTCTCGGTTAATCACTAACCACATATCCAAATCTTGCTCGGCCATTAAGGTGGGTAAAAGCTTATCTATACGCTCACTGAGTAACGCATTTTCAGGTGCAATACGCTGGCGTGGGCTTAGTACCGCAAAGTCAGCAGCGCTATTCAGTACCCGGCCTTGGCTGGCCGGCGTGGCGGCTGTTAGCGTAGCGCTGAAAAAAACACTGCCAAGCAAGGCAGTGACTACCGCAGAACGAACCAAGTAAGAAGAGACAGATATCATAAGATGATCCTTTTTCAGCTGAGTGTTGGCACAAAGCAAGTTAAAGCACGTAAGGTATGCACTTATCCTAACTGAAAACGTCAACAAGCCCTAGAATGAGTTATCTCAGAAAAGGCGGGGCTCATCGCGAAATAAACAAAAGGAGTTTTTATGCAAACAACGCCAACAGAACATAACACAACCTATGTGGGCATTGATGGCTGCAAAAGCGGTTGGTTTGTGGCGATTTTGCAGGGCGAGCAGCTTCGTTTTCAGCTGTGTCATACCTTAGCTGAAGTGGATGCCCGTTTGCCCAGGCACAGTATTGTGTTTATTGATATGCCAATTGGCTTTATTGAACCCGGTGAAGCGCAGCGCCAATGCGATCGCTTAGCCCGTCAGGCTTTGCCAGGACGGCGTGGTAGTGTCTTTCCGGTGCCATGTCGTAAGGCGGTGTATGCTGATGATTATCCTACCGCCTGTGACATCAATGCGGCTGAGATCGGGAAACGTTTTCCCATTCAAACCTGGCACATTGTGCCAAAAATACGTGAAGTACATCAATTATTGCAAACACAACCACGCTGTAATGGCGACTATTACGAATCACATCCGGAATTGGTGTTTGCCGGTTTTGCACAGGCTCCGATGGCGGAGTTGAAAAGTACTGCTGCTGGGCAACAAGCACGCTTAGCGGTGATCGCGAGACAAGTACCTCACTGGCTACCCGTTATTGAGCAGGCATTAAACGAAACCTTAAAAAAACACGCAAAACCCGATGATATTATCGATGCTTTTGTTTTATTACTGGCGGCGAGTCAGCCTAAACACTGGCAATATCTGCCGTCAGTGGCCGATCCAGACAGTGAAGGCCTGAATCGGCAAATTGTTTATGTACCTTGAATAAATTAATTTATAGATTTAACGATGTGGTAAAAAGAAAGCAGAAAAACTATGCTATCGTTATATGACAATAAATAACGCTTTGCCAAATGAGCAGAATGCGTGCAAGCAGGGGTTGCAGTAATGAGTAATGTTTTAAATTCAGTTAATCAGCGTACTAACTTAGCTGGGCAAAACCGCTTTGAGTTACTGTTATTTCGGTTAAATGGTAATCAGTTATTTGGTATCAACGTTTTTAAAGTGCGCGAAGTGATTCAAGCTCCCGAATTATCAGAAATGCCTGGCTCACATGCTTGTGTTAAGGGCATTGCGCAGTTGCGGGGTGATTCGGTTATTGTGGTAGATTTATCCCAAGCAACAACCGGTGTACCAATTGCAGATATGTCGAAAGCTTTTGTTATCGTGACTGAGTACAACCGTCATGTACAAGGGTTTCTTGTGTCGGGTGTGGATCGGATCGTGAACTTAAATTGGGATCAAATTAAGCCACCACCACAAGGTGCAGGCCGTGGTCATTATCTGACGGCAGTAACAGAAATAGAAAAGCAGTTAATTCAAATTATTGATGTTGAAAAAGTCTTTTCTGAAATTATCCCGATGGAAGAAGAGGTCAGTGATCAAGTTAAAGCGCAGTCACATAAACTAGATCTGAGCAAAATCGTGGTACTGGTAGCCGACGATTCTGCGGTAGCGCGAAATCAAGTAAAACGGGCTTTAAATAGCGTGAATATTCATGCGGAATTAGTGAAAGATGGTCAAGAAGCCCTCGACTGGTTACATAAACGAGCCGAGAGTGCAGGGACGAATTTGATTCATGAAGTCCCGTTATTAATTTCGGATATCGAAATGCCTCGGATGGACGGTTATACCCTAGCCGCCGAAATTAAAGCCGATGCTAAGCTAAAAGATATTCACATTATTCTTCACTCGTCACTGAGCGGTGTATTCAACGAAGCTATGGTAAAAAAAGTCGGGGCAGATCAGTTTATTGCTAAATTCCATCCCGATGAATTGCTCTCTGCCGTGAATTATTGGTTAGAGCAATCATCTTAAACCGAGACTTTTAAAGTGCAACATCACAGATGTATGGCTTAGCATTAGTTTAAATCGATATGCTAAGCTTGCCTGAAAAGGAGCTATCTCATTTAACATGCTCAAATTGCGCGGCGTTTTCTATAAATGTAACGCGCAAACTGCCTTTGCTTAATCCCGCAACTTCAGCCTTTCTTAAGTAAGCTGCTTTAAACTTTGCTGTATTCGGTGCTCAGCACCTGCCTCAAAAGGTGCGCTTTGCCAAAACGGGCAAGGGTTAGCTGAGTCATCAGTTTTGCTCGGTGTTTTAGCGCCGAAATAACATGGCAGAGTTTTAAGAGGGGCAATATGGCGGAAGCGGCATTAACGGTAAATCATACAACCTTTAGTTTACGGACATTACAACATGCCTGGCATCCGTTATGGTTTGCCGTATTGATGGCTATAGGAATGACCTTAATGTTAAACGCGCCTTTTTTATCCGCGTTACAAGCTAAAGTGCCAGGCCAATATCTGTTACAAGCATTTTTACTCAGTATGTTGCTGTTACTTAACTTGCTATTACTCGTTTTGTTGAGTGTTAATCGGTTACAAAAGCCTATTTCAATCGCTCTGTTTGCCGTAGGAGCCATAAGTCTGTACTTTATTGACAATTTTGGCATCGTTATCGATAAATCCATGTTACAAAATGCTATCGAAACCGATGCAGCCGAAGCACAAGGGATCTTGTCATTAAACCTGTACTGGCAGGTGATCACTATTATGTTGTTTCCGTTTCTGGCCAGCACCTTGATTAAAATACGGCGATTGCCTCGTATGCAATGGCTTAAGCATTGGCTGCTGTGTGTAGTGTTAATTATGTTGGCTTTAAGCAGTATTGTGGTGGTGGAATATGCACAGCTCGCGCCTTTTTTTCGTAATAACCGTGATGTTAAACATATGGCATTACCCTTTAGTACGGTGTCTGCAGCGGTATCCATGGGTAATACTTTGCTGCAACAACAATTTCCAACAGAGTTTACTTTACTTGGGCAAGATGCGGTGCGCGTGCCTTATGCTGGGCCAAGCAAACCGCGGTTAATTATTATGGTGTTAGGCGAAACCGCCCGAGCTGATCATTTTCAATTAAACGGTTATCAGCGTGCCACTAACCCTAAATTAAGCCAATTACCGGTATTTAGTTTTCAACAAGTGAGCTCTTGCGGCACAGCAACGGCACATTCGGTACCCTGTATGTTTTCGCATATGGGCAGACAACACTATGACGAACGCATAGCTAAAAACAGCAGTAATGTGTTGGATATTTTGCAGCGCAGTGGCGTAGCGGTAACGTGGTTTGATAATAATTCAGGCTGTAAAGGGGTATGTGATCGTGTTGCCAACGAATTATTGTTTCAACAGCAACAGTCCGAAGATTGTCAAAATGGGCAGTGCTTAGATAGCATTATATTATCGGCAGTAGATAAGCAAATCGCGCTAGATTTAACCACTGATCGACTAATAGTGGTTCATCAACTGGGAAGCCATGGCCCAGAGTATTTTAAGCGAAGTGCTGAGCAGGATAAGCATTTTTTACCCGAGTGTGGTGATAAGCAATTACAATTGTGCGAACCTAGCAGCATAATCAATGCTTACGATAACAGTATTGTTGCCACAGACCGTTTATTAGCCGATTTGATAAACCGCTTGCAGCAAAAAACGGATTTTCAGACGGCGCTGTTTTATGTTTCAGACCATGGGGAGTCTTTAGGTGAAAACGGTGTCTATTTGCATGGTTTACCCTATTTTATGGCGCCCGACGCACAAACGCATGTGCCATTGATTTGGTGGATGTCGCCCGATTATGCAAGTGCAAATACATTAACTACAACCTGTTTGCGAGAGAAAGCAACCGAGCCTTACAGTCACGATAATGTATTTCATAGCTTGCTGGGTATGTTTAATGTGCAAACTGCGGTGTATCAGCGCAATAAAGATATGTTTCAAGGCTGTGTGTAAATCAACGCTAAAAGGCGTGTAAACGCACCTCTGCCAGGTTAGCGACCATAATTTGTTGCGCTTCGGGCATGGCATCTAATTTATGTAAATCCAGATTCAAGGCCTGCACAACATAAGGCACTAAAGCTGAGCGAACCGTGATGATACGTTTACCTGCGATCATATGATAATCTTCGGCGATGATACTTTGCTGATAAGCGCTTAAGCGTGAGTCGGGAATCAGCACGATATCAACGGTATTTTGCCAGCGCAGATCTTGCTCACGGCTCATATTGGCATCACCTTCTATACCGTTAATGCCTCGAAAGCGACTGAGTACAAAGTCACGATAATCCCGGTTTTTCTCACAATAAGCACGCACATGCCACCGCAGTGGTGTGCATACCAAGGTGTGCGGCGCAATAATGCGGCTTTCTTCATCGGGTGATGATAGCGACACATAACTCATATCAATTTTTTTACTCTCGCGTGCCGCTTGCACCAAAGTACGTAAGATCTCGGGTTTCACCTGACGCAGTGGTGGCGTGAGCATTTCGGTATGCGTAAACCCTAGATCGAGTTGGGTAAAGGTATGCGAAAAATCTTGTGAGCTGGCCAGTGCATGTAAATACTCGTCGGCGAGGCCACGTGTAACTTTCGGGCTAAATTCGGCAGTAGGTTTATAGCCTTTTAACTTACTGTCATACACTAGATTGTTTGGCGCAATTTCACGTAAATAAGTATTAATGTCTTTTGACGCTTGTTGGCGAGCGATACCAAAACTGTTACACAAATGATTAGTCGTGAGCCGACCTTCCCATTGCGCCACAATTTCAATCAGCCGATAACGCATCAGTAATTCCCAACGTAGCGGCCAATTTTCGGTGGGCGCTGATACAGCAATAGCGTTAGATAGCATAAAAGTCCTTTTCAAATGCAGCTGATCTGTTTACAAAACAGACACCACTAAATGGGCCAAGCTAAATGATGCTCGTTTAAAATGGCATGTTATTGCACTAACCCGGTGACAACACTGTCGGTATTTAAATCGAAGTGTTTTAACAAAAAATAATACTGGTAAACAAGATACACTAAATCAGCAAAACACCCTATGCTGCCTGCATAAATCGCTTTATCCTGACAAGCCCTTCTTTTTGTGTTGGTTTCACGCAGGTTGGCTAAACGAATAAGCGTAAAGCGACAAAAGCTAAGCGTGGCTGGGTACTTGACTTAACCGTTTACCGGCTCATCAAACCGTAGAACATACTGAGGTTAAGGCCTAATACTTTTTTTGCAAGGTAAACGAGATCTGCCTGAAAAAGCGACACTGCATACTTACACAGTATGGTGGCTTTTTTACGTTGCGTTATGCTGTTTGCAGCAAGGATGTACGCCGCTGTTGATTCAGTAGTTAACGCGGCGCGACTGCTAAAAGCAGGTCATGATGAGCAAGGGATAACGAGGCAGGGATGCCATTTTAGGGAGATAAGTATGTGGTTTGCAGCGTTAACCGGTTTTAAAGAGCAGGGCGCCGCCCAGATCAGACAATTACTGCAGCTAGAGGGTGATTATCTTCGCAGTAAGGTGAATGGTGTAAGCTATAAAGTGGGCTCGTTAATCACGCCAAGTTTAGCGGAACTACATACCCGTGCAGCGGCTGTGTTAAAACAGCCACAGCAGCCGTTATCACATCTGCAACTGCGCGAGGTGGTGGCAGATGCACAAGCCTTACATGCCGAACCGAAAAATGCAGGGGCGCTATTTCAAGTCGCATCACAATTTAACTTGTTGGAAATGGTGTCACCGACCATTACCCCAGATAGCGGTATTACTAATTATCAATTTGATAAAACCCAGGGCCCAGCCTGCGCGATGGCCTGTGGTGCTGGGCTGATTTATCGCAACTACTTTGTGCCGGTGCAAGGTGAACTAGGCCAAACGGCTGAGCGCCAGTTAGATATGTTGGAAGATTTTTCTGACGCTTTACTTAGCCATATTAAAACAAGCACGGGGCGCAATGATCAGCCACTTTGGTTGATGAAAAATGGTTACGCATTACCAAATCAGCAACAACTATTATTGATTAATCAGGTGTTAACTACCTGCTCTAGCGCTGAATTGGCGCAGTTACGCGGCCGAATAAAAATCGGCTTGCAACTTGATACCCAAGTTACGCTCAAAGGCTGTTTTCATGCCGTGTCGCAAGCATATTGCTCGGCCATGCCAGTGGCATATAGCCAACACAGTAAAGCGTTATGGCAACCGTTAGCCACCTTGGTATTGCAAGCTGCATACGAGGCAACGCTGGCTGCAGCAGTAGTAAACGCCGCAGCAACGGGTAATAAAACGCTGTATTTAACGCTACTCGGTGGTGGCGCTTTTGGTAACCCGACAAAATGGATTATCCAGGCGATCAGCGCTGCACTAGAGCAATATAAACACAGTGGTTTAACCGTTAATATTGTCAGTTATGGCGCGAGTAAACCTGAGGTGCAAGCGCTGCTGAACGACTATCACGCAGTGCCAACTAACAAAATAGCAGATCCAGCCTAAAGCATGAGCGATAGCATCACCAATAAGACTTTAGCCTGTTAGCAACGCAAAATGGCCAATCTTTTTTTAAATAAACGGTATGTGCCAGCAACAGGCGGGTGATAAAAATGTTGTCTGCAGAGCGGTGCGTTTCGTCACGGCACGGCGATAAGACCGGGTCTTTAGGATCCTCGCTTGCCAAAACAGCGTGTTAGCAGTTAACGTATACGGCATCATTGCTTTGTAATGCATGAGTTACAAGGCGTAATCAGTATATCGAGACGGTAATGAATAACAATAAATGGCCACTTTTGCTGCTGAGCATTATCATTTCTGGCTGTTCTGGCATGAACAAATCGCAATGTATTACGGCAGATTGGCGCACCATCGGTTTTGAAGATGGCGTTAATGGTAAAGCAGAAAACGCCATTGCCACTTACCGGCAAGAGTGTGCAGAGCACGGTGTCACACCGCAACTGGAAGCGTATCGGCTGGGTCATCGTGAAGGTTCAGAGCGTTATTGCACTACGCGTAACGGTTTTATTGTAGGCAAGCGCGGAAGTAGTTATCAAAATAGCTGTATGCCCGACTTAGAAAAGGGCTTTTTGCTCGGTTATCGCGATGGTAAAACCGTGTTTGAATTGCAGCGAGCGTTAAATTCAGCGCGTTCGAGCCTTGATAAGCAACGTCGTGTTATTGCGAATTTAGAGCAGGAAATCGTCGATAAAACCGAATTATTGGTAGCCGATGGCTTAACGCGCGATGACCGAGTACAGTTATTAAATGAAATTGAGCTGCATAAATATGATATTAATGAAGCGCTTAATGCGTTGCCTGGGTTAGAAGAACAAGCCTATAGCGCAGAGCAAGCCTATAACCAAGCTGAGCAGCGTTTTAAAAACTATTTATAGCCTAGCAAAAGCTTGGATTTTTCATTATCCCGCAATGCTTCTCTGCTAAACAAACCGTTTAGCGCTATTGCCTCAGGCAACTGGCGTTAGCGGTTTGGCTTTGTTCACTAAAGCCTGCTGATTTAATTAACATAAAACGTATTTATTTGCACGTTGAACGGTTTTCACTTGTAGATATTTAGCCGTTACGTTTCAATCGAGAGTATCGTGAATCAGCTAAAGGTCCATCTTATGTTGCTACGTTATTTTCTCTACTTCATCTTGTGCTGTTGTTTTAGCGCTTTTGCCGATACCCGAGGCATGCAACCAGAAGACTACTATCGTTTTGTGTTTGTGGCAGAGCCGCAATTAGCGCCTAACGGCAAGCAGGTAGCCTTTGTACACACCACCATTGCAGCCGATAAACGTGAGCGGTTAAGTAACCTGTGGTTAGTGGCGACCGATGGCAAAAGCCCGCCACGGCAACTGAGTTTTAGTAACGCCGATAGCAGCCCAGTGTGGTCTCCTGATGGCAGCATGTTGGCCTTTATCTCTGGTCGTGAAGTGGGGCAACAGCTGTATATCCTACCCATGGAGGGCGGCGAAGCCCGAGCGATAACCGCATTAAAACAAGCTGGCATTCGGGATGTTAAGTGGTCACCTGATGGCCAACAGCTGCTATTGACATTATCTGTGGATCCAACTGTTACGGATCCCAGAACAGAAAAAAGCAAAAGTAACCAAGCTCAAGCCGATGTGGTGGTGATTACGGATGCGCTGTATAAACGCAATGGCGGTGGCTATTTAAATGAACGCCGCTCTGGCTTATGGTTATTGGATCTGAACAGCGAAAAACTGACAAAACTCACCGGTGATGCGCGTTGGCATGATCATTCAGCGGCATTTTCTCCTGATGGCAAACAGATTGTATTTGCTTCAGATCGCAGTGCTGATGCGCTGGAAGGCAGCATGCAGCAAGGGTTATATCTTTATCAATTAAGCGATGGCTCTACCAAGCAACTGACTACATTGCCTGGTAATGCCAGCGCGCCGCAGTGGTCACCCGATGGCCGTCGACTGCTCTATCAATATCAAGCCGATTATTTTACGCCAGAGCAGTTAGTGTTGCTGACTTTACGCGATGGCACTAACAAGCAGGTGGCAGTTGATTGGGATCGTAATGCTAATAGCATGCAGTGGCTTAATAATGATCGTATTTTACTCAGTGCGGATCACTTAGGCGCTCGGCCTCTTTTTGAACTCAACTTACGGCGTGATAAAACGCAAATTCGCTTAAGCGAACAAGGTAGTGCTTCAAATGTGAGCCTTTCCGCCAATGGCAAACAGCTAAGCTACCTGTGGCAAGATGCGCTAAACCTGCCAGAAATTTGGTTTCAAACAGAGAGCAATGCGCCGCGCCAATTAACCCAGTTTAATCAAGCGTTATTGGCTGAGTTAACACTACAGCCATTAGAGTCGTTTTGGTTTGAACATGAGCAGGGCAAAAGTCAGGGCTTTTTCATTAAACCGCTTGGTTGGCAAGCTGGGCAGTCGTATCCACTGGTGCTAAATATTAAAGGTGGCCCCGGCGGCATGTGGGGTGACGAATGGTTTCATGAATTTCAGATGATGGCCGCCAGGGGGTACGCCGTGGTCTTTACC
This sequence comes from Alishewanella maricola, assembly GCF_016343785.1. Lineage (NCBI taxonomy): Bacteria > Pseudomonadati > Pseudomonadota > Gammaproteobacteria > Alteromonadales > Alteromonadaceae > Alishewanella > Alishewanella maricola. The sequence continues at coordinate 4,239 of NZ_JAEINI020000013.1, read as the reverse complement.
AATTATCGTGGTAGTACCGGCTATGGTTTTGCTCATCAACATGCGGTGCATGCCGATTACGGCGGTGTAGATTATCGCGATAATATGGCGGTGCTGGATACGGTATTACAGCAACATGACTGGCTTGATGCAACACGCCTGTTTATCACTGGCGGCAGCCATGGCGGTTTTTTAACCAACTGGATCACTACGCAAACCAGCCGTTTTAAAGCGGCGGTCACCCAGCGTAGTGTCAGTAACTGGATCTCTGAAGCGGGTACTCAGCAATTTCCACCCAATGCAATGCGTCGTGAATTTGCGGGTAGCATTTGGGAAAGCTATGATTTGTATTGGGATCGCTCGCCGTTAAAGCATGCCGATAAAGTCACGACACCCACCTTGATTATTCACAGCACCGCCGATCACATAACGCCAATTGGTCAAGGCGAAGAGTGGTTTTATGCGTTAAAAGCCAACCAGGTTCCGGTTGAAATGGTGGTGTTTAAAGATGAGAACCACAGTTTGTCTCGAAGCGGGACACCGGTAAATTTGGTTGAGCGCTTAAAGCGCATTTTAGACTGGTTTGAGCGTTATCATCAGCCAACCAAAGCCTAAAACAAAGCGATGATCTGATGCAGGTTGCGCTGTTCTAAACACCGTAACCTGCCGTTATTGCTCAAGGCATAATCACTGAAAAGCTCATTGTTATTAAGCATGACAGCAAACAGTGGTTTTCATGAGCTAATTCATCGAAATAGCCAGGTGCTACAAAAGCAATTTCACCGTTAACTATCGGTTAAATACTCAGTTTTATCGCTAAAAAGTACGCAAGCCATGACGGGGATGATAATTAAATATTCATAACCCCGTTAAGCCAGTACTGACGTTGGTAACAATGTTTAATGAAAATTTGAGGAGCCATATGAAAAAGTCTCTACTTTACTGCGCAGTCGCGCTCTTTAGTTTTAGTGCCGCGGCAGTCACACCACAGCCCTTTTTAAATACGCAGGTGCAATTCAATCAAAGCCAGCAGCAGGCTGACATCTTAGTGCTTTTGGTGCCTGAAAATACCACTGATCTGGCGATAACTAAGTGGAGCAGTGCCAGCCGCGCGCACATCAACCGCGCCATGCAAGTGGCCGAGTTTACCGGTAAAAGTGGCAGCAAACTGGAAGTCGTTGCACCCGTTGGGTTAGATGTTGGCCGAGTAGTGTTACTCGGTGTGGGTAACCCCGCAGAGTTAAGTCGGGCAAAAGCCGAAGAGTTGGGCGCGACGCTAGGCGTACATGTTAACAGCACCTCGGCTAAACGGGTGCAAGTCAATAGCCAGTTGATCAGCGATACCGCCCTGAATACCCACATCAGTACTGCTTTAGCCCATGGTATGGAGCTGCGTAATTACCGCTTTGATCGCTTCAAATCGAAACCGGATGCACGGCCTGTGCAACAATATACTTTGCAAGTCACTGATGTTAAAGCCAGCCAAGCACAATACCAGCAACTGCATGCGCTAGCACAAGGCGTATTTACCGCGCGGGAACTGACCAATTTACCGGGTAGTAGCGGTTATCCTGAAGCCTTTGCTAATTATGCCAAACAGGTATTAGAGCCACTGGGTGTTAAGGTGACTATCTTAGGGCCAGAGCAAATCAAGGCGTTAGGCATGGGTTCGCTGTATGGTGTCAGCCAAGGTAGCGATAAAAAATCACATTTATTAATTGCGCATTGGCAAGGCGCCGACGGGCAACCCGTTGCCTTAGTGGGTAAAGGCAATACCTTCGACTCTGGCGGTTATAACTTAAAAACCTCATCCTCTTCTATTATTCGTATGCATACCGATAAAGCCGGTGCGGCCGCTGTTGTTGGCGCAGTACAAGCGTTAGCAGGGCAAAAAGCGGCGGTGAATGTGGTTGCGGTAGCACCACTGTCTACTAACATTATTTCGCGTGATGCGCAGCTGCCGGGTGATGTGGTTACCGCCGGTGATGGCAGTACCATTGAGATTGGTAGCACCGATGCTGAGGGCCGTTTAATTTTAGCCGATGGCATCTGGTATGCGCGTGAGCATTTAAAGGCGCGGGCAATTGTTGATGTGGCTACCTTAACCGGGGCCAAAGTGGGCGCTTTAGGCACGGTTTATTCGGCCGTGTTTACCGAAAACGCGACCCTTGAACAAACGCTACGCGAGGCAGGCGAAAAAGTGCAAGAGCGTGTATGGCCATTACCTCTTGACGGTTATGACGGCATTATTAAAAGCCGTATTGCCGATAGGATCAATACCGGCTCACCCGGTGCGCAAGCGGGTGCCATCTTCCTACAACACTTTGCCGCTGATACGCCATGGGCACACGTGGATATGGCTGGTGATGCCTTTAATAGCAGCGCGAAAGGCATTCATCCAGAAGGCAGTAATGGCTATGGTGTTCGTTTATTAACAGAGTGGGTTAAGTTGTATCAGCAACAGAGCAACTAACATGCTTGCCAATAGCACAGTGTGAAGTATTGCAAGGGCTAGGGAAAACTCTGGCCTTTTTTAATTTTTAAATAGCGGCGCGACTTATCTTGTCGAGGTGATACTTTACATTGTGTTTAAACTATGACTGGCTAGGGGTAAAGGACAAGTGCAAAACAATCAACAAAAAATTGTGGTGATCAGCGGCGCGGGCATCAGCGCCGAAAGTGGCCTGGCAACCTTTCGTGATCCCGAAGGGTTGTGGCAGCAATACTCGCTGGAAGATCTGGCAACGCCGCAAGCCTTTGCACGCAACCCTGAATTGGTACACCACTTTTACAATGCCAGGCGCAGGCAAGCGGCGCAGGCAGAGCCAAATGCCGCGCATTTGGCTATTGCTAAATTGGAACAGGCTTATCAAGTGGTGGTGATCACACAAAATGTGGATGATTTGCACGAGCGGGCTGGTTCAAGCCAGGTACTTCACTTACATGGCAAATTATCAGAAGCCCGCAGTAGCCGCGATCCACAACTAATACAAGAGATTGGCAGCCAGGCGCTTAACCTAGGTGATCTCGCCGCTGATGGCTCACCGCTTAGACCTAACATTGTTTGGTTTGGTGAAGAAGTTACCGCTATGGCAGCGGCTATGTCAGAAGTGGCCAGTGCCGATAAAATTTTGGTGGTAGGTACCTCATTGCAAGTGTACCCGGCAGCCTCATTGTTGTTTTATGCCAGAGAGGATGCTGAAAAAGTGCTGATTAACCTGGATATTGCTGATATTGAAACGGGCTATCAATTTATTCAAGGTAAGGCAGCAACTCAGGTGCCCGCGTTAGTGGCGGCATGGGGCTGTTGACACAGTTAATCATAAATTGTGGCAGTGTCGGTTCATTTCAGCCAGCGGTTTAGTGATAAGCAGCCGGCTTATAAAAGTCGTGCTAGCTCTGACTATGTTTTTCTTTTGAACACCAGCAAGACTGCATTTGCACAAAGGCAAAGCTCTCTATCTTGTGTTATGAGAATAATTTTCTTCAATCGGCGAGTTTTTGCGCCGTATCAAAATGCTATCTTTTAATTTTCAATGCTTTTACCAGACGAAAATCCGATGATTAAGGCACTGATACTATTTGTTTTTTTAGTAAGCCATTTTGCCAAAGCAACAACAGCCCGTGTTAAGACTGACGCAATTTGTTTGCGAGCCGTTACAGGAAAATCGAGCCTTTAACTATCTAGCCTTTCGTTTACATCAAGAAGGCATTTTGCATTAAGATTATTTTTTGTCACAGAAAACGGTGCATGGCTTTTTTGACTAAGGATTTTAACGCAAAGGTCAAAAATAAGTGATTTTAGGTACAGGCAGGGTATTTGATTTTGAGCTTAATGAAAATTTTGTCACAGATCCGTCACAACAGTGTGCGAAAGTTAAATGCTAGAAACCCCATTTAAGGGAAATTTATATTTATCAGTGAGTTATTAAGAAGTGTAAAGTGGTTGCGGGCTTCGGGTTATGAGTATAATTTTTCTTGATTATTTCTTTATATTTAGATGGGCTATCTGTTCTAGGTTTAATTAAAATCGGTTATTAATCAATGCTATAAAATTTAATTAATGAGACATTGTTATTCGCTAGTGAAATATCAGCACTGCGATTTCTTGTCTCATTGAAAAATTACTTGTCACGACAGTTGCCACAGCCACTCTATCGTTATCAGACCAAACTGACCATTAGTCTACTTAATGATAGACTGCGTGCTCTCGTCCTCGAGCTTATTGCTGTGTCCTCAGTGTATATTGCCAGTATTGAT
>NZ_JAEINI020000012.1:0-100499 GCF_016343785.1 Alishewanella maricola | reverse complement strand
CAAGATCTAACCAATACTGAGCGTTTATATCAGATTAACCAGCAATCACGTGCCATGCCGCTGACTGCGGACCAAGCCGCCTTAGCCACACCGCAGCAAGACGCAGATGCCAGTTTCGATTGAGAAAACAGAGTGATAACAACGCCAGCCCTCGAGGCTGGCAATGTTTAACGGGTAATGCCCGGATAAAGGGAGCTGATGACAAAGTGTGGAATGAGCAATTGCGAACTGGCGGCCACGACCTTGCTGTGAAAATTGATGATGCGCGCATTAACCATGATACCGCGTGGCGTGAAGATCATCGTACCCGATAAAACAAAATCAATTTGCTGCAGCATATCGAGTTTTGCGTGATCACGACTAAATACAAAATCGCCATTTCGGGTAATTTGGATATCGCGCGTGGTTTTAAAATCGACTACCTGCAAACCAAATTGCTGCAATTGGTGAATAAAGCCTTCTGCTAACTGATTGCCAACGATGTTAGTTCGATTTAACTCACCATCTAAATCGACAAAAGAGGCAACCGCGATGCGAGATTCTGTTGGGAAATAATGAAAGTTCTCGACAAGCTGCATCGCCATTTGCGCCACATAATCGTTGAGCTGCTTATTCGATTGTAAACTGGTGACATATTGATAAGGTACTGACCAGCCTTGCTGCCGATCAGTATTCATTGCTTTAGCTGACGGCTCAGGTCGAATCGTATTGCTTTGCTCTGCACCATAAGATGGCGCACGCACCTCAGAATTACAATGACCACTGGTATCGCAAGGTATGTAAGCTTGCTGACTTTGATGATGCGTTTGGCAGCCCAGCAACAGCGCTGCCCAACTGAGCAGCAGCAGGTTCTTCTTTATCATGGCGTTCTCCTAAAAACTGACATAGCATGTCAGTTCTTTATCGACCCATGCAAGTCTTTCTTTAGCGCCAAAGGGGTTAACCCTGCTTTAATTTTAATGTGGCATCGCCATGCTGCTGCAAAATGGCATTATAGACTGCTGCAGGCACAAAGGTTCGCGCCGCAGAGATCACTCTTTTGCTATCAATTTGAATTAAACGCGCATTGAGCATAATGCCAGCTTGATGCAGCGTGGCGGTGCCGGTCACAACATACTTAATCGGTAACTCTGCAGAAAGCTCATTAAAATCACGGCTTAGTACGAAATCACCTTGTGGGGTGACACGAATATAATCCGTAACTTTATAATCTAATACTGGCACACCAAACAAATGCAAATCGTAAATAATCGCTTCGCTAAGATGATTGGTAAACACAGAACCTTGCTGTAAATCGGTATCAATAAACGCCAAATCGGTTACCGCCACCATCGCATTCTCATCGGCATTATGGTGATTGGTCATCAACTCTTGTACTAAATTACGCGCATAATTATCCAGCGTTACCACGGGGGTTTGCCGATAGTGTTGTGTGACCGATTGCGGTTCAAAGGCTTGTTGGTTAGCAATGCGCTGCTCTCGAGCCAGCTCTCCCCGCATCGTCACCGCATTCTCTGGCACAATTTTCGGCTGTTGGCTGGCCTGTTGCACGCAAGCGGTTAAGCTAAAGGCAACAACAGCACTGATAACAAAAGCTCTCATGGTTTCTCTCCGATCCGATCACTACGGAATAAATAATTACCGCGTTTTTGTATTTTATCTGGGCTCCACATCACATTGTGTGGCACAAAATCGGTGGCAGCGGCGATCACTTGTTGATTATCCAGCTCAATCAAACGTACATTAACCACTAAACCATCTTCTTGCACGGTATAGGTGCCGGTTAATAATGCTCTGGCACCATGCTGTTGGCGTAACGCCGATATCTGCCGAGATAGCGCTTGTTCATGATCGCTTTGCAATAACAATTCTTGGCGTAAGCGCAGATCTACAGCGACAAAACCTCGTTGCACCGCTTCGCTAAGCATACTTTCAGCAAGTTGATTCGCTAAATCAATTTCTTGCTCACTTAATTGCGCCAGGCTAAGTTGTCGTGTCGGTAGAAAACTGCTGACCGCCAACGGGCTGCGAAAGTGCTCACTACTGATCGACGCAAACAGTGTTTGTGCTAAACGATGCGTATAAAAATCCAGCGGCCGCGCACTTAAGCCGACGGCAGAAACTTGCCGCAATGGCATTTTGACAGTGGGTTCAGGCTCTGCTTTTTGCGCGCAGCCACAAAGCAGCAGCAATAATGCGCTGGCAAGAAGATATTTCATGATCACCTCATCCTGGTCGATTACTGTTTTAAAGCAAAAACCACGCCAGAAATTAAGTTGGGTTCTTGACGCTAAGGTGTATTAAGCGAAATACCAGAGCTTGTTGACAATAAGTGTGAAGTTGCGACTATCGCTAGGTGTGATTTAAGACGACGAGATGTTATTGCCGCACCATACAGACTTTGACTAAAAAATAACTCAGCATTACGCCAAGTTAAGTTAGTTAAGCAAATCGCGTTATGCTAAATACTCAACTGCTCGGCATTATGCATAACGCTGCCAATGCACAGCGTTATGCTGTTTGCCTGCTATCGCCAAAGCCATAGCAAGGTTTAGCAATTAAACACTGAACGGGTATTTAATGGCTGGATGCGATTGATAGCCTTCTAAGGTAAAGTCATCAGGAGTGACCCATTGCTCAATATCGGCGAGTGTTTTGATATTGGGGTTAAGGTGTAATTTCGGTAGCGGGAACGGCTCACGGAGTAGCTGCTGTTTTAATAGTGGTAACTGATTTTCGTAAATATGCGCATTAACGATTTTATGATAAACCTTGCCAGGCTTATGCCCGGTAATTTGCGCGATTAAAGCCAATAACACAAAGCATTGCACTTGATTAAAGTTCAGACCCAGAGGCACATCACAGCTGCGCTGGTAAGAAGTCAGTGATAAAGTATCGCCAAGTAAACTGAAGGTATGCGTGTGCATACAAGGCCGTAAGCAGCCTAATTCAAACTCACCAGGGTTGTAAAAAGTCAAAATTTCGCCGCGATCATCGATCCCTTGCGATAAGTTGTGAACCAGTTTTTGTAACTGATCTAAGCGCGAGCCATCAGGCTTTTGCCAGCCCCGCCCTTGCACGCCATAAACACGGCCTAAATCATCAACCCCTTTGCGGGCGGGATTATTTAACCACGCTGCATTTTCGTTGGCATTCGCATTCCAGGTATTACAGCCCAGTTCGCGAAACTGCGCAGCATTGTCATAACCACGAAGATAACCTAATAATTCAGCGATGGCGGCTTTATAGTAACTTTTACGCGTGGTTAATAACGGAAACTCATTCGCAGCGACATTGTATTCAAGATCAGCATTGATCACCGTTAAGCAGCGGGTACCCGTGCGTTGGTTATCAACCCAAACCCCTTCATCAATAATGCGCTGGCAAAGTTTTAAATACTGCTTCATTGGCTACTCACTCCTGACGCTCTGCCTTGCTTGAACGAAAACACCATAATCCCGATGCCGGCTAACATCATGGGTAAGCAAAGCCATTGCCCCATGGTCATACCAAGTGATAATAAGCCCAGGTGTGCATCAGGCTCACGGAAGAATTCAACGGTAAAACGTGCCAAACCATAACCTAACAAAAAGACCCCACCGACCACACCAACCGGTGGACGCAAGCGTCGCACAATTAGAATAACAATAAATAGTAATAGGCCCTCTAACGCCACTTGGTAAAGCTGCGATGGGTGTCGGCCCAACGCACCAGCGCCCGGAAAAACCATCGCCCAAGGCACATCAGTAGTACGGCCCCACAATTCGCCATTGATAAAGTTACCAATTCGCCCAGCCGATAAGCCCAGTGGTACCAAAGGCGCCACAAAATCGCCCAGCGCTAGGTAAGCTTTTTGATACTTACGTGCAAACAAGGCCATCGCAGTTAGTACACCGATTAAACCGCCATGGAATGACATGCCGCCTTCCCAGATCCGAAATAAATACAAGGGATCGTTGAGCACAGTGGCAAAATTATAAAATAAAATATAGCCAACACGACCGCCTAACAGCACCCCCACAAAACCGTAAAACAATAGATCACTAACCTGATCGCTGTTCCAACCTGAACCCGGTTTAGCTGCGGCACGATTCGCCAGCCAATAGGCTAAACCAAAGGCTAACAAATACATCATGCCGTACCAATGAATTTTAACCAGCCCTAGATCGAGTAAAACCGGATCGAGATTAGGAAAGGGTATTGCCGAACTTGTCATAAACTTCCTTAATTACTGACGACTGCAGTGGCAGTGACTTTACAATGAAATTAGATTATCAGGCTGGGATATTTAGGCTCTAAGCTTAGTTAACAACTGTTTTTGCTCTAAAAAGCGTTGCACTTCTGCTCGTATTTGTTTGGGTGAATGGCACTGCAGCACCTCTGTGAGTAGTTGCTGTAATTCGGCCAACTCAACCCGCCGTAACAACCATTTTATGCGCGCTAAATTACTGCTGTTCATACTAAAGCGCCGAAAGCCCATTGCAGCCAGTAACAATACCCCGGCGGGCTCGCCACCCAACTCACCACAAATACTAATAGGAAAGTGGAGCGCCTGAGCATCTTGCCCTAAACGGTATAACGCACGAAGTACCGACGGATGCAAAGCATCATACAAATTCGCTACTCGTGCATTGTTGCGATCAACAGCTAACAAATATTGGGTTAAATCGTTAGTACCCACCGAGCAAAAATCAACTTTTGCCGCAAGCTCTGGCAACAAATACAAGGTTGAGGGCACTTCAATCATCACGCCAATTTTTGGCAGCGGTAAAGTGATTTCTAACTCATCACTTAACTCAAAACAAGCTTGCTTCACCAAACGAATGGCTTCATCCACCTCGTGCAAATCGCAAATCATCGGTAGTAAAATATGCAAATTATCATGGTCGATATTAGCGCGGATCATGGCACGAATTTGCACCAAGAAAATCTCTGGATGGTCTAGGGTTAATCTGATACCGCGCCACCCCAAAAAGGGGTTCTCTTCAATAATACTAAAATAAGGCAGTGCTTTATCCCCACCGACATCGAGCGTGCGCATAACGACGGTTTTACCGGGATAACTGCCTAGCACTTGCGCATATAAATCGACTTGGTCTTGTTCTGTCGGAAATTGGTCACGAATGATAAACGGAAATTCTGTGCGATAAAGCCCTACGCCATCCGTGTATTGGGCGTGGACATTTTCTAACTCAACGGCTAACCCCGAGTTCACCATAAACTTAAATTGCTCACCACATTTTGAAGCCGATGGTAAGCTAATTTCTTCCATATAACGTGCATTTAGCGCAACGTCTTCAGTGATAAGCCGCTGATATTCATGGCAGAGTGCTTCAGAAGGGGATAACAAGATATGACCTTGGTAGCCATCTACAATCACGCGCTGCGCATGCCAGTGCAACAACGGTAACTCACTTACCCCCATCACGGCTGGGATCCCTAAAGCGCGAGCCATAATAGCGGCATGCGAGTTTACGGAGCCTCGCAGTGAAACCACAGCAACTAATTGCTCACGTGGAATTTCGGCCAACATCGTCGCCGTAACTTCATCAGCCACCAACACCACTTTATCGGGTAATTTAGCGCGGCGTTGTTCGGTATCCAATAAATTATTGAGCACCCGTTGCCCCAGATCACGAATATCTAAACCGCGCTCTCTCAGGTAAGGGTCATCCATGTCATCAAACTGCCTGGCAAAACGCTCTACCACGCGTTTTAAAGCACTTTTGGCACACCAACCATCGGTAATTTGAATTTCGATTTCGCGCCCCAGGCTGGCAGCGTCAAGAAGCTGATGATAGACATCAAAAATAGCTAATGCATCGGCCGGTAAATGGCTCGACATGCGCTCTGCTAAACGATTAAATTCGGCTTTGGTGATTTTAACGGCCCGATAAAACAAGGCTAATTCTTTTTCTGGATCTTCGGCGCGCTTTAACGAAATAGCAGCAAAGTCACTGGCCGGCTGCGCAACATAGGCTTCGCCAATGGCCATCCCAGGGGAACCAGGTAAACCATGAAACTGTGAGCCTTGCTGGCTAAAAGGGGTAATTCGTGTCGCCGCATCACGCATTTCAGCATTAGCTAACACCGAGGCAAGCTGCACGCCCAGTGTTACCAGAAAGGATTCTTCATCTTCGCTAAATACCCGTTCAGCCGCTTGCTGAATGGTTAATACACCAAGTACTTTACGATGATGGATAATGGGACAACCTAAAAAGGCCGAAAAACTGTCTTCACTGACTTCAGGAGTGACTTTAAAGCGAGGGTGTAAATGAGCTTGTGCTAGATTAATGGGCTCTTCACGCTGCCCCACCCAGCCAATCAGACCTTCGGAAAAACCAATAGCCACTTTACCCACAGCATCTTGATTTAAGCCGTCAGTGGCCATCAACATAAAATGTTGTTGCTTATAATCTGCCAAATAAACCGAGCAACACTCGGTTTCCAAGGCATGCTTAACGCTGCTAACCAAGCCAGCCATAGCTTTGTTTAGTATCGGCTCTTGTGCCACATCCTGAACAATTCGCCGCAGCTGGCCTAGCATAGTAACCTCATTTCACGTGCAGGTTTTATTTCAAGTTTTTCGTTTTATACTGTCCCGGCGAACAAACGGCAAAGCGACCGGAGCGAATTCTTTCATAACCTTGCGATACACTTCCCGTTTAAAGGAAACCACCTGCCGTACCGGATACCAATAACTGACCCATCGCCAACTATCAAACTCCGGATGACTGGTTTTCGCCAGATTGACATCCTCTTCCCGACAGATCAAACGCAGTAAAAACCACTTTTGTTTCTGTCCAATACACACAGGATTGCTGTCTTTGCGGATCAGCCGTTTCGGCAACTTATAGCGTAACCAGTGTTTGGTTGTCGCAATAATTTCCACATCTTCAGGCCGAAGCCCAACTTCTTCATGCAATTCGCGAAACATGGCTTCTTCCGGTGTTTCACCGTCATCAATGCCACCCTGTGGATATTGCCAGGAATGTTGACCATATCTTTTCGCCCAAAACACCTGTCCATGGGTGTTACAAATCACTATGCCGACATTGGGTCGGAAACCCTCGGCATCGATCACACAAACCTCAAGCGATGTTAAATCTGCTATGTAGAGGATTCTTTCACAAAGTCGTCTTGGCGGCAAACGGTATTTTTCAATCACACCCCATAAGTTATCCACAGATAACGCAACAAGCAGTGCGCGAATGTGAGCTTTTTCACAGATGCTGTGCATAAAGCTGTGACTAAGCCTCAGTTAGCCACTTAATAACTCGAAACCCGCAAATAACTTCAAACAAAACCTTATCATTTTCTCTTTATATTTCATGCAATTAATTATATTTGGCGCTTTCGAAATACCAAATACTTTTGTGCATAAGTCGGTTTGCTGCCTTTTTAAACAGCCAAAAGCCTTAAATAATGCTAGGGTAAAAGCAGTAATGTTCAAAATAGCGCAACATGTCTGCAAAACCACAATCTACTGCCGAACTACTGACTAACTGCCAACGTATCGCCGGTTTAACGCTGGGGCAATTAGCAGCAGAATTATCGCAACCGGTCCCCAAAGATCTCCGTAAAGATAAAGGCTGGGTCGGTCAACTCATGGAATTAGCCTTAGGGGCGAGCGCAGGTTCACAGGCTTTACCTGATTTTCCAGAGTTAGGCATTGAATTAAAAACACTGCCCATTGATCACAGCGGCAAACCACTGGAGAGTACCTATGTTTGTGTGGCGCCATTAACGGGTAACATTGGTCAACATTGGGCGGACTCTTGGGTTTGTCAGAAATTACAGCGAGTATTATGGTTGCCCATCCTGGCTGAGCGACAACTTCCCCTGCATCAGCGAATTATAGGCCAAGGTTTTTTATGGCAACCCAATGCTGAACAGGCTGCTATTTTGCAACAAGATTGGGAAGAGTTAATGGAATTAATTAGCCTTGGCGGTATCGCTAATATTCGAGGGGCTCACGGTAAGGCCTTGCAATTACGGCCTAAGGCAGCCGATAGCAAAGCGCTAACAAAAGCGATCGGTGCGCATGGCGAACCGATCCAAACTTTACCGCGGGGTTTTTATCTGAAGAGTCACTTTACTCAGGCCATCTTGCAGCAAGAATTTCAACTAGCGGATCGGTAGCACAAACTTACTAAACATCCGGTCAATGTCTTCTTGAGTACGCAAAGCACTGGCTTTTTCCACGACATCACGGGTTAAGTGTGGCGCAAAACGCTCAATAAATTCATACATATAGGTGCGTAAAAATGCGCCTTTTCGAAAACCAATTTTGGTAGTAGACGCTTCAAATAAATGCCCTGCTTCGATCACGACTAAATCTTTGTCTAAGTTCGGGTCAATCGCCATTGAAGCGATCACGCCAACGCCCAGACCCAAACGCACGTAAGTTTTAATGACATCGGCATCGGTAGCGGTAAAGACAATATGCGGCTCTAAATTTTTCGCAGCAAAAGCGCGATCGAGCTCTGAGCGCCCGGTAAAACCAAAAACATAAGTGACGATAGGAAAACGGGCTACATCTTCAATTTGTACTTTGTGGTCCAGTTGCGCAAGGGGATGATCTTTTCCAACAATAATACTGCGATTCCAATGATAACAAGGCAGCATAACCAGATCGTGGTATAAGTGCAGCGCTTCAGTGGCAATGGCAAAGTCGGCATCACCACGTGAAGCAGCTTCAGAAATTTGCTGAGGTGTACCTTGGTGCATATGTAGCGAGACCTTGGGAAACTTCTGCATAAAATTACCAATCACCGGAGGTAACGCATAGCGGGCCTGCGTATGTGTCGTCGCAATATTGAGTTTACCTTGATCGGGTAAGGTGTGCTCTTTGGCGATGGCTTTAATATTGTCGACTTTGGCCAATATTTGCTGGGCTATTTCGATCACTTCGCGACCAGCAGGTGTAACGTGCGTCAAGTGTTTACCACTACGTCCAAATACTTGAATGCCTAACTCATCTTCTAGCATCCGTACTTGTTTGCTGATACCGGGCTGTGAGGTAAATAAACTTTCTGCCGTAGAAGAAACATTAAGGTTATGATTCATCACTTCGACAATATAACGCAGTTGCTGCAATTTCATTAATTGACTTCCTTACCCGGTAACGGTCAACAATCTGGATAGCCCAAATATTCCAATAATTTTGTATAATAGCACTATCTATAACATTTTGTTTTAGCAAATAGCTGCGTTTGCTGGCTAAAAATAGCTGGCTTATGGTGCGATTTTTGCTAGTCTAAGCTAGATTTTGTCAAGCCGAACGGAATAATGACGCGTAGACTTATGGCTACGCAAGCAAAACAGCGGCTTAACACACCGAAAACTATAAGGCAGAGGTATCGATGGTATTTTCCCTAATCATCACGCTAATCTTAGCACTGGTGATTATCGCCATTACAGTCAATGTGGTGCAGCAGCATAAAGAAAAAATTCAAAAATTAAAACGTGCTGAATTCACTAAATTGCGTCACGCACTAGAAGAAACAGAAGAAATTTTGTTTAATTCTACGAATGTGCCGATGTCTAACGGTATTGCCTTAATGCTGATGCGCAGGGTCAGCTATTTGTTAAAAGCCATGAAACAGCTCGAACCCGATCAGCGGGAATTACGCCAGCGCTTAGAAGATACTGAAAACCGTATCGAAGAATTGAAAAATAATACGGGCGCTGTTGCAGACAATATCAGCCTACCTGATGATGATCAGCAATGTATCGCGATGTTCAAAGCTATTAAAAAGCTAAGAACCATGCTCAGAGCAGAGCACGCTCGAGGTAAAGTGGAAACTCAACTGGTGGTAGACGAGGATGCACGTCTTGATCTGTTTCAATTACGTATCACTGTCGAAACACAAATTAAGCGCGGTAAGAGTGCTCTCACCAATAATATGATTGGCTCTTCTCGGCAATACTATGAAAAAGCATTAAAACTACTCGCAGCATCCAATCAACAAAATGACTATATTAGCCAGCGTCAAGCCGAAGTTCAGCAGCAGTTAGCTGAAATAACCGCAGCATTAAAAAGCGGTAATGCCAAAGACGCCGCAGATCGTAATGATAAAGATAACAAAGATCTCGATGAGCTCTTTGCTCCCAAAAAGAAATGGTAAGGCCAAGGCCTTACCATTTGTGCTTATCCATTGAACGTTTTAGTGCCTATGTTATCACGCTAAGCATCTAAAGCTTATTTCTCTGTGACCACCCAGCGACCGTTTTCATACCATGCCGCCCAACCTGTGGCTTTGCCTTCATGTTCGGTCATTACATATTGTTGTTTAGTCTTTCGACTCCAGCGAACAATAGCAGGGTTACCGGCTTTATCTTTAGCAGGCGCATCAGCCAAATAATAAAACTTCGGTGAAATACGGTCACGGAATGTTTTAAGCTCACTCACTAGCGGCGCTCGGGTTTCGCGAGATTTAGGAAAGGTTGCCGCGGCTAAAAATAAACCGGCCGCACCATCGCGCAACACAAAGTACGTATCCGATTTTTCGCACTTTAATTCAGTTAAATGAACAGGATCTTCTTTTGGTGGCGCTGCTTCACCGCTGCGTAATAATTTACGGGTGTTTTTACAGTCTGCATTGGTACAACCGAAATATTTACCAAAACGACCCGACTTCAGCTGCATTTGCGCGCCACATTTATCACATTCAATTTCAGGGCCTTCGTAGCCTTTCAACTTAAACTGCCCGGCCTCAACCTGATAACCATCACACTCAGGGTTATTACCACAGACATGCAATTTACGTTGCTCATCAATCAAGTAGCTGTCCATAGCTGTGCCGCATTTGCTACAACGTTTCTTCTGGCGAAGCACTTCTGTTTCAAGTTCATCGTCAGTAACATTAACCGCTTCCTCACCCGAGACTAAATTCATCGTGGTGGTGCAGCGCTCTTTTGGTGGCAAGTTATAGCCTGAGCAACCTAAGAACACTCCTGTAGATGCAGTACGAATACCCATCTTACGACCACAGGTAGGGCATTCAATATCGGTTAACACGAACTGATTAACCCGCATCCCGCCCTCTTCCGGGTCAAGCTCAGCGGTTTTCAGTTTACTGGTAAAGCCCTGATAAAACTGGTCAAGCGTTTTACGCCAACTTAACTGTCCTTTGGCAATATCATCGAGTTTCACTTCCATATTGGCGGTAAAATCATAATTCATCAGATCATCAAAGTTTTCAACTAAACGATCGGTAACGATTTCCCCCATTTTTTCAGCATAAAAGCGTTTATTCTCCACCCGAACATAGCCACGATCTTGAATAGTCGAAATAATAGCAGCATACGTCGATGGCCGGCCAATACCGCGTTTTTCTAACTCTTTAACTAAACTGGCTTCGCTAAAACGCGCTGGCGGCTTAGTAAAGTGCTGAGCACCGTGCAGCTCTTTTAAAGTAAGTTGTTCACCGGTGCGCACATCCGGTAACTCAGTATCTTCATCGCCTTTGCGTTTCATCGCTGGCTGAACTTTAGTCCAACCATCAAAACGTAGCACGCGACCTTTGGCTTTTAATTCAAAATCTCCCGCTGCAACGGTAATGTTGGTTACGTCGTATTGTGCAGCAGGCATCTGGCAGGCAACAAATTGCCGCCAGATAAGCTCATATAATTTTCTGGCATCGGCTTCCATATCAGTAAGATCAGACGCCAGCACCGTAACTTCAGAAGGACGTACAGCTTCATGCGCTTCTTGAGCATTCGCTTTACTGCCATAACTGATAGGTTCAGTAGGTAGGTAGGCTTTACCAAATTTTTGCTCGATATAATCACGACAATTTGCCACAGCTTCTGTGCTTAAATTGGTCGAATCGGTACGCATATAGGTAATATGCCCGCCTTCGTATAGCCGCTGCGCTAACATCATGGTTTTTTTCACACCATAACCCAGCCGTGTACTGGCCGCCTGCTGCAATGTCGAGGTAATGAACGGCGCTTGAGGTTTGCTACTACTGGGCTTATCTTCCCGATCTAAAACCTGATACTGGGCTTTATTTAATAACGACAGGGCTTGATCAGCTTGCGCTTTGTTTACCGCCGAGAACGTTTTGCCCTGATATTTGCTGACCGCTAATTGTAAGGCTTGTTTAGAAGCCGTCATGGTGTCAGCGTCAATGCTCCAATACTCTTCAGGAACAAAGGCTTTGATTTCACGCTCGCGTTCAACCACCAAGCGCACAGCCACTGACTGCACACGGCCAGCCGATAAACCACGGGCGACCTTTTTCCATAACAGCGGTGAAACCATAAAGCCGACAACGCGATCAAGAAAACGTCGAGCTTGTTGGGCATCAACTTGGTCAACATTAAGCCGACCAGGCTGCTCAAAAGCTTGAGTAATAGCGTTTTTTGTTATTTCATTAAACACCACGCGTTTAAACTTACTTTCTTCGCCACCGATAATTTCACGAAGATGCCATGCAATGGCCTCTCCCTCACGGTCTAAGTCCGTTGCGAGGTAAACGATATCGGCTTTATCAGCCAGCGTTTTAAGCTCTTTCACAACCTTTTCTTTGCCAGGCAGAATTTCGTACCGTGCTTTCCAGCCATGCTCGGGATCAATACCCATTCGATCAACCAAGGCTTGGTAGGCCTTTTCGTCTTTACTAAGCGTTTTATCGGTAGCCTTAGCTTTATCTTTGCTACTGCTCGTAGGTAGATCCCGAATATGACCCACGCTAGACTTGACGATAAAGTCATTGCCCAGATACTTATTGATGGTTTTTGCTTTTGCCGGTGATTCGACTATTACCAGTGATTTCGCCATTTTAAACCCAGAGATCCCCTATTACAGCACCATCTTGTGGTGCCCTTTTTTAAACGTATATCCGCAAACCGCTGTTGTGACAAGTGTCTAAACTGATTATTATGCAAATAGGCCACAATTATTCTGCGATAAGGCCTGTCACTCAGCAAAAAATGAAGCATAACATCTCGCGGTCGTAAAAATAACAAAAACAGCACCGCAACTAACAAAGGATAAGAAAAACTATGCAAGCTTATGAAGCAAATTTCGATGGACTCGTGGGCCCTACCCACAATTATGCCGGTTTATCAGTCGGCAATGTGGCGTCTTTAAACAATGCCAAAAATCATTCTAGCCCGAAACAAGCTGCTAAACAGGGCTTACAAAAAATGAAGGCATTACATGACCTTGGCATGGTTCAAGGGGTGCTTGCACCGCAAGAACGTCCCGATTTGGATATGCTACGCCGCTTAGGTTTTAGTGGCAGTGATGCACAAGTTATGCAAGACGCCGCAGCAAAAGCCCCCGAAATTTACCGCGCAGTGTGCTCTGCATCAAGTATGTGGACCGCCAACGCAGCAACCGTTTCACCCAGCGGCGATACGCCAGATAAAAAAATTCATTTTACTCCAGCAAACTTAACTAACAAATTTCACCGCTCACTGGAGCCAACGACTACAGGTCGGATCCTGCAAGCGATGTTCAGTGACAGTAGGCACTTCGCGCATCATCTGCATTTACCTGACAATGAGCACTTTGGCGATGAAGGTGCAGCTAATCATACGCGTCTGTGCAGTGACTATGGGCAAAGCGGTCTTGAACTCTTTGTATATGGCCGTTATGCCTTTAATCAAAGTAAACCGGCACCACAGCGCTATCCAGCTAGGCAAACAATCGAAGCCAGTCAAGCTGTCGCGCGTTTACATGGGTTAACTGAGGCTAACACCGTCTTTATGCAGCAAAACCCTGAGGTGATTGATCAGGGCGTATTTCATAATGATGTTATCGCCGTGGGTAACCGTAACGTGCTGTTTTTTCATGAGCAGGCCTTTTTAAATACAGCGGCCAGCTTACAAGAGATCAAACAAAAGTTTCCTGGTGACGCCCAGCTGCACTTTATTGAAGTCAAAAATCAACAAGTCTCAGTAGCGGATGCCATCAGCACCTATTTATTTAATACGCAATTAATTAACTTGCCGTCAGGTGAAATGGTAATCATCGCACCAACAGAATGCCAAGAGCATGCTGGTGTATATCGTTATTTAACCGAACTGTGCCAGCAAAATACCCCGATTAAAAACGTCCATTATTTTGATGTTAAGCAAAGCATGCAAAATGGCGGTGGCCCTGCTTGCTTGCGTTTAAGAGTGGTATTAAACGAGCAAGAACGTCAAGCGGTTAACCCTGCTGTAATGATGAACGATACCTTATTTGCTAACCTTAATAGCTGGGTTGATAAACATTACCGTGATCGGTTATCAGAATCTGATCTAGCCGATCCACAATTAGTTATCGAGTCTCGTACCGCCTTGGATGAATTGACACAATTACTTAAGTTGGGTTCGGTGTATAGTTTTCAGCGTTAGGCTAAGTATTGCATAACACCTATTTGCTTAAGCCGTTAATCGTTTAAAAATAATAGGAAATAAAAAAGGAGCCGCAAGGCTCCTTTTTTATTTCAAACGAATTATAAAATGTCAGTACAGTTAGCGCTGCTACCTAATGGATTAGGTGGTGGCGCTGATGTCTCGGTAGTTACATCATCAGAGGCTACTGGAAGATTATATTCTCTAAAGGCAACGTTCTCAGTACCTGCGGCAAAACCTGAAATTTGTAACCTAACATCTAACCATGTGGCATAATCTTGTGGGTAACGAACATTAAACACTGCAATACCATTCTCATCTGCAGTAACAGTTTGAGGCACAGTAGCAACATTGCCAGGTGTAATTTGTTTGTCATTATTGGTATCTTCAGAAACTTCTAAAATACCATCCAAGTTAACGTCTTCATTAGGACATGTTGTACTACGTTGAGGAACCCAAACCTTAAATTCTTCAGGTGTCGATTTTACCCAAACACCTTTACCATAGGATACTGGCACAACTGCCACATTGAGCTGTTGATTAGCAACAGGATTACCCGAACTATCAGTCACAATGACTGAAAACTCTTTAGAATACAGACTATCGCTTGGTTTAGAAATGACATTACCTGTACCGAAGCGGAAGAACAATGTTCTTTCACCAACTGCGATATCAGTCATGCCAGAGATATCGTTAGCTTCTGATGCGTTTTTAACTAAAGAACCTTTAACTTGCAAATTCAGACCATCTACAGCCGCACCAGTGTTTACATCAGCAGTAAATACTGTGGTTGCTACCCCTGCAGAATTAGTTATTGCACTTACGGTACTTAATTGCCCACCGGCAGAATTGTCCAGAGTAAAAATAACACTGCGGTTTTTAACAGGGTTATTTTTAGCGTCTCGCAAAATTGCGCGAACATTACTTTGCTCACCTGGACCAACTTGAGCAGGGAATGCTTGTAGTTCAAGCTTAGATGCTGTTACTGCAACAAACTCAATCGTTTTCTGCGTGTTCACCGTGCTGCTTCCAGAGCCTGCTTGAGCAGCAATGGTCGTTAAACCTGCATACTCAGAAGAAACATAAACATTTGCTTGGCCATTAGCATCTGTTGTTTTGGCTACCGCAACATTTTTTTGAATTAGCTCAGCAGATTCTGCCGCAATGACACCACGGCTAGTGGCAAAATTAATGTTTTGAGCAGCATTAGGTAGATTATCTACCAGCCATTGCACACGCATTTCTTTGGGGCTATTTAAACTGACTTCTTCAATAACTGGCGCATTTGTCACAGTTTGAAGAAATGTAAATGAATCAGGGCTTACATTTAAGCTCACTGAGCGTTGAGCTCCCAGCGCAGTAACTAGAATGGTATCTATCCCACTGTTAACAGCGGTGTAAGTTACGGTCGCTTTACCTGTTGAACCTGAGGTTACAGGATTAGTCACGCTTAAAGTGTTACCTAAGGACGATGCGATATTTACCATCACATTTTCAAGGCCATTACCTTCAGAGTCGACAATAAAAATATCGAGTTGTGCGCTATCGTTCAGGACAACAGCCTGCGGTGCATTAATGCTAACTTCAGTGCCAACAACCTTAACAATCAGTTGTGAACTTTGCTGCTGTGCTCTAACAGTAACTGTGATATCACGGTTATTTTTGTTAGAAAGAGTTGTTAGTGTGGCACGCGCAATACCGTTTGCTGCGGATGCAGAGTCAACCACTTGGATTTCACCTGAATCTGTACTGAAGGTTACAGGTATATCAGAAACAACATTGTTGTTAGTGTTACGAATTAAAGCACTCAACTCTACTTTGTCCGTACTCGCTGAGCCTAATTGTAATTTATCTGCAATTAATGATACGGAACCAATCGTTTCACCGACATTCGTATCACCATCACCCGCCGAACTAAACACAACCTCGGCACTTATATCACCAAAAGTTGCAGTTATTTTACCCGCACCAGAGAGGGTGCCAACATTAACACCGAGCGATGCAACACCATTTGCATTAGTCACCGCGCTACCTGTGCCATTAGCAAATGTCGCTAAAGACGAGTTATCTAAAGCAAAACTGACCAATTGGCCTGATACCACGCCTGAATTGGTTGCAGTTAAAGTTGCTTCAATAATCAAAGGAGTCGCAAGTGCTAACTGATTAGCACTTTGGCCTTGGCTATTTTTTAAAGTTACGCTCAGACTATAAACAGGAACTGCGGATGTACCGCCAGAACTGCTACCGTCTAATGTTCCACCACCGCCACAAGCTGATAGCGTGAAAATAACGAACACCGCCCACAATTGCCGGATGTTTAACATGAAACTCTCCCTAGCACTTCTTTTATAGTTTTGTTAATTTTGCATCTTAAACCATTAATTATCCAGCTGGCAGGGTTAATTTAAAAAAAATTTCTCTCTCTAGTGACCAAAGCTGGCACAAACTGGTAGTCTTAGTGCTTTACTACAACCAAAAAACCACTATATATGACGTCAAATAATAAAAAACTCAGTCTTACCTTACGTATTGTGATTGGTATGTTAGCGGGCCTTGCAGTCGGTTTCTTCTTTCAATTTTTACTAGGTGGTGCCGAAGAGCGCAATTTGGCTTTGCTTGGTCTGGATATTCCCTTAAAAGCTTTTTTTGTTGACGGTATTTTTCATGTTGGCGGCGAAATATTTATTGCCAGCTTAAAAATGCTGGTGGTGCCGTTGGTATTTGTGTCCTTAGTTTGTGGGACCTGCTCGTTATCTGACACCTCTAAACTTGGGCGCTTAGGTGGCAAAGCCATCGGCTTGTACATGATCACTACCGCAATTGCCATCAGCTTGGCTATTGGTGCCGCATTAATCACTGGCCCTGGGCTGGGTGTAGAAATGCAAAGTGATCAAACCTTTGATGTTAGCTCTGCCCCAACGTTAGCGCAGGTCTTTATCAATATCTTCCCAAGTAACCCAATAGAGTCAATGGCTTCAGGCAATATGCTGCAAATTATCGTTTTTGCCGTGTTATTTGGCCTAGCCGTGGCCTTGTCAGGCAAGCCGGGTGAGCGGATTGCCGCACAGTTTAATGATTTTAATGAAGTGATTATGAAGCTGGTCACTTTACTCATGAACTTAGCCCCCTATGGTGTGTTTTTCCTGATGGCGAAACTTTTCACCACGCTGGGTTTAGAAACTATCGGCAGTTTAGTCAAATACTTTGGCGTAGTGCTTTTTGTGCTACTGTTTCATGGGTTTGTGGTTTACGCCTTGCTGTTAAAGTCACTAACGGGTTTAAACCCAATTATCTTTTTAAAGAAAATGCGCGATGCCGCGCTATTTGGCTTTAGTACTTCAAGCAGTAATGCCACGCTGCCAGTGACCATGGAAACGGTCAATAAAAAGCTCGGTGTCAACAACAGCATCAGTTCATTCACAGTTCCACTGGGCGCTACTATCAATATGGATGGTACTGCCATTATGCAGGGTGTTGCCACTGTCTTTATCGCTCAGGTGTTTGGCGTCGATTTAAGTCTTGGCGATTTCTTGATGGTCATTTTAACTGCAACCTTGGCTTCAATCGGCACGGCTGGTGTTCCGGGGGTGGGATTAATCATGCTGGCGATGGTACTACAGCAAGTAGGCTTACCGGTTGAAGGTATCGCGCTAATTATTGGTGTGGATCGCTTACTGGATATGACGCGCACCGCAGTAAACGTGACCGGTGATGCGATGGTGTCCTGTATTGTCGCTAAAAGCGAAGGAGAATTTAATGCGGCTATTTATAATAATCCAAACGCCGGTGAGAAAGAAGAAACCATCGATTTCCATCATTTAAGAAATTAACATTTAGTTTTAGCGCTACCCACCGATGTTGCGGGTAGCGTTTTTCCTCTCTTTATGCCTGAACTAGATACACTTTTTCACATAAACGTGATGTTTCAAAACGACGCCGAGCAAAGCCTTGCCCGGTAATATCCACTTGTTCTAGCAATTGTACCTGTCGCTTTGCAAAATGCTGCTCTATCTCAGCGCTAGTGACACTAAAAGGTGGCCCTGCTTTTTCATCCTCGGGGTATTCTAGGCTGATCAGCAGCAATACTGCTCCCTGCTCTAACCAGTTATCTAATTTTTCAACATAACGTTGTCGCATTTCCAAAGGGAGCGCAATCAATGCCGCGCGATCGTAGATAAGGTTATTGGCGTTGACGCGACTATCAGGCAATTGAAAGAAATCACCTTGTAACAGTTGTAACGCTTCAGCTTGAAAACGAATAAAGCCCTGCTCGGCTAATGGATGTGCTGTTGTAACAGTATGCGCCAGCTGATTTTCAGCAAAAAAAGCATGACAAGCGATGTCCGATAACTCAATACCCAGAACCGGCCGCAAAGCCTGACAAAATAGCAAATCAGGGCTTTTACCACACAACGGTACCACGATTTCAGTCAGCCTTGGCTGCTCGGCCAAGATCTGCGGCAACCAACGCTGCAACAGCGGATGCGGTTGAGCTAATTGAAAGCCGAGTTTATTTTGTTGCCAACACGCCTGCCAAAATGCTGCGTCCATGTGTTACCACCAACGGCGTTGTTGCAGATTTTGCCAGATACCACTAGCAAAGCTTGCGCCACCTGCACCCAGTTTATCTGCCAAGCCTTTTTTCAATTGAAACTTCACCTGTAGTACTTTTCGCTCGGCAAACATACTACACAAGTAATCATCACTGGTTTGCAATTGATCTACCAATGCTAAAGCAAGGGCTTGATAGCCAAACCAATGTTCACCCGTAGCCACTCTGTCGATATCCAACACTGGCCGCTGTTGGCTGACAAAGTCTTTAAACAGCACATGGGTTTCTTCTAATTCTTGCTGAAATTTTTCACGGCCTTTTGCGGTGTTTTCACCAAACAAGGTTACAGTGCGTTTGAATTCACCCGCGGTGAACTGTTCAAAATCAACATCGTTTTTCTTTAATAATTTATTGAAATTAGGTATTTGTGCAATAACACCAATAGAGCCAATAATCGCAAAAGGTGCCGCCAATAGTTTATCGGCAACGCAGGCCATCATATAGCCACCGCTGGCGGCTACCTTATCCACGGCTATAGTGAGTGGGATCTTTTGTTGTTTTAGCCTGTCTAACTGCGAGGCGGCTAAACCATAACCATGCACTACACCACCGCCACTTTCGAGCTTTAACAATACTTCATCTTTTGACGTGGCTACTGCCAAAATGGCGCTAATTTCTTCGCGTAACGCGTCGGTTTCTTTCGCATCCATACTGCCATTAAAATCAATGACAAAGAGTGTTGGCTGCACTTGATTTTTTTCTGCTGATTGGGCTTTTTGCTATTTCTTGAAGGCTTTTTTATCCATCAGTTGCTGTTGTAACAGTTGCTGATTGTGCTGATACTCTTCACTGAGATCCGTAATAGACAATTGACCTTTACGTTGACGCGTTTTCATCGCAGCGCCTGCCATAATGGCCACCACAATCGCTAATGCCACCACCAAGGTAGCAACCTTCGCCAAAAAAATGCCGTATTCATATAAAAATGCCAAAGCCTGTCTCCTTACAATGAATAATAAAGGTGCATCATACCCTAATAAAAGCAACAGCCCGGTGCAAGTGCAACCGGGCTGTGGTTAAACGCTAAGCAAAGCTTAGTTTACAATCACCGAAGTATCTTGAATACCAATTTGTGTACCCCGACTTAAAAAGAACGTCACGGCTTGATATTGCATTTCACCGGTAGCAGCTGCGCTACTTGCAGGGCTTAAAATTGAACTGTGCGCACCCGCGTTAAAACGGGTAATCGCATTGCCTGTTAACGCAACACCTGGCGCTTGAGCGGGTACTGAGCCGGCACTTAATAAGCGTGCCAGTGGTTCTGTACCGGCTAATGCCATACGGCCATTGGCTAACGCCGTTAATGGATTAAAGAAGCCATTCGGGATCACTTGATCTGGCAATCTATCCGCACCATTACCCACTACTTCAATCATAAAAGTAGGTGTACCGCTGCTGACTAAGGCTTTTGCGTAGTTGTTTGGATCACCACTGTCGGTCACGGTTTGCGCAGCAAAGGCAAACTGACTTAAGGTGGCAGTAATGCGCGCTTGCTGTGCTGTATTGCCTGTTTGGCTTAAGCTAGCAAGGTACTGATTAACCACCGGCGCCGCACAAGTCGGCCAAGTTGCAGCGGTTGCCGCAGTTGGTGCACCGCAATCAGTATTGGTAGCCACATAAGTGACAAACTCACTGGTTAATTGGCCACCCGCGCCTAACATCACACTGGCTTTAATCAGTGGGCCAAATTGTGGCGAGTCTAATAAGAAGTTAGCAATACCACCACCTGGCATTGCTAATACCGAGCTTTCAACTTTAAACGCGGCATCTAAAGCAGCATTGCCGGTGGTGCTATTCGCTAACGCCACCATGCTGGTACCTGTAATGCCCCCTAACGAATGCCCTAAAAACTGTACGCGGCTTTTATCAATGGTCACACCGGTAAGGTTATTTATAGCAAAACGCAGCGCCAACATATCCGCAATACTTTGACGCAAATTATCCCGAGTCACCAACAGATTGCTCAGATTCATATAATCGGTTGCAGAGTTAGTAGAGGCATTAAACGTTAAGTTGCCGGTTTCAGTTGCTTGAGTAAAACCACGGCTGCCGTGCAACGGGTGATCAATGGCAATAGTGGCGAAACCTTGCGAAGCTAAGGCACCTGTAACAGCTAGCATATCTTCTTTTTTAGAAGTAATACCGTGCTGCAATATCACCAATGGCCAACCGGCTTCAGGCATTGAAATAACATTTCCATCAGGCACGGTCATCTGCACACCAACGGTTTCATAACTGCGGATAGCAGGGATCACGTTAAACTTAGTTAAATGACGAGCACTATCCACACCCAGATCGCGAAGCGCACCTGAAGTTACCGCCTGACAAAAACCGTCATTTTCAGAAACCGGCGTTTCGGGTTTCATACTAGCAGGTAAGGCTGCAATAATAGCACCACTGTCACAACGTGCAGTCCAACGCGTATTTAACGGCGCGGTCATATTCGCTTCAGAAGGTTTACCTAAAAAGTACGGCAGCGTTAAACTACCTTGGTACAAACGGGTAATAGTAAAAGCCGGCTGACTGGCAAAAGCAGGGTTAAGTTGCGAAACCGTCAAACCGGTGTTTTGCATAGCCAAACCGGTAGGTGCATAACCTGTTGGTGTTGGCGATGCCATTAACTGCTTTAAGTTAGCTAACACAACCCCTGTTGATTGCGTGGTAATGGCCGCAGAATAAATAATGCTGGTTTTGGGTAGCCCTTGATCACGCACCATCACGTTTTCAAAGCTGTTGATAACACCTTGTAAGGCACGCTGAGAATCCGTGGCCAGTGGTAAAGTGCTCAGGTCTTGTTTCACTAATTCATAAGTGGTTGAAGGTTTTACGGCTGCACCGGTGCTGTCTTTTAAACCGTTAGTTAACGCTAAAAGATAAGTCGTGGCAGATTCAAGTGGTTTTAATGGCACTACAGCAACACTGTTGCCACTACCAGCAGAAACGAAATCCACACCGTATTGTAATTCAGCAACAATTTTACAGGCGGCACCACGGGGTACAGCGCGACAATCTGTCTCAGGAGACGCAGGATCACCCATTACGGCTTTAAAAACACGCACAGAGCCAGGTGCTGCCGCCGAGTCCATATTTAACGTCACACCAGCAGGAAAGCTTAAGGCAATGGTAAACGGATTTTGCGTAGACCAACCATCTAAAGCACCCAATGCAACTTGTGGATTGGTGTAATCAGGGGTAGCACCGCTATCAAGCGTGAGCGTACCATCAGTAGTACCCTGAAAAAGTAAATCGTTTGGTACAGAAACGTTGCCTGCTGTGGGGTCAAATATAACCCGTGCACTCGGTGTTACCGTACCTTCAACCGCTACATCTTGTTTGATATCTTCTATTGAATCACCACAGCCAGCTAAACCTAAAGCGGTGATTACTGCAATGCTTATTGCCAATCTCTTCATTTTATCTCCCCTGTCCATCACTGGTATTTTTTATTGCAAAGCATAAGTTTGCTTCACTTATTCTGAATTAGAGTGACTGCCCTAACGAACAGCTACGACCAGTTAAAGTTAACTCAAACTTTAGCAAATCGCTAGAGCAAAAAGACAGATAAACTGAAGTTTCATCAAGAAGAGTGCAAAAGCGGGTTTTTCCAAGTATCCTGTTGCCGTTTTTTTCAGTCAGGGGCTCCGTTAATGCAAGCACCAAAACACTACTCTGCGCCCGCTGGCGCACTGCTTAATAAAGTTATTTTAGTTACTGGCGCCGGTGATGGCATTGGCAAAACTGCCGCTTTAACCTACGCCCGTTTTGGGGCGACAGTTATTTTATTGGGTAAAACCACCCATAAACTAACCGCCGTATACGATGAAATTGTGAATGCGGGATATCCTGAGCCAGCCATCATCCCGTTAGATTTAAAAGGCGCGACCGCAAAAAATTATCACGACATGGCCGCTACCATTAAAGCAGAGTTCGGTAAACTCGATGGCGTATTACACAATGCAGGAATTTTAGGCGTGTTGTCGCCGTTCGAGCATATTAACTTAGCCAGCTGGCAAGACATTATGCAAGTCAATGTCACAGGCGCCATGTTGATGACACAGGCGTTACTGCCTGTTTTAAAGTTAAGTCAGCAAGGGTCTATCGTGTTTACCTCTTCTGGCGTGGGTCGGCAAGGTCGAGCGTTTTGGGGGCCATACGCGGTATCAAAGTTTGCTACCGAAGGTTTAATGCAAATTATTGCTAGCGAGTATGAAGACACTACCGTACGTTGTAATTGTATTAACCCTGGTGCTACCCGAACCAGTATGCGGGCGCGTGCATACCCGGGTGAAGATGCGGCAACGTTAAAAACACCAGAAGATTTAATGTGGTTGTATCTGTATTTAATGTCTGACGATAGTATCGGTATTAATGGCCAATCGTTAGATGCACAGATTAAATAAACAGACATAAAAAAACCGGCAATGCCGGTTTTTTTATGTCTTATCTTTGCCGTATTAACGTGGCTCTAATATCTCAGCACCGTTTTCAGCAGCCCAAGCATTCCAAACGACCACTTTGCTATTAAAGTTGGCGGTAGCTTGCTCTGTCGCTTCATCTAATAAACGTTCAATATCTTTAGCAAACTTTTTATCGACTTTATTGACCGGCACAACTTCAATACCCCGTGCTTGTAACCCTTTTTTCATGGTGTGAGTACGCAGTAATTGTAATTGGCCATCTTCAACATAGAAATACTGGCTGGCTTTGTTTAACGTTTTAAACTTTGGTTTAACCGGACGTTTTGATTCTTTGGCTACACTGACGCTCTCTTCTGGCATCACATCTTGTACTTGCTTATAGCCAAGCTGTTCCAACGTAAATCCTTTTTCGCGGGCAAAACGTTCAATTTCACTGATGGCGTCAATTTCAGATTGGCGTTCAACCAATACTGAATTTAATGTGTCTAGCACATCATTTAATTTAGCCAGCGTTAATTCTTTTGCGGCTTTCTTTAATTCACGCTTATCAAGTAATAACGACATTTTAATACTCCCAAGTAATATTACAGCTCTAGAATATCGAATAAAGTAAAATAATTAAAGTATTTCTTTCGTATTGAATAAATTAATCCAAATAATTATTCAGCTAGCGTTAATAAAAGTCATCTTAAATAATTAAAACTAGCTAGATAATGTAATAGTAAAAAAGTTTTAACTGTTAGTCTTATCATTTTGTTACTTTAACATATAAATAACCTTTTTAATTTCCGTGACAACGCCCCTAACAGTTAGGTAGGATCACCATGTTCTCACTCGTATTGCCGGCTGGTCGGGCTTGTCAGCAGCAAAAAAATCGTTATTGTGGCGCATCACGCCTTCAGTTGGATTGTTTAATGTCAAATTTCAAAGAGTTATTTATCAACAATCGACAATGGGCGGATCGGATTGAACGCGAGCAACCTGGCTTTTTTAAACAATTATCAGAGCAACAAGCCCCTGAATATTTGTGGATTGGTTGCTCGGATAGTCGTGTACCGGCGAATGAAATTGTCGGTTTGATGCCAGGTGAATTGTTTGTACACCGCAATGTTGCCAACTTAGTGGTGCATTCGGATATGAATTGCCTTTCTGTGTTGCAATACGCTATCGAAGTATTAAAAGTAAAACATATTTTAGTAGTGGGCCATTACGGGTGTGGCGGCGTGCGGGCAGCCATGATGAAACAGCGTGTTGGCTTCGTCGATAACTGGCTGCGTAATGTTAAAGATGTCTATGCCATGCATCGTAACGAACTAGATTTAATCGAGGACGAAGACCAACGTGTCAATCGACTGATTGAGCTTAATGTGATGGAGCAGGTGCGTAACCTGTGTCACACCACCTTTGTGCAAGAGGCATGGGAGCGCGATCAGGCTTTAACCGTGCATGGTTGGGTATATAGTTTGCGTAACGGTCGAGTGAAAGACTTACGAGTCAGTCACTCAAGTATTGATCAAATTGATGAGATCTATGCGCTCGATTTACATGACGATCCCAGTTTAGCAGACTAAACACCGTGGGGCCGCAGACATGCGCCCTATAAAATCACGGTTTTATTACCGTGCACAAAGACCCTATCCTCTGTAATAAATTGTAGCGCCTCACTCAATGCCGCCTTTTCCACATCACGGCCGGCTTTTTCCATATCCAAAGCGCTGTAGCTGTGATCTACCGCAGCTACTTTTTGCTGAATAATTGGCCCTTCGTCGAGTTGCTCATTCACAAAATGCGCGGTTGCTCCGATGATTTTCACTCCACGCTCAAAGGCTTGTTGATAGGGCTTAGCGCCAATAAAAGCCGGTAAAAAACTATGATGGATATTCACGATACGATTCGGATAATGCGCGACAAAACGGGGTGTTAAAATCCGCATAAACTTGGCGAGAATAAGATAGTCAGGCTGATAAGGTGTGATCACCTGTAACAACGCGGCTTCATGCTCAGCTCGGCTCAGCCCTTGATGGCTAATAAAATGATACGGTAAATCAAAACGCTGCGCCAATGCGGCTAATTCAGGATGATTACCAACAACCGCCGCGATATTTAATGATAGCGAGCCATCATATACTTTCATCAAAATATCACCCAGACAATGCGCTTCTTTTGTGACCAACACGACGACTTTTTTCGCCTGCCGGCACAACAAACTGCGGCTACTGCCTAGCGGTAAAGCCCGATCCAAATCTTGTAATAAGGTGTGCTCGTTAAAAATGCCGTCTAATTCGGTACGCATAAAAAATTGACCGGTTACCGGATCAACAAATTCAGTATTACGAATAATATTCAGTTGGTGCTTGTAACAAATATTGGTGATCTGCGCGATCAGCCCTTTTGAATCGGGACACTCAGTTAATAAAATACGCTGTTCCATAATGACACTAATTCAATAATAAAAAGACCTACGTATTGTGACAACTTAAACGTCTAGCGTCAAAGCCATTTAGACTTCTGATAGTAAAGGGCAAGTTTACTTGTTGTTTTAACGGGGGGCTTGCATAATAGCTGATTGTTTTTCTGCTTATTAACCAAGATATTTCTGAAGATGGCTCAGTATCAATTTAATAGCATCGGCTATATTAAATCACCCTATAAACAAAAGTTTGCCATACCAAGACAACCAGGTTTAATCGCAGAAGCCTGTGGCAGTATTGAATTAGAAGCTGACTATGCCGATGAAGGGATCGTGCGAGGTATCGAAGCCTTTAGTCACCTCTGGTTAGTTTTTGTTTTTCATGAAACGGCAGACAAGGGTTGGTCGCCGTTAGTCCGTCCCCCTCGGTTAGGTGGCAACACCCGAAAAGGCGTATTTGCCACACGCGCCACCTTTCGACCTAATCCAATTGGCTTATCGGTCGTAAAACTAGATGGGGTTACTCGAAAAAACGGTAAATTACAGATTTTGATCAGCGGGTTAGATTTATTAGATGGCACGCCCATTTTGGACATTAAACCTTATCTGCCCTATTCTGATGCGCTACCTGCTGCAAATGGTGGCTTTGCCGATGCCGCACCAGAGACCATGATGACCGTATCAATGTCTGAAAATGCTGAACAATTTTGCCAGCAACAAAAGCACTATCCGCATTTACGCACTTTTATTGAAAAGGTTTTAAAACAGGATCCACGGCCACCCTATAAAAAACAACGGGCTGACATTCAACATTATGGCATGACCCTATACGAATTTAATATTAAATGGACCGTCGACGGAGAACACAACCATGTTACTGAAATCATGCAGCTACCTTAGCTTATTGGCCACCAGTTTTATTTGCTTCGCCCTGCCCGAGCTGCCTGAGCCTGTCAGTAATAATGCCGTAGCAGCCACCACAGTTCGAGGGAAAACCTATCTGCTTTCTGCAAGCGGCATAGGCCCAGCAAAAACCAGCGCACAGATCCATGATAAAGTGTGGTTACATACGCTTGGCGAATATAACTGGACAACCTTACCTATCTTACCCAATCAACAACGGCTTCAAGGCCGCATTGGGGCCAGTGCCGTGGCCTTAAACAATAATTTTTTCATTCTGGGCGGCGCTTTTGTACAAAGCGATGGTAAAACCACGACAGCAGCTGATAGCTACCGGCTCGATCCCATCACCCGTCGCTATTCGCGTTTAAATGATATGCCAGTACCGGTCGATCACGCGGCCGCCGTGGCTTATCAAAATCGTTACATTTATCTCATCAGTGGTTTTAGTGAATACGGTGCCGTTAATGTGGTGCAGTTATTTGATAATTTCACCCAGCGCTGGTCGCAAGCAACACCATTTCCCGGTAAACCTGCCTTTGGTTTAGCAGCTGCTGTTGCCGCAGATCAATTAATTGTCTGTGATGGCGTAACCTTGGATTATCATCACAGCAGCCCACAACAACAACCGGTGGCTGAATGTTGGGCTGGAAAGCTGGGTAACAATGCCAATAGCATCGCCTGGCAAAGCATTCCCCACCCCACTGGCCATGCTCGCTACCGTTTAGCCGCAGCCACCGTTAACGTCAACGGCGAAGAAATGGCCGTGTTTATCGGCGGTAGTAATGTGCCTTATCAACTGAATGGTCGTGATTATCAAAATCTAGTTGCCACCCCCAGTGCTGCTGTTTGGTTATATTCTCCAAAACAACAACGCTGGTTAGCCGCTGAAAATACAACAGCGATAATGGATTTAAGAGGTCTAATCGAGTTACCTGATGGTTTATACAGCCTTGGCGGCATGCTTTTAGAGCAAGAAGTCACAAATAAGCTCATTAAACATCAGATTAAACTTCTGCCTGAGTAGATCCGTTGTTAGAATGAGGGTAATTTTTTAAGTCTTTTTTACAGAGAGCCTCATGCGCACCAGTCAGTATTTATTATCTACGATGAAAGAAACGCCAGCAGATGCCGAAGTGATTAGTCACAAATTAATGCTTCGCGCTGGTATGATCCGCCGTTTATCTTCTGGTTTATACACTTACTTACCTACTGGTGTCAGAGTGTTGCGTAAGGTAGAGCAAATTGTTCGTGAAGAAATGAACAACGCCGGTGCCATTGAAGTACTGATGCCGATGGTACAACCGGCTGAACTGTGGCAGGAATCGGGGCGCTGGGAGAAAATGGACGCCGAGTTATTGCGTTTTCAAGACCGTCATCTGCGCGATTTCGTATTAGGCCCTACACATGAAGAAGTGATTACTGATCTGGTTCGTCGCGAAATCACCAGCTATAAACAGCTGCCACTGAGCTTATATCAAATTCAAAACAAATTCCGTGATGAGCGTCGGCCTCGTTTTGGTGTGATGCGCGCGCGTGAGTTTTTAATGAAAGATGCGTATTCATTTCATTTAAGCCAAGACTCATTACAACAAACCTACGATGCCATGTATCGCGCTTACTGCAATATCTTTAATCGTCTTGGCTTAGACTATCGGCCTGTGCTTGCCGACACCGGCGCGATTGGCGGTAGTGTTTCGCACGAGTTTCATGTGTTGGCCTCTTCCGGCGAAGATGCCATTGCCTTCTCTGATACCAGCGATTATGCCGCGAATATCGAAATGGCCGAAGCAATAGCGCCAGCGGGCGAACGCCCAGCCGCAACGCAAAGCATGCAAGAAGTTGCCACGCCAAATGTCGGCACTGTTGCTGCTGTAGCAGAGTTATTAAACATCAGCGAACAGCAAATTGCGAAAACCTTATTTGTTGTTGGCGTTGCCAAGGATGATGCACCGGCATCCCTAGTTGCATTAGTGGTTCGCGGCGATCATGAGCTGAATGAAGTTAAAGCGGAGAAATTACCGCAAGTTGCCGTACCCCTGCAATTTGCTAACGAACAGCAAATTCGTCAACTGGTAAACGCAGCACCTGGCTCAGTCGGTCCTGTGGGTTTAACCATCCCGGTGATTGTTGACCGCAGCGCCGCACACCTTGCTGATTTTGTTGTGGGTGCCAATAAAGACGGTTACCATTTATCCGGCGTCAATTGGGATCGCGATATCACTGATTACCAGGTTGCCGACCTTCGTAATATCGTTGAAGGCGACCCCAGCCCTTGTGGTTTTGGTCACTTAGTGATTAAGCGTGGTATTGAAGTGGGTCATATCTTCCAATTGGGTGATAAATACTCTCAAGCGCTTAAAGCCGGTGTATTGAATGAAGAAGGTAAACACCAAATTATGACCATGGGCTGTTATGGTGTGGGTGTGTCACGCATTGTTGCCGCCGCGATTGAACAGAACCACGACGAATACGGTATTATTTGGCCTGACGCAATAGCGCCCTTCCAAGTGGTGTTGATCCCAATGAATATGCACAAGTCAGTGCGTGTAGCTGAAGCCACTGAGCTGTTATATCAACAACTTAAAGCTGCAGGTATTGACGTACTCTTTGATGATCGTAAAGAGCGCCCGGGTGTGATGTTCGCCGACATGGAACTGATTGGTGTGCCTCACAGCATTGTGATTGGCGAGCGTAACCTCGATAACCGTCAGGCTGAATACAAAAATCGCCGCACAGGTGAAAAGCAGCTGTTAGATTTAGACCAATTAGTCAGTCAATTTACGGCTTTGCTCAAATAGCACCTACAACAGCAGTTTCGACTGATTGCGGGCGGCTGTTTTATTATCGCTTGGCGAGCTTAGGGTGTAAAATACTCTAAGCTCGCATCATCACGTGGTTGTTATACTTGTTTTAAAGGTATTTTAACGTAACTCACACCATTACTTTCTGCTTGAGGCAGTTGCCCAGCGCGAATATTCACTTGTACCGAAGGATAAATCAGTCGCGGTACAGCTAAGGTTTTATCCCGTGTTTCACGTTTTTGTACAAAATCTGCTTCAAAGGTGTCAGCTTTCACATGGATATTTTGCTGTTTTTGTTCTGCTATCGTCGTTTTAAAACGTAATTCACGACCATTCGGTTGATAATCATGGCAAACATAAACAACCGTTTCTGCTGGCAACTGATATAAACGCTGGATAGAACGGAACAAGATATGAGCATCACCACCCGGAAAATCGCAACGTGCCGTACCGCCATCAGGCATAAACAGTGAATCACCTACAAACACATTGCCAGCAATTAAATAACTGACACTGTCGTTAGTATGACCAGGTGTATTAATCACCGTCGCGGTAACCGAGCCGATGTTAAACGTTTCACCATCTGCAAATAACTTATCAAAATAATCACCCGTGCCCATTAATTCTGCATCAGCGATATTGAAAACCATTTTAAACGTTTGCTGAACCTTCCGGATCCCCTCACCAATCGCAATGGGTGCTGCTGTCTTTTGCTTTAGGTAATGCGCGGCAGAAAGATGATCAGCATGGGCGTGGGTTTCTAAAATCCACTGTAATTGCCAGCCTTGCTCAGCTAAGTACGCTAAAATCTTATCTGCGGCCTCTGTGCTAACCTGCCCTGCGGCGGCATCGTAATCAAGTACTGGATCAATCACTGCCGCTTTAGCCGTTGCTTTATCAACAACCACATAACTGCAAGTTGCGCTATCATTATCAAAGAACATTTCAATATGCAGATTATCTAGGTTACTCATTTTTTCAGCCCTTACTTTAGTTAATGCTAAATTTTGATTGCAGCTTAACGAAAAAGCCCATAGAATGCAATTCCGTTATATGCATATTCCATAAAAGAATATAGGAGTGGCCATGTTGGTATTAATAGGTGCTTTAATCATCGGGCTTAGCTTGGGGTTATTCGGGTCAGGTGGTTCGATCCTGACCGTACCGGTGTTGTTGTATTTGGTTGGCATGCCCGCATCATTGGCCATCGCGTCTTCGTTATTAATAGTAGCGCTGATCAGCTTGTTTGGTTCAATCCACAATATGTTTCGCCGTTTAATCAGTTGGCGCCATGTTTTATGGTTTGGTGTACCCGGAATGTTAGGAACTTATGGTGGCGCTTGGCTAGGCACCTTAGTAGATAGCCGCTGGCAGTTATTAGTCTTCGCGTCCTTAATGGTGGTTGCGGCAATAATGATGTGGCGCAGCAAAGTCACGATGATTGATCAACCCAAAACGTTTCATCATATTAAAGTCATTGCCGATGGCTTAGTTGTCGGTGCTATTACTGGTTTTGTGGGGGTTGGAGGGGGCTTCTTAATCGTTCCCGCATTAGTATTATTGGCCGGGTTACCCCTTCATATCGGCGTAGCAACCAGCTTAATGATCATTGCGTTAAAATCGTTTGTCGGTTTTGCAAAATACTACAGTGTGTTTCATGCACAAGGCTTGGTATTTGATTGGCACGCCATCACTATCATGGTTGTGGCCGGTATTTTGGGAAGTTATGTTGGCGGTTGGCTCAATCGCAGATTACCGAAAGCGATCTTACAAAAGGGCTTTGCCGTATTCTTGGCGATCATGGCGGGTGTAGTGATTTATCAATCTGTTTTATAAACTGTTTTTTTGGAGGATTTATAATGAAAACAGCACAACAATTAGTGGCCGAAGCAAAAGAACGTATCAAAGAAGTCGATATTCAGCAACTCGCGGCGCAGCTAGAAAAACAGCCATCAACTCGTATTATTGATGTACGTGAGCCTGCCGAATTTGCTCAAGCACACATCAGCAGTGTCGTTAACTACCCACGCGGTGTATTAGAAATGCAATTGGCTAACCACCCCGCCGTCGCGGCGTCAGGTTGTGCCGCAGAGTTAGCCTTAGCGCAATTAGCACAGGAGCCGTTGTATTTAATTTGCCGTTCAGGTGCTCGCTCGGCTTTAGCCGCGGAATCGTTACAGAACATGGGCTTTACTGATGTCTATTCGGTCGCGGGTGGCATGGCAGCCTGGCAAGAAGCAGGCTTACCCGTCACGCAATAAGGAGTCGTAATGGAGAATTTCACCCCGATATCTGCGCTAATTGGCGGCAGTTTAATTGGCTTTGGTGCATTGCTAATGATGACCATGTTAGGACGTATAGCAGGAATCTCTGGCATTGCCAGCCAGCTTATTTTTGAACGTGATGGTCGAGGCTGGCGATTTGCGTTTGTGGCTGGCCTTTTAGTTGCACCACTACTGGTAAGCTTTTTTATGCAAGATCTCACCTTTACTACGCCTGACTTAAACACTAAAACCTTAATTGCCGGTTTATTGGTGGGTTTAGGCACGGGCTGGGGCAGCGGCTGTACCTCAGGTCATGGTGTTTGTGGTATCGGTAGACTATCTCCACGCTCGATTAGTGCTACCTTAGTATTTATGGCAGCAGGCGTGCTGGTTGCAAGCTTATTTTAAGCAGGAGTAAATATGAAAGCATTAGTGGCATTTTTATCCGGCTTATTGTTATCTGCGGGTATCACTATTTCAATGATGATCGATCCCGCAAAAGTAATTGGTTTTCTGAATGTACTTGATAACTGGGACCCAAGCTTAGCGTTAGTCATGGGCGCGGCTTTAGTGGTTTATTCTACTGGTTTTTACTTTAGCCAAAAACGAGCAGCCCCTTTCCTAGAAAAGGCTTTTTATCTTCCAAAGAGCACCAAAGTAGATCGCCAATTATTGTTAGGGGCATTAATTTTCGGTGTCGGTTGGGGCCTATTAGGTTATTGCCCTGGCCCTGCTATTGCCGCTCTAACCTCAGGTAGCACCGGTACCATCGGTTTTGTGCTAAGCATGGTGTTCGGATGGTGGCTCACTCGAAAAATTAAATTTAACTAAATCTATCTCCTCTTTAACGCCGTTCTTAACCACGAGTTTTTTGCTCATGGTTAAGATCTAGCGCAAAAAACCTGTAAATAAATACCCCGCGACACAACATGAAAAGAGTAAACTTCCTTATTATTAAAAATATTTCATACCCTAAATCATAAGCTATGCAAATTGCACAACGTTTTACGGCGCAATGCTCTTAAGCGCGTTTTTTGCTAAAGCCTTAATCCCTTAGCATGATGTTACCGCTTAAATGCTATGCATGATTGGTATGCTACAGCATTCACAAAGTACAGTAGGGCAGCAACGGAATGATACTTCCGGTTATCTGGCTAGCAGGGGTAAGAGATAAGGTCAGTGGTATGCTTAAACATTGGCACATACCATAAACTAGTTTATTGTTTTATATTGATAACAGTGCAAACCTACCGCCTTTGCCTTGCACGTTCTGCACTGTTAAAAATACCCATGCTGGGCTAAACCAGCATCTTTACTGGAGCGGGTTATGACACTTTACCATCTGATAGAGCAGCGATTCTTTTTTACCTTAACCCGAAAGATAGTGGGTAATGTAATGTTTATTACCCTGTTCTTTGCGCTGGCGATGTATCTTGCTTACCCTACCACTGATAACAAACAACTTTGGTGGTTGTTGCTCGTTGTTGGCAGCGCCGCTTATAGTTTTACTGTCTTCTATATGTGGCATTTAATTGTTCGCCCGGTTCAGGCTTTAGTCAAAAATTTACACGACAGTAATCGCTCTGGGGCTGATCTTAGCCAACGTTTACCCGCCTTCACCTTTGATGAGTTCCGAACATTATCGGACGAATTTAACCAATTCGTTAGCCAACTTAGTGACGTACTTGGCAATGTGCATCAACAAGCGCGTAATACGCATCAGATCAATGAGCAGGTATCTATCGCAGTAAAAAGTACTCGCAAAAACTTACAAGAAACTGAGCAACGCAATACTTTAATTCGCCGAGAAAGTGAACAAGTTATCAACTATTTAACGAACATCGTCCAAAGCAGCGATCAAATGGGCGAGGTAACACAACTTGCAGTAAGTAAAGCTCAAGTTGCCAGCACACAAATGCAGCAACTTAATCAACAACTTGCGGCGATTGCTCGATTGCTTGACTCTTTTGCCGCCACTATTAACGGTTTACAAAAAAACTCAGAAAATGTCCGACAGATTTTAGTTATGGTTGAAGGGTTCTCAGATCAAACCAATTTACTGGCTTTAAACGCCGCCATCGAAGCAGCTCGAGCGGGCGATGCCGGTCGTGGTTTTGCCGTTGTTGCCGACGAAGTGCGAACACTGGCAGCCAAAGTGAATGAAGCAACGAAGCAAATTTCAGGTTTTTTGAATGATATGGAGCGCTTGGTAAAAGAAACAAAAGAAGAATCCACTAGCTTAAATCAACAAGCAAAAGATGCTCAAAATCAAATTAATGAAACGAATCATGAATTTGCTTTATTACAGCAAGAGTTGCTAACGGCTCAGGGTGGTATGAAAACCATCACCAGCAGCGTATCTAACCTTGAAGAAAAATATCAACAAACCCATGAGCATTTAAGTGCGATCCAGCAGATCACCAATCAAGCTTATCAACAAATGGCTTCCATTGACGATGCCGCTAAAAATTTGTTAGAGGGTACTGCCACGACAGAGCAACAACTCGGGCGTTTTGCGCGTAAGGCCGGCTATTGATCACGCCGCTAGCTAGGATTTGTATGTCGCTGTTTGATATCTTAAAGTTTCCTTTATGAAACAAGTGTTTGGCAAGGCGAATGGTCATAAAAAATCGCTATTATTTTTCGCATTAGCCGCGTTTATGGCCAGTGTGGTAATGCTAGTCGAGTATTATCATCGTAATTACGCAGAACTAATGCAAATTCATCAGCATGAACGCCTGAGTCAGCAGTTATCCTCGGTTCGAGCCAATATTGAGTCTGAATTAAATTCCAATATTTTTTTAGCCGATAGTTTAGCCACGCTGATTTCGGTTAATCCGCAATCTGATAACGAACAATTGACGCGTATGGCTGAAGCCTTATATTTAAAGTCCAGTAGTTTGCGCAATATCGCTTTAGCTCCCGATAACGTGATCCGTTTTGTCTATCCCTTAACAGGTAATGAAAGTGTTATAGGCTTTGATTACCGCCAGTCACCGGAACAATTACACACTGTCGAATTAGCTAAGCAGCGACAAGAGGTTTTTATTGCCGGGCCGCTAACATTAATCCAAGGCAACCAAGCCATTATTGCGCGGATGCCTATCTTCACCGATCCACCGTTCAATCAGCGGTATTGGGGGACCTGTAGCGCGGTCATCGAAATAGACAAGCTGTTCAAGTTAGCCGGTGTGAATGAGCTTGCTGCACAATCTCGACTGGCAATCCGTGGTAAAGATGGTTTAGGTGCGAATGGCGAGGTGTTTTTCGGTGATGAAAGCGTGTTTGCAGAGGCTTTTAGCAGCGAAACGATCCGATTAATCAACGGCAGCTGGTTGATAGCGATTGCCGAATTACCCGGAACATCTTACAACGGCCCGGCATTAGCGTCGTCATATATTCGTGTGATTGGGTACGGTTTTAGTTTGTTATTACTGCTGGTTTTTATTAGCTTATTTTATAGTTACCATTTCGCACGAATTAACTCGCTGCAAGATCCTTTAACCTTATTACCTAACCGGCGTTTCGCGATGAAATGGTTAGAGACGCTCATTAACTCCCGAGCTGAATTTTGTATCATTAGCTTAGACTTAGATAAATTCAAACTGATCAATGATCGCTTTGGGCATGCGATTGGCGATCAATTTTTACAAGAAGTTGCCAGGCTACTCCAAATTAATTTACGCAGTTCTGATGTTGCTTGCCGCTTATCAGGCGATGAATTTTTAGTGATTATGCCACGCATTAGCAAGCAGCAAGATATTCAGCCTATCCTGCAAAAAATCATGACCAGCTTTAAACGCGCGACTTTTTTCGCCAATGGTCAGTCAGTTGCATTTGAGTTAAGCCTCGGCACTGCCTTTTTCCCCAGCGACGCACAGGATCTTGAGTCATTGCTAAACCAAGCAGACGTAGCCATGTATCAACAAAAAGCCAGTCACAAATTGTCCCAGCAGGAGAAAAAACAAACCTAGTCGTTTGTGATAGCTAAATAGCAAATCAGCCGTTCAGCTCAACTCGTGCGTCACTTACGACGGATAGGTATTCGCTGATAACAATACGTTACACCGCGTTAATTCGCTATCTATGCTTATCTGAACCATACTTAAATGCGAATCTTACCCTATGCGCTCCATCTTGCGTTAATCACAATACAGTGAGCACTGGCCGATAGCACGACCACTCCACAGATTAAAATAGAGGATTCAAAGATGATTACTTTCACAACCCCCAGTTGGAGTGCGCTATCTTATTTACAACAGTCCGGTGAACAGATGTTGCAAATGATGAACTGTAACACGCAAACCTATATGGCCGACTCAGCGCAGACTATTAAGAAATCTACCGGTATTATCCCTGCTAAAGACGTGGCAACAGCCATCGCGCTGTTGCAACAACGTAGCCGCCTTGCTGATGAAGTCCAACAACAGCAAGATGACATGCAGCATGAATTAGTTGAATTACCCGCTGAACTTCAAGAAGAACCTTTGCCTAGCGCATCAACTCGCGCCTTTCCACTGTTAGAGCTTCTTCAAGCCGCCCATAACGCGCAAGAGCCGGTTATCTGGCAACATTCTACATAACACCCCTGCAAAACCGATCACCGCACTGTCATTGCGACAAGGCTCAATTTCAACACAGCTGTGCACGCTCCTCTTTTTTATCCCTGAAAAAGACGTATCCTGCCAAAGCTTACTTCGCTACTAACTCATCAACAGAGTCTTGGTATCTGCCCCCGAAGCTTGGAGCTTGCGCTGGATTTTAGTCCCCTTAGAGCGAGCCGACTGATCATCGTTGGCCAAGGTTTTAAGAAAACGGGTGTTTGAGTGCGGCGACGGTAGCGCCGCGCGAGTTACGTTTTCGCCTTGGACAACGCATGAGCAGTCGGGCTTTCGAGCAGAAGTGGGGTCGCATTTTCTTTGGATACTTTCTTTTGGCGACACAAAAGAAAGTATCTCGCCAACAGCGAAAATGTTAAACGCTCCGTAAAACTTCGACTGGAGCACGCGGTAAATACATCCGTGTACGCTCCTCTTTTTCATCCCTGAAAAAGACGTCTTAAGCCAACGTTTACTTCGCTATTAACTGATCAATAGAGTCTTAATATTTGCCCCAAAGCTTACTCTGGATTTTAGTCCCCTTAGAGCGAGCCGACTGATCATCGTTGGCCAAGGTTTTAAGAAAACGGGTGTTTGAGTGCGGCGACGAAGCATAGCGCGAGTTACGTTTTCGCCTTGGACAACGCATGAGCAGTCGGGCTTTCGAGCGGAAGTGGGGTCGCATTTTCTTTGGATACTTTCTTTTGGCGACACAAAAGAAAGTATCTCGCCCACGGCGAAAACGTTAGGGGTCTTGGTATATGACCCCGAAGCTTGCTTTTATAACAGCAACCGACTGAACTACCGCTCACTTAATTTGCAGGCACAAAAAAACCAGCATTAGCTGGCTGATTTAGATGAAAATGGCGGAGCGGACGGGACTCGAACCCGCGACCCCCGGCGTGACAGGCCGGTATTCTAACCGACTGAACTACCGCTCCGCACTGGAGTGAGCTTACGCTCAATGGCACACTAACTGAAATGGCGGAGCGGACGGGACTCGAACCCGCGACCCCCGGCGTGACAGGCCGGTATTCTAACCGACTGAACTACCGCTCCGGATCAGGAAGCTTTTTTGATGCTAGTGGCGGAGCGGACGGGACTCGAACCCGCGACCCCCGGCGTGACAGGCCGGTATTCTAACCGACTGAACTACCGCTCCGGAAAGCATCAAAATTGTTGGCGGAGCGGACGGGACTCGAACCCGCGACCCCCGGCGTGACAGGCCGGTATTCTAACCGACTGAACTACCGCTCCGCGCCAGCATCAAACGATTTCATTTGGGTATCGTCTGGTGCGGCGGGAATGATACGGATTACCCCAAACTCAGTCAACTTCTTTTTTTCCGCTTTTGCCTATTCCTTAGCCATCTGGCATAGAAAGATCCAATATATCTTCTCCATCTTTCTTTTTTGCTGATTTCTTGTTCGCTGTGTTGTCCACTTTCGCCGCTGTGGCCGTCTTATTTCCCGCGGCGGTAGCAGCAGGCTCGGTCTTTTTGCGCCAAAACATCAAACGGCTGAACTGCTTGCCAGATAACACAAACCAAATGGCTACTGCGCCTAACACTAAAATAAACAAATTAATCAGAATGATCCAAAGCCAAGGTACTTCTGTGGCAACCGGCTCGGCAACCTCAACAATGGCTTCGGTTGCAGTGTCGGCGGGCCCTAAGTCAGGCGCTTCCTGCGCCAGCATGGCCACTAAAAAACGCTCTTCAGGTAAATTTAATACAAACTCTCGACCATCGCGCATTTGGCCAAAAACGGCCATATTCAAAATATAACTACCATGCCCGCGGTTATCGACCTGCAGTTGCTTTGTTGTGGTAGGCTCGACTAAAGAGAATGATTGCATATCGCCATCTGGGTATTGAATTTGCCCTTGGAACAGCAAAGAGTCGACGTCTACCAGATCACTATTCGCATCCAACATAATAATATGGCTTTGCTCCGCTTTAGTTGCCATCTGTACGTTAAGCGTAATAGGCGAAGGTTCAATAATAACGGCGCTTTGTTCCACTTCGCGAGTGTACAAAGGCGTACGCACAATAAAACGCGGGATCCACTCGCCTTGGCCAAATACCAAATTTATCTCACCGGTAAAAATACCGTCACGCGCACTGATGTCATAACCACGACCATCATCACGAAAGTTGGCCACTTCCACCATACCTCGGCCGAAGTTTTCGTAACGTTTATCATTGGTACTGGTAAAAACCACTTGTAGCGACAAGATGTCTTTAAATTCTCGCGCATTAATCGCTTTGCCATCTTGCAGCATCCGCGCCGTTAACTTAAACGTTTCCCCTACCATCATCGGTTT
Organism: Alishewanella maricola; assembly: GCF_016343785.1. Classification (NCBI taxonomy): domain Bacteria; kingdom Pseudomonadati; phylum Pseudomonadota; class Gammaproteobacteria; order Alteromonadales; family Alteromonadaceae; genus Alishewanella; species Alishewanella maricola. The sequence continues at coordinate 61,813 of NZ_JAEINI020000012.1, read as the reverse complement.
AGGTAAAGGATCAACATCTAATTCCACATCGGTCAGCACCAAAATCTTACTTTCGGGTAAAACTCGTCCGACGGCCTGCCAAGGCCCTGGCATCGGCTGAGTAATTTCAATTAAATCGTAGGAAGGGCCATCAAACCAACGAATGTTGTTTTGCTTCGCCGTGTTATAAAACACCTTACTGCCATCGGGACGCACTAATACGATAGAAGCCGAACCCGGTCGGCGAAAAAATACCAAGGTGATAGATTCAATACCGTCATCGATTCGAAACCGATTATCTAACAAGGGAATTTGATTACGTAATGGCAAGTCTGCCAACATGCGCATTAATGGCTCGGGTGTTTGCGCTGAGGCCGATTCTGGCGTTGCAACAGGTAACGTCGAGTCTTGTTGTGCAGCAACGGTCAGCACAAACACATTACACAGCATAAAACACAGTAGCATTAATCTCGCCATAAACAGCTGCCCCCTTTCTTTTGCACTAAATCTAAACGACTTTGATGGGCAGTTAATTCTTGGCTGCTGGCTTTAATCACTTTTAACTTACCACTGCGCTGGATAACCAAGGGCCCCTGCTGATCCTGTTGATTGTTCGCGTCTTCCGCCGCTAAGTTTAAACTGACCTGCCCGCCGGTCATTAATAAATAAACATCAGCCAAAATTTCGGCATCTAATAAGGCGCCGTGCAAAGTACGATGGCTATTATTGATATCATAACGGCGGCACAGTGCATCGAGGTTATTTTTTTGGCCGGGATGCAAGTCTCGCGCTAATTTAAGCGTATCAACAATGCCACAATACTCCGCCACTGGTGGGAGTTTTGGCTGCAACAGGGCAAATTCATGATCAATGAAACCGACGTCGAAAGCGGCGTTGTGAATGACTAATTCGGCCCCCTTAATGTACTCGAAAAAGCCCTGTGCAATATCTCGAAACTTGGGTTCATGTTGCAAACGTTGGTTAGTAATACCGTGCACGGCGATAGCTTCAGCTTCAATTTCCCGCTCTGGATTAATATAAACATGATAATTGTTACCGGTAAAACGCCGATTTAGCAGCTCAACACAGCCAATTTCGATAATACGATGGCCATCTTTTGGGTTAATGCCGGTGGTTTCGGTATCTAAGATAATTTGACGTTTTAACATTGCTGCTTTCGCTATTGCCTACTATTAGGGTAGATTATACGCCGTTTTGCTTTGAGGAAAGACTTTATGCAGAAAACTGTTACGATCTATACCGATGGATCTTGCTTGGGTAACCCTGGTCCTGGCGGCTATGGCAGTGTCTTGCTTTACAAGCAACATCGTAAGGAACTGAGTGGCGGCTTCCGACTAACCACCAATAATCGAATGGAATTGCTCGCAGCTATTGTCAGTTTAGAATCACTGACCAGCCCCTGCCAGGTTGATTTGACCACGGACAGCCAATACGTGCGCTTGGGGATCATGCAGTGGTTAGCGGGCTGGAAACGCAATAACTGGAAAACCAGTCAAAAACAGCCGGTTAAAAATCAAGATTTATGGCAACGTTTAGATGCCGCTTGCAGCAAACATCAGATTGCTTGGCATTGGGTAAAAGGCCACAGCGGCCACCCTGAAAATGAACGCTGTGATGAGCTAGCAAGAACAGCAGCCACCGACAATGCCACCGCGATTGATAGCGCTTTTGAGCAAAGTCAGTAATTACTTTGCCGCAAGCAGTTTTTCAAGCTCAGCAATAAACTTTGGATCATCAGGGCTGGTTCGGCTACCAAAATGCACCACTTGTTGCTCGTCTTTACTGACAATATATTTATTGAAATTCCAAGACGGGCTTTCACCGGTTTTTGCAATTAAGGCTTTGAATACAGGGTTAGCGTTATCCCCGCGCACACTGCTGGTTGAAAACATTGGAAACTCAACACCGTACGTTAAATAACACACCTCAGCTGTTTTTTCTTCATCACTGTGTTCTTGCCGAAAATCATTTGATGGGAAACCTAATACCACTAAACCTTGATCTTTGTAGTTTTGATAAAGCGTTTCTAAGGCTTCAAACTGCGGAGTAAAGCCACACTTACTGGCAGTATTCACCACAATTAATGTTTTACCCTTGAATTCATCACATAAATCGACACTTTCACGGGTTTTGAGTTGCTGCACTGAATGGCCGAGAATATTACCGCACTGTGCGGCTAAGCTCTGTACCGAAAAGGTCAGTGCTAGCACGGCCGCGAGGTTAAGTGTTTTTTTCATTTCGCTTTCTCCAAGTATTTACCGCTAAGAACGATCTTAGGTAGTGACTATACGCCACCAGACGAAAAGCAGTTTATTTTGTTTAATGCTAGTTTCATAGGCAGCAAGTTATGGTTGAATGCATTAATACTACAAATTAAACACACTAAGGTTGTGTGCTCATAAAAAATATCATTCTTAACAGCACTACAACTTATTGCTCTAATTAAGATTTTTTCTTTGAAGCTACGGTGAGCCTTACACGTTGCTATGCAGGGTTAACCCAACAGTATTGCTCGCGCTCAAAAGGGCACGATAGATGATCTATGGGTTAAAGCCTTACATCCACATGATAAGACCAGTGTTAGGGCTTATTTCGACGATTACATTAACAAAACAGACAATAAATTATACGAAAATCAATTTAAGATGTGCCATAAAGAGGGTCTTTGAGTATGGGTCCTTTTGCGTGGCAGAACCATTATCAGCTAAGAACATAAACTCACTGTCGGTATTCATTTAGATATCACCCAACGCAAAAAATCATTGGCTTTGAAGCACTACTTCGCTGGTATAACATTGAGCTAGGTTTTAAAATTTCAGTCGATGATTTTGGTACGGGTTATTCATCATTTAGTTATTTAAAGCGTTTTGCCTTAACAAAATTAAAAATAGACCAATCATTTATTCAAGATATTCTAAATGATAAAGACGATAAAGCGATTGTCAGTGCGATCATTAATATTGCTAAAAGAATGGATTTAATTACTCTTGCTGAAGGGGTTGAAACAGTAGAGCAGCTGAAGTTACTAGAAAACATGCAATGTCATGAAATTCAGGGGTTACTACTACAGCAAACCTTTGAGTGCTGAAAATGCCACGACTTTTTTAGAACTGCAAGGGGCTAATTGTTTAAAGCAATTAGCCCCGTGATATCCCGCAATCAACGGCGATTAGCGAGCTAAAAACTCCGCTCGGGTGCGAGCGTCATCTTTGAAAATACCGCCTAGTGCCGTAGTCTGCGTTTTAGAATTCACATCCATCACACCACGCGATTTCACGCAGTAATGTACCGCATCCATGGTCACTGCAACGTTGTCTGTTTCAAGTAAGGCTTGTAACGCCACTAAGATTTGCTGGGTTAAGCGTTCTTGCACCTGAGGACGCTGTGCAAAGAAACGCACTATGCGATTAATCTTAGATAAGCCAATGATATTATCTTTAGGGATGTAAGCCACCGTAGCGCTGCCATCGATGGTCACAAAGTGATGCTCGCAAGTACTAGTAAAGCTGATGTCTTTCACTTTGACCATCTCGTTAACTTGCATTTTGTTTTCTATCAGCGCCATCTTCGGAAAGTTTTGATAATCCAAACCACCAAAAACCTCATCAACATACATTTTAGCAATGCGATGTGGCGTTTCTCTTAAACTGTCATCGGTGAGATCAAGCCCCAAGGTGGTGACAACCTCAGTAAGTAACTGATTAATCTTTTCGTATTTTTCATCGCGGGACAAGCCGTTATCACGCATAGGAGTCTCAAGACCACGCGTCTCAAGTGCACTACGGACTAACATTGCTGCTTCTGATAACATAGTTTTTCCAAATACTGATTTGCAATATCTGTTATACGCACTGCAAAGAAAAGCAGTTTAGCGACCAGATCATAATATTATTATTTTACACCCTTAAACGACGAAAGCCCAGCAAAGGCTGGGCTTAGGGTGTAGCACGGTGTTTAATTACTGTACAAGCGCCAGCGCTTCTAGCAATTCACGCGGCTCGACTTCAGGACCATTGAGTGATTCATCCCAGTTAGTGCCGATTAATACGCCGTCATCGTACATCTCTTTTAACCAGCCATCACAGAACACATCGAGTGGGATTGGCTCAGGTTTATAACTTGACCATTCTTCTGAGCAGTGCGCTTGCGCATCCGCTTTGCTTGACCAAAAGGGCATTACATCTGTTTCTTCAAATTCTACCGATTCAACCACTAATAAGTCTTCACCATCAGCGAGAGTCCAGACTACGCCATGGGTTTTAGCCTCTTCGATAAAACGTTGAAAGCTTGGATCGTGTGCAAATTCAGACATAATTAACCTACTAAAAATTCTCTAATGGTGTGTATTAAAACAGAGATCCGCCCACAAAAGCCAACATTATTCTAAAGCATCGCCATTCACTTTCCACCACTGGTGAAAATAACGTACAATTTGCTTCACTGTGACAGCCCTTAACGGACGGAAACTTAGTAATGGCACAATTTATTTATTCAATGTATCGGGTTTCGAAAGTGGTTCCCCCGAAACGCACCATCTTAAAAGACATCTCTTTATCTTTTTTCCCCGGCGCTAAGATTGGGGTACTTGGCTTAAATGGCTCGGGTAAATCGACGTTATTACGCATTATGGCCGGTATCGACAAAGAGTTTGAAGGCGAAGCACGGGCATTAACCGGCACAAAAATCGGTTACCTACCGCAAGAGCCGGTATTAGATAACAACAAAACAGTACGGCAGATTGTTGAAGAAGCCGTTAGTGATGTAAAAGAAGCGTTTACTCGGCTAGATGAGGTGTATGCCGCTTATGCCGATGAAAACGCCGACTTTGATGCCTTAGCGCGCGAGCAAGGCGAGTTAGAAGCATTAATACAAGCAAAAGATGGTCATAACTTAGATAACACGCTAGAGCGTGCGGCAGATTCATTACGCTTACCGCCTTGGGATGCCAAAATTGAACATCTGTCGGGCGGAGAGCGTCGCCGGGTGGCGATCTGCCGCTTGGTATTAGAACGCCCAGATATGCTGTTATTAGATGAACCCACTAACCACTTGGATGCTGAATCGGTGGCTTGGTTAGAACGCTTTTTACACGATTATCCTGGTACCGTGGTGGCCATTACCCACGACCGTTATTTCCTAGACAATGTAGCCGGTTGGATCTTAGAGCTAGACCGAGGTGAAGGTATTCCGTGGCAAGGAAATTACTCTAGCTGGCTAGAACAAAAAGAAGCCCGACTAGCACAAGAAGATAAAACAGAAAGTGCTCGCCAGCGTTCAATTAAGCAAGAATTAGAATGGGTTCGTACTAACCCGAAAGGCCGCCATGCAAAAAGTAAAGCGCGGATGGCACGTTTTGAAGAATTGCAAAGCCAAGATTTTCAAAAGCGTAATGAAACTAATGAGCTGTTTATTCCACCTGGGCCACGTTTAGGCGATAAAGTACTGGAAGTGGGACACCTGCGCAAAACCTTTGGCGATCGTGTGTTAATCGATGATCTGAGCTTTAGCATTCCTAAAGGTGCGATTGTCGGTATTATCGGCCCGAATGGTGCAGGTAAATCAACACTGTTTAAAATGATCACCGGCGCAGAAAAAGCCGATAACGGCAGCATTGAACTTGGTGAAACGGTGCAAGTAGCAAGTGTTGATCAGTTCCGCGATAGCATGAACCCGAAAAACACGGTGTGGCAGGAAATCTCAAACGGCCAAGATATGCTGCAAATTGGCAATTTCCAGATCCCAAGCCGTGCTTATGTTGGCCGTTTTAACTTTAAAGGTAACGACCAGCAGAAGTTTATTGGCGAGTTATCAGGAGGTGAGCGTAACCGCGTGCATCTGGCGGCGCTATTAAAAGCCGGCGGCAATATGTTGTTACTCGATGAACCCACCAACGACTTAGATGTTGAAACACTGCGCGCACTCGAGAACGCCATTTTAGATTTCCCTGGTTGTGCCATGGTGATCTCGCACGACCGCTGGTTCCTCGACCGTATTGCCACGCATATCCTCGATTATCGTGATGAAGGTAAAGTGAATTTCTTTGAAGGTAACTACTCTGATTACGAGGCCTGGTTAAAACAAACTTATGGCGCGGCAGCACTGGAGCCACATCGAATTAAATACAAGCGGATCTAACCGCTATTAAAGGTTAATCTTATTAAAACGCCTGCCTTGTGCAGGCGTTTTTGTTGATACGTTTTAACCAGAGCAACGTATAAGAAAACGTTTTATGTTATCAGCAAAAGTGACTTGCTTTGTTGCATTGATCTGATAACTTAATGAGAATCATTATTAACTAAGGCTTTATTATGAAAATCCTCGTTATTTCTAGCTTCATTGCATTGTGCTACTTCCCCGCAACACTCGTGCAAGCCTCAGATCGCCCTGCTCATTTCAGCGGTAAAGCGATCAGTGATGTGCAGCAAGCTAGCAAGGTGTTGTTAGAGAAAAATACCGAGTTAGCTAACTTGTTAGCCGGTGAGTTAAATCCAACCAGCGTAACGGCGATCCATCAGTTAACCTACACTTTGGAAAATGCACTCGCCCTAATACCGAACGCTAATGAACAAATTAAAGCAGCATTAGAAGAAGTGCATTTAGGCTCTGAATACATGGATTATGAGCGTGTTAAAAAAAACGGAGTAACTTACCTGCAACTGGCAAAATCGCTGACAGAATAAAAAAACGCCAGGACAGTACACCGCAGTATAACAATGCGGCCTAACCCATTAATCAAAAGGCAATTGAAAAACAGCTAAGGCTTTACTCAAGCCCTTATTAAGGCTCTTAGCCGCTTGAACATGCACCTTGTTACTAACGCGAAGCTTTTTATGCTGTGCTAGAACACAGTATAATTAGCCCCATCCACAGCTTTGGGTCTATGATCATGATCATAAATTATTGGCAAATAAGTGCCTGGTGTTTGGCTATCCTTTGCATCGCACTAAGTTATCCAAAAGAGTTGTGGCCACGCTTATTACAATTACCGGGTTATCAGCATTTTGTGTTTGCCTCAGCAGTGGCCTTAACCCTACTCTGGTCTGTAAAAGCCGGCATAGTACCGGGTTTAGAGTTGTTTTTTCTTGGTATTACCACACTGGTATTGTGTCATGGCTGGCGTATCGCCATTTGGATCAGTTGTCTGCCCTTAGCTTTATTAATGCTGTTTAACAGTGTCAGCTTGGCTGAGGGGGGCGCCTTTGCATTAACTACCTTTATTTTGCCTGCGTTATTTAGTTATGTGGTATTTAGCTGGTCATATCATTATCTGACTCGCCATTTATTTGTGTATATCTTTATTGCGGGCTTTTTAAATGCCGCCCTGAGCATAGTGCTAAAAATTGTACTCACCTCTGGCTGGCTGTATCTGCAACAACAACATGACTGGCATACGATTTATCACAACTATACGCAATTAGCCTTGCTCATTTGGTTTGGCGAAGCATTACTCAATGGCATGGCCATTACGTTAATGGCAGTGTATCGGCCAGAATGGCTCAGAACCTTTTATGATAATGAATACTTATCGCCTGATCGCTGAGTGTCTGATAACTAAAGGCAAGGTTTAGGAAAGAGAAAGTAGCGCACAGCGCAGCATAAAAAGGTATCCAGACTCGATGCCTGGATACCTTATTGACATATTTAGCCTTTTAATACCGTTGCGACGGCTTTGGCGAAATAGTCGATATTGGCATGATTTAAACCCGAAATACTGACGCGGCTAGAACCTACCATATAAATACTGAACTCGCTGCGTAGCCGTTCAATTTGCGCTTTATTAATGCCTAAAAAGCTGAACATACCATGCTGACGAGCAATAAAGCTGAAATCTTGGGTAATGCCTTCAGCAGTAAACTTGTCGATGATCAGCTGGCGATAGCTATTAATACGATTACGCATTTCTGCTAATTCGTCGTGCCACAGTGCCGTTAATTCGGCGCTATCTAAAATATGGCTAACAATAATAGCACCGTGCGTAGGTGGCATTGAGTAAATACCGCGCACGACGCTGAGTAAGTTTGCGCGGACAACGTCGGTTTCTTTGCTGTTGCTTCCAACAACACTGACAGCACCAATTCGCTCGCGATATAAACCAAAGTTTTTCGAGCAAGAGCTACACAAGATCATTTCTGGCACTTGCTCAGCTAAATAGCGCAAACCTGCGGCATCTTCATCTAAACCGGCGCCAAAACCTTGGTAAGCCATATCAACTAAAGGAGTGAAACCTCGCTCTTTCGCGATCGCGGTAAAGCGTTGCCATTGTTCGAAATTCAGATCCATACCACTTGGGTTATGACAACAGGCATGCACTAAAACAACGTCACCCGCAGGAATTTGCTCTAAATCAGCAAACATCTGCTCTACCTGCAAACCTTTGGTGTCGTAATCGTAATAAGCGTATTCTTTGACTTTTAAACCCGCAGCTTGGAATAACGAGATATGGTTTGCCCACGTTGGGGTGGTCACCCAAATCGTCGCATCCGGATTCGCTCTCTTGATAAACTCCGCCGCCACACGCAGTGCCCCTGTGCCGCCAGGTGTATGCGCCGTAACAACGCGATTTGCTAGCAACACTGTATGAGTCGCACCAAAGGCTAACTTTTCAATGTGCGTATTAAAAGACGGATCACCGGCCATACCCACATAGGTTTTGCTGTCTTCATGCTTTAAACGCAGCGCTTCGGCTTCTTTTACGCATTTTAAAACCGCTGTGTGGCCTTGCTCATCTTTATAAACACCTACGCCAAGGTCAACTTTAAGAGGGTTAGGATCTTCACGATAAGCCGCCATTAGCCCCAATATGGGGTCGATAGCGACAGGCTTTAACTGAGAAAACATATTGTTCTACCTGGTTTATGATTATAAGGAGGCAACACTAAGCGATTGCCGGTAAACACTCGGGGATGCTCAGACAGACAGCCACTAACAGGGCCAATGCCTCTGCGGTAAACACCTGCTGCTTCAAATCTTCAGCGTCGATAATGCCCACTATTTTGCCCGATTGTGCAAACAGTGGCAAACAAGCTTCGGCTTTAACTTTCGGATCGCAGGTGTAATATTCACCGCCTTGTTGCAAATAGGCCGCGACATCGTTAATCACACGGGCTTGGCCAGTTAAACCCACCGTACTGTTATTACTGATCTTGGCAAACTCAGTATTTAACGGAAACTCTGCCCGAGAGGCGGCGCCAAAATAGCTTAATTTAACCAGCACCATCTCTTGCTCCAGATTAGCACGCGCTTGATAAATACCAAACCATGCTAAACCCGACTGCTGTTGATAAAATTCAGTTATTTTCGTTAAACGTGCTAAGGCTTGGTGATTAGCGCTGGTTTGACCGCCCAAAATCGCGGTTAAATCATATGGCTCACTGTCCAGCACACCAAATAATGAACACGCCCCTCCCTCGCCTAACTCAGGTACTTGGTATTGCCATTGCACTTTGGCATTGTGGCTATCGGCAATATGTTGCTGTAACGCTTGAAAATAGGCGGTGGTTTTTTCAGTAAAGGCTTGATCAAAAAAAGAAAATTGCTCTTTAAGGCCACTAAGCTGTAAATAGTGATTAATTTGGGTTGGAATACTCAATTTTTAGCCGTCCAGATTTCTAAAATCAAGGCGATATTCTACCAGATAACATTAAAAAACCAAGCGAGACACAGAAAAACTTGCGAGCAACGCTTGTGCTAAGTAAGCTACGGCCAACTTTTCAGGACATTTTATGATGAGCAAAAAAATTTCCTTAGCCGATTGGCAACAACAACTGACTGGCGCTACCGCAGAGAGCACGAAACCGGCGAAGCAGGCTGATTTGGTCTATTCCACTGCGACAGGCCGAATTGACGCGAGCAGCCCTGCTGTCTCAGCGGCTGAAGGCTTTGCTGATGGTGCCTTACGTATCCGTCGGGAAACGAAAGGTCGGGGCGGTAAGACGGTATTAACCATTTTAGGCTTAACCGGTAGCCCCAGTGAATTAAGCCAACTATGTACAGAATTAAAAAAGAAATGTGCTTGTGGTGGTTCGGTCAAAGACGGCATTATTGAGATACAAGGTGATAAACGCGAATTAGTCACTACCTTATTACAACAAAAAGGGTTTAAAGTGAAACAAGCCGGCGGATAGGCCGGCTTGTTTATCTCAAGCGATATTAACCACTTGGTATCGAACGATTACGGCGTATTGGGTTCAGAGTTCTCTGTACGGCCAAATACCGTTCTGAAAAAACTGTCTTTGCGCCACAATGGCCGCGTTTTAGCATTCGCTACATCCAGCGCAATATTAAAATTAATATCGGCAAATACGGCGCCAGCATCATAACGAATAGCCCCATACTCTTTGGTTAAGCTGGCAATATCATCAGAAGGGCGATGATAATGCTTGGCAAAGAAACTGGCCCACACTTTGCCTCCCGATACCTTTGGATCGGTTGAAGTAAAACCGGTCATTAAAAACACCGCAGGCACACCTTGTTGCACTAAGCGATAATGATCTGAGCGCGTGAAGATAGCTTGCTCGGGCATCGGATCTTCACTTAAGGTTCTGCCCTCTTTTGCCGCAGCACGGGCAACCACATCACCTAGGGTCGAGTGATTTGCACCAAAAGCAATTAAATCGGCAAAAGAATACAGTAATACCGGCATATCTAAATTAACGTTAGCCACCATCTGCGAAATAGGCATTGGCGGTTGTTTCGCTAGATAATCTGCCCCTAATAAGCCTTTTTCTTCACCGGTAACCGCAGCAAACAAAATAGAGCGCTTTGGCGATGTCGGCAGTTGCGCAAATAAACGTGCGGTTTCAAGTAAGATCGCGATACCTGCAGCGTTATCCATTGCCCCGTTATTAATTTTATCTTCGCTGCGTAAATCGTTAGAAAAACCGATATGATCAGAATGTGCAGTTAATACTACATATTCCTCTTTTAACAGCGGATCGGAACCGGGTAAGGTCGCTAACACATTCGGGCTTGTCACTTGCTGGTGAGTACTTTGGCTGCTTAAGTTAACTTCGCCTTTTAACGCAAAACCTTTGGGGACCTCATCTTTTTCTAATAAAGCAAAAATATCACTCAGGTTATAACCAGCGGCAGCGAATAACAGACTGGCCGCATCAGGATGCAAAGTTGCGCCACCTTGTAACTGAGCAAAGCCCCGACCGGGGTTACCTTCGCCATCTAACCAGCTCATGCTCGGACTATTTAAATACATGAGGCTATCGGCATAGGGCCGAGTTTTTTCTTGCTGTGGCGTATGCAACGAAATAACACCGATAGCGCCCCGCTCAACCGCAAATTCGGTTTTCATACTGCCCAGATAAGCCCGCTCTTCGCTAGGTAAAAAGGCGGGTAAACCTGACAGCATGACCACGACTTTACCTTTAACGTCTAAATTCGCATAATCGTTTAAACCAAACACCTCCGACACTAAACCATAACCAACAAACACCATTTCACCTTGCAACTTAACGGCTTCGTTTTGCAAATTGGGCCCGGTTGTAAATTGCTGCGGGTAATCTAGAGTCAGTTGTTGCTCGGGTAAACTAAAACTAAGCTTGGCACTTCCCGGCACAATTTGCGCTTTGCGCATAGGAACACGCTGAAAGTAGGTGCCATCAGCCGCAGCCGGCACTAAACCTAAAGCTTGAAATTGCTGAGCAATATAACGTGAGGCTAATTCATGGCCTCGACTCCCCGTATCACGGCCTTCTAACAAATCATCCGCTAAAAACGTCAGATGACTTTCAATCACCAAAGCGCTGGCGCGCGGGGCTTTGCTGGCTGGGGTACTGCTACAACCAGCAATAGTCATTAACGCGGCCGTACAAAGTAAAAAAATCTTTTTCATGGACTGTCTCAATAAAAAAGTGCCAGTATTCACTGGCACTGTAGATGGTAATAAAACTAAAGCTTAGTTAGCCGCTTGATAGCGTTGCTGATAACGCTGGTGTAGCTGTTTATGTTTGTTATTCAGATCAACATTGCGACCGTCAATCCATAATTGCATGATGTTGTGCCCACGATAATCAAAAATATCGCCTTCAGACACGACTAAACTCGCGCTCTTACCCACCTCAATCGAGCCTAAACGATCGGCCACACCGGCAATTTGTGCCGCATCTAAGGTTAAGGATCGTAGCGCTTGCGCAGGTTCTAAACCGTAACGCGTGACATGGCCCGCAGCAAACACCAGGTTGCGGGTATCCCAGAAACCATCCAGCGATAACGCGAAACGCACACCGGCTTTTTGCAGCACACCTGGCACGCTAAAGGCTTGATCATAGGCTTCATCGGTACGCGTAGGTAAGCCATAAGGCGCGGTATAAATCACATCCACGTTATTCGCCGCCAGTTCATCTGCCATGCGCCAGCTATCGCGTCCCCCCACAATCACTAAACGGACCTTGTATTGTTTAGCTAAGCTGATGGCTTGACGCATTTGTCTTGGATCATCGGCATGAACAAATAAGGGTAATTTACCTTCAAACAACGCCAACATGGCATGCCAGCGTGAATCACGGCCACGATTTAAGCCGGCTTGCTCAGCTAAATAATAGGCTTGTGCTTGGCTAAAGTAGCTTTGTAACTGCTCCAGTTGCTCACGTTGCCGCTCTTGCTGCTTTTCCGCACTATCACGAACCCACCAACCGGTTTGTAAGCCCATGCGCGGCCAATTCACGTGTAAGCCCACATTGGCTTGCACTAGGGCATCTTGCCAATTCCAACCGTCTAACTGCATCAATGCTGAGCGACCGGTGATCAAGCTACCATCAGGATAAATTAAGCTATGGCTAAAACCGTTGCTGCGAATAGTTGGGATCACCGCAGAATCAGCATTAAAGGCCACTTGCACTTGCAAATCTGGGTTCGTGGCTGAGGTTTCACGATCATCACGCGTGGCACGTACGGCTTCAACTTCAATTAAGCCTAGTTGGTTAATCAAAGCAATAAGCCCCGGATACACATGCTTACCGGTTAAATCTTCTATTTGCGCCCCGGCAGGTGCCGTTAAGTTCGTACCCATCGCGGCAATTTTGCCATCGACTAGTAAGACATCTTGAATGGCCGGCTCGGTTACAACGGCGTGCACCGTCGCATTTTTCAATAATACTGGCACGCTTTGTTTCGGTGCAGGTACGGGGTTTACCGCAAGTACGCTGCTCGTTGCCAGTGTAAGTGCTGCGGCAAAAATAGTGGTTAATTTTTTCATTAATGTTGCTCCCCATGGGCATGAGCATGACTTTCTGTGGCAGAGCCAAAACCAAAGCGTAATTTCAACCAGTCATCGTTATCTTCACAATGCCAAATCGGATCATCTTGTTTATAAGCGTTGCGACTACCGTTACGAGCAGAGTCACCCGCGGTTAAGACCTTTTGGATCAACTGTTGCCGCTCTTGCTCAAGCTGTTGCCGCTTTGCTAAGTCTTCAGCACGGTCGAAGTAACGTGCCCCTTCAATCCACGTTTGTTGTGCCACACTGTAAACGGATAATGGATGGGCATCCCACAACACGAAATCGGCTTGTTTACCGACGGCAATTGAACCGACTTTATCGTCAATTTTTAATTGTTTTGCTGGGTTTAACGTCACCATCTTCAAGGCTTCTTGCTCATCCATATTACAATACATGGTAGATTTTGAGGCCTCTTGATTCAAACGACGCAGTAAACCAGGATCATCAGAGTTAACGCTCACTAACATACCCTGCTCATGCATCAAACAGGTGTTAGTTGGAATGGCATCCGTGACTTCCATCTTAAAGCCCCACCAGTCAGCAAAGGTCGATGCACTGGCACCATGCGCTTTCATTTCACTCGCTACCTTGTAGCCTTCTAAAATGTGGGTGTAAGTATTCACTTTGAAACCCATTTCATCAGCAACTTTCATCAACATTAAAATTTCAGAAGCCACATAAGAGTGTGTATGAATATGACGTTTACCTTCTAGAATTTCGACCAAGGTATCCATCTGATAATCACGGCGAGGGGGGGCAACACGGCCTTGCTCACGCTTAGACAGTTTATTGAACGCTTGCCAAGCCGCACGGTATTCTTTAGCTGCTTGGAATTGATCGCGAATAAAGGTTTCAACACCAATACGAGTTTGTGGGTATCGTGTATTGAACTCAGAGCCCCAATTAGATTGCTTTACGTTTTCACCTAATGCAAATTTGATACTCGGTGGTGCATCTTTAAATTTCAGCCCTTCTGCATCTTGACCCCAGCGTAAGCTAATAATTTGCGCACGACCTCCAATCGGGTTAGCACTGCCATGTAGTACCTGCACTGCGGTAACACCACCGGCTAACGCACGATAGATATTGATATCATCTGAGTTAATCACATCACCTAAGTGCACTTCGGCGGTATTAGCATGTGACCCCTCGTTCACCCCTTGCTCGGTGGCAATATGTGAGTGCTCGTCAATAATACCTGGCGTTAAATGTAAACCTGTGGCATCGATTACTGTATAACCGCGTGGCGTAGTCAGGTTTTGGCCAATTTTCTCAAACTTACCATTGCGCACTAGCACATCACTTTCGGTCAACACACCGTCTGCTGTTGCTGTCCACACGGTCGCATTTTTGATATGCAGGTTTTGTTGCTGCGGTAAAGCATCTAAACCAAAAGCACGATTAGGATAAGTCAGTTTCGACAACATTGCTGGCGCGGCTTTAGCGGTTTTGGCATCTTTACTGCTGGCTGCAATTTGCTGTTTGGCGCTGACAGCCACTTCATTACCCTGTGCATCTAACCAATAACCCTTAAGTTGTTGCTCAGACCAAACACCATTAAATTGCAGCACCGCAGCTTGTTCGGTGAGCTCTTGTAACGGCAAGCTAAATTGTAACCGCTGGTCTTGCACCATCAGGTGAGTCAATTTCACTTTTTTATCGCCGATTACCGCTTCACCGCTTATTTTCGGCGCCGTACCCGTTAGCGTCACGCTAAACGTTTGATCTTGATAAGTGAGTTGATACTCACCAGCAAAAGCAGTGGGTTGCACACTGGTAAAGCGTTTTTCTTGGCCACGTAACCAGGTTGCGACAATTTCACCGTCAGTGAACAGATCACCTCGGCTGATCACAAGATCGGCCTGATAACCGGCAGCAATTTTACCTAACCTATCGTCTAAACCCAGTAAGCTGGCTGGTGTGGTGGTTAAGGCTGCGAGCGCTTGCTGTTTGTCTAAGCCGTATTGAATAGCTTTGCGTAAGTTGGGTAAAAACTCGGCTTTTTTAGCTAACCCATGCGTTGTGAAGGCAAAGTTTACCCCAGCTTTAGCCACTTCAGCCGGGTTAGCTGGTGCACGCTCCCAGTGCCGTAAATCAGCAAGATTCACGTCTAAACGCTGCTCAGCCGCGCTAACCTGCGGTGCGGCGGGAAAATTCAGCGGTAGCAATAAAGGTTTACCGGTCGCTTTAATTTGTGGCAAGCGGCTGTATTCATAGCCAGAGCCTAATAACAGCGCATTTTTAAGATTAAATTCGCTGAGTAATTGATTGGCGCGCAGTAATGAACGATCGTCTGTAGTATCAAACAAGATGCCCTGGCTGCTTAAACTGCTAAGCGCTTCCAAAGCTGCGTTAAACTCAACAGGCTTACCCTGAACGCTTAAATTCGGGCTAGCCGTGGCCGCTTGATACCAATTAGCGTCGGACAAGGTTTGACGGATCAGCGCAATAGATCCCATCAACGAAGAAGGATAGGTTTGCTGTGAACTGCCTTTGCTAAAAGATAAAAAATGCTGAGCGTCAGCTTTTAAAATTAAATCATTTGGTAAGCCTTCACCTAAAGAAGCAACAAAAGCGGTTCCACGAAAAATACCGTCTTGGCGGGCACTTTGTACCGTAGTAAAACCAGCTTTTAATAACTCGGTCGCCGCTTTACTGTCGGGTTTAAATTGGGTTGCCCAACGCTGCTGTGCATGAATGGCGTCGTTTGCCGCATTGCCCCCCCTTCGTTCATTTTCATAAATTGGGTTACGACCACCAAAGCGCGCACGCTCAGCCTGACTAGCAGCAGTAACACCGTATTGAGTATAAGGGTCAATAAAACCGGGATATACAAAGTAACCTTGTAAATCAAAAGTTTGATAACCGGCAGGGATCTTAGCGCTGGTTGAAACCGCTTCAATTTTACCATCACGAATTAAGATGGTTGCACCGGTAAGTTCTTTGCCAGGCTCAGTCAGAACAGTGGCATTGGTTAGAGCCATGAGATTCGGGGTTTTATCCCGGATCCCTAACTCTGGCGTGGTTTGAGCCGCATAGCTAGTAGCGCTAAGCAAAGCCAAGGTCAAAAGTGACAGGCGAGCTGATATCATAACGTTTTCCTGGTTTTGAGTGGATGTAAGGTATCACAGCGTTAATTGCGGTTAGCGCAGACGGTTTAGTCAATAACCCCGGCGTGTTAGTGGTGTTAATCGAAACAACAATTACCTCGCACTGAACGACCGAATGATCCTTTACCTTATGTTTTTATTGTAAATGTCAGGTGACTTAACTCTTGCTCTGCCAACGGCATGCTGTAGTAATAACCCTGTACAACATAGCAAGCATTTTGCTTTAAGAAGTCAACTTGAGCTTCTGACTCGACCCCTTCAGCGACAACGCGTAATTGCATCTTTTGCGCCATCGCAATAATGGCAGAGACAATATCCATATCATTCCGATCTTCTGGAATATCTTTAACAAAAGAGCGGTCGATTTTCAGCTCGTCTACTGGGAATCGCTTCAAATAATTAAGCGATGAATAGCCTGTACCAAAGTCATCAATAGATAAAGAGACTCCGAGACGTTTTAACTGATTTAACTGTTTAATAGCCGCATCAGTGTCGCCCATCAGCATACTTTCGGTAATTTCAAACACTAAATAGCTTGGATCGACACCGGTCCGCTGGATAATTTGTTCAATCATCGTCGGTAAACGATTATCATTAAATTGGCGCGCCGATAAGTTAATTGACAGACTAACGGCATAGCCACGGCTGTGTTGTCGAGCCAGAAAACGGCATGACTCCAGAATAATCCACTCACCAATTTTAACAATTAAGCCGGTACTTTCCGCCACTGGAATAAAGCGCGCCGGAGGCACCAGGGTATTGTCGGGTCGCAGCCAGCGGATCAAAGCCTCATAACCCACTAGGGTGTCATCTTGAATATCAATTTTGGGTTGGTAATACATCAGGAATTGTTGCTCGCGGATCGCTTCACGTAACTGATTTTCAATCAATAAACGATCGGTCGCAGCTTCATTTAACTCGCGTGAGAAAAACCGGTAAGTATTTTTGCCACGCGCTTTTGCTTCATACATGGCCAAATCAGCATGTTTTATGAGAACTTCTTCTTCCGCGCCGTCATCAGGCGCCACAGTAATACCAATAGAAGCACTAATGGCAACCGTATGTGTTCCTAATTGCACTGGCTGAGTAAAGGCTTGTTGTAAATTGCCGGCAATTTGCCCTGCATGCATTTTGTCTTTTATATCGCTTAAAATAACGGCAAATTCATCGCCACCGAGCCTGGCGATAGTATCATCTTCACGCAAACGTGAGGTTAAACGCTTAGCCACTTCGATCAGTAATTCATCGCCAGCGTCGTGGCCTAAAGTATCATTAATTAATTTAAATTCGTCTAAGTCAAAGTACAACAAAGCAAAGGTGTAATAACCGCGTTGCGACATGGAAATGGCTTTGCGTAATTGGTTTCGGAAATAACTGCGATTGGCCAAGCCAGTGAGTGAGTCGAAGTAAGCCAATTGCTCCATTTGCTTTTGGCTGCGCTTAATAAAAGAAATGTCCTGCATCGCCGCAACATAATGAGATAACTCACCACGCTCGTCTCGGATCGGCGCTAAAGCTAAAGTGACCCAGGCTTGTTCTGTTTCGTCTGTGGCATCTTCTTGCAATAACAACACATCACCGCGCCAGTGTTGCCGCTCTGCCAATGACTGCATCATATCATTGGTCAGTTTTTGCATATCTTCGGCGAACAAACTACTTAAGGGTTTTCCCAAGATACTGGCGCTTTGAACCTTTAACAACGTCGTCAAAAAGGGGTTTACGTATTCAATATCAAGATGCTTATTAGTAATCACAATTCCTGAACTGGAAAAAGCGACCGCTTTACTGAGTTTACGCGCCAGCATTTCGGCTTGTTCTTTTTCGGCAATCCGCGTATCTAAACCCGTCACTAATTGATTGATTTCTTCAAACATTGCTGTGAAGGCGCGGTTTAAAATACCCAGTTCATCGTGTTTAGTATCCAATTGTAAGCCAGGATGCGCCCCACGTCCGACCCGATTTACCGCAGAGGCTAATTTTTTCAGCCGTTTTAACAGCATTTGGTTAATGAAAAAATGCAGTAACAGCGTCACGGCAATCGCCACTAAGAAGGTTAAAAACAGCATGCGGGGAACAAAGAATCTTTGCTGTTGTAATAAAGTTTGTTTTTCTTGATAAAGCGCAAACTGCCAATCTAAACGATTAAAAGCACTTAGTGCCATCAAAAAACGACTGGGCGTTTGCATTAACTCACTTAATACAGGGGCGTTCACTTTAGCCCCCTGATAAGGGCTAAACATCGGTAAATTGCGCATTGAGGACGACACGCTATCGCTGATGGCTTGCCCCATTCTATCGAGCAGCAAAGCATGGGTATTTGGCTTGTATTCAGCCGAGGCGCTGCGATGTTGTGTTAATTCTGAAAGAGGCAGGGTAAAACCCATTACGCCAAGAAACTGTTCTTGCTGATAGACCGGCAGCAAGATACTTAGCATCCATTGTTGCCAAATACTGTCAAAATACACCGGGCTCCAGCGCAAACTGCGTTCAGGGTTTTGCTCTGGTGCCGCTAATTGAAATAAGGGGTTATTCAATAAGGAAATATCGACCGAAAAATCTGCTGCCCACCCTGCTGGCGTCACCTGAACATAGTTATCTTTCGCAATAAAAAACACGGCAAAGAAATCATGTTGCAACAAGGGCACAGTATCGTGCCAAACCGCAGTGCTGCGCTGTAATAAACTATTTTGCACATTGACTTGGGCGTCCGGCGCAATATACAGGCCAGAAAAGTCATTTTGTTGGCGACGTGAACCATCGGCTAAGGTAGTTAATAAGGCTGCATTAGAACGGGTAACTGGGCGCTCGTTTAATTGCTCACTGATGAGTTGGTGAGCTCGCCGTGCTTTAATTTCTTGTTTTTCGAGGTATTTGTCTAATTGTTGATGATATAGGTCACTATTGCGCTGCAATAGTGCTTGTTTTTTTAACTGCACTTCCTCATCAGTTTGCTGTTGATACAGGCCATAAGTAAACATCACGGTAAGACCGGCAATCAGCATAGCCAAAAACACCAGGATTGAAAATTTCAAACCCAGTGAGTTGAATCCTTTGGCATTATTATGGGTAAGATCCTTCACGAATTCGGCTCACTGCTGTTATAGTGACCTGATAGTATCCCTGTCAGGTATGCAATAAAGACTACTTGTACTTTACCATTATTTTACGACAATCGACTAGAAGAGAGTAATAATATGAAAAAAGCCCTAATTTCTTCCCTACTTTGTTTATCTTTCGCTTTACCGGTCGTCGCCGCTACGGCATTTACTGACGGTAAAGATGCGGTGTCATACCGTCAAGCAAACTTTCAGATGATCCGCCATAACATGGGCGACATCCAAGATATGATCCGCGGTAATGTGGCTTTTGACGTTGAGCGCGTGAAGCGTCGTGCTGAGGCGCTAGCCTTATTGTCGCGACTGCCATGGGAAACGTTTACCGTGCCAGGCACTCAAGCCGCGGGCGGTGAAGTAAAACCGGCTATTTGGGATAACTTAGTGGATGTGCAAGAGCGTGGTGAAAAACTGGCCGCAGATGCTGCCGCTTTATTAGTTGCAGCAAAGGCCGGCGAGCAAGCCGCTATTCGCAAAGCGTTTAGCGACTATGCACGTAACTGCAAAGCATGTCATGATAAATATAAAGCTGATTAATAAACTCAGCTTGTTTAGCTGATTATCTCAAACCCGCTGGAATGTGCTAACCGCATACCAGCGGGCTTTTTGCTAAACAGTAAACGTTTTCAAAGAAACAAGATCAGAATACGACCTTGCCACAGATAAAAACCGAGCAGCGCCAGTAGCACGATAACAAAATAACGCCATGTTGATTTCAACTGCGGGGTGGCATTTGCAGGTACATCGTTTTTACCATTGAACATCGACAATATGACATTGTCGTAACGCCAGCTATGCCAAACAGCAGCAAACACATGCACAAACACCGCGATTAAAATCAGATCGATTACGGTTTTATGCACATCAGAAGCCAGCGACACCCAACTTTCAGGCAAATATGCAACTAAAGGGCCGTCACTAATATAGCTGTTATCAAAAGTGGCTAGGCCACTGAGAATTTGCAGCGTTAATAAGCCTAACAGCGTAAAAATCATATAAGAACCGGCTGGATTATGACCGAGTACCGGTTTTGGCTTGCGTAAAAAACGCCAAGCCGCAAGGGGTGAATAGCTAAAATTGCGAAAACGCGCAGTACTACTACCAAAAAAGCCCCAATACAGGCGCCCAATTAACAATGCCGCTAAACTGTAAGCTAACAATTGATGCTGTGCCATCAAACCTTCGGTACCGGTATACCATAGCCCAAGCAGCAGCAACACTTGCGACCAATGAAATACCCTGACGGCGAGATCCCACACTTGCATCTTTCTTAACATTGAACTTTCCTTTTGTTGTGCTAACCTTTTGATCTTATACCAGCAGGACATAAAAATGAAAATAATCAGCTGGCTGTTGTCGCTAGTCGTGGCCGTGATATTAATTGTATTGGCTGTGGCTTATTATTGGCTTAACGGCAGTTTACCCGATTATAACGGTCGCTATCAGGCCCCCATAGCACATCCGGTTAGTTTAAAGCGCGATCAACTTGGTTACTTAACCATCCACGCCACCGACCGTTCAGATACCGCTTATGCACTGGGCTTTGCGCACGCTCAAGAACGTTTCTTTCAAATGGATTTATCACGGCGCAGTGCAGCCGGTGAATTATCTGCTTTATTCGGTCAGCAAGCACTGAACACCGACATCAGCCATCGCCGCCACCTGTTTCGACAACGCGCCGAACATATCCTGACACAGCTCAAGGCACCAGATCTCGAGTTATTAGCCGCTTACAGTCGAGGTGTTAACGATGGCTTAAACCGCTTACGCCAACCCCCTTTTGAGTATCTGTTATTACAAACGACGCCCGAGCCTTGGTTAGAGCAAGATAGTCTGTTAGTCATTTACAGTATGTACCTAGATTTACAGGGCAAAATGGGGCGTGATGATTATGCGATGACCAAATTAAAAGCCGCGTTACCAGAAGACTGGTATCAGTTTTTGCAACAGCATAGCCCACTGTGGCAAGCGGCCATTGATGGTAGCGAACAGCAAGCCATTGCCCTACCTAGCTCACCGTATCCCAGTGTTTTACAACAGCAATTAAGTTGTATTGAATGCACACCGGCTGACGCAGTCGATTTAGGCAGTAATAATTTTGCGGTTGCCGGCCACTTAACCGGGCATGGCGCAGCCATTTTGGCTGATGATATGCATTTATCGCTAAGGGTGCCAGGCGTCTGGTTCAAAACGCAATTAAATTGGGTTGAAGATCAGCAAGCGCAGCAAGTCACGGGTTTAAGTTTACCCGGTACACCGGCAATTGTGGTCGGTAGTAATGGCAAAATTGCATGGGGTTTTACCAATAGTACTGCCGATTGGCATGATTTAATCAGCCTAACCCTGTCTGATGATGAACAGCAGTATCTTAGCCCCAACGGCTGGCAACCTCTTGAGTACATCACTGAGCGCATTACCATTCGCGACGCGCCAGCGCATTCACTATTAATCAAACAAACCGAATGGGGCCCACTTATCCCCTTTGCGGATGGTCAACCTTATGCTCTGCGTTGGATAGCCCATGATCCGCAAGCGGTGAACCTGAACTTACGTTATTTAGAAAAGGCTGAGTCTGCGGCCGAAGTGTTGCGTTTTGCTAATACTATGGGTATTCCCGCACAAAACGTGTTAGTTGCCGACCAACAAGGTCATATTGGCTGGTCTATATTTGGTCCAATGCGTCAGCGCCATGTGGCCGATTGGGATACCGCTCAGGATTGGAGCAAGGGTGATAACTACTGGGGCGAACAGTTAGAGGCGGCCGCTTATCCGCAACTCCTCAACCCAACGTCAGGTCGGTTGTGGTCTGCGAATGCTCGCACCGTAGGTGGCGAGTTTTATAAGCTGTTAGGAAATGGCGGCTATGATTTAGGCGCAAGGGGTAAACAAATAGCCGATGCGTTAGCTGCGCTGCCCCAAGCGGATGAATTGGCGCTACATCAAATACAGCTGGATATCCAAGCGCATTTATTGCAGCCGTGGCAGGCATTATTACTCGATACCCTTTCACCTGAGCGCAGTGAGCAATATCAATTGACCGAGTTTCGCCAGCTGATCGCGCAGTCTAGCTTAAAAGCAGATGTAAATGATGTCGGTTACACTTTGCTTCGGCAATTTCGTTTAACTACGCTAGAACTGACCTTTGCGCCCCTGTCAGCGTTATTAGAGCAAGTGGGTAGTCGCAGCAGTGATTTAAAATATTCAATGGAAACGCCATTTTGGTTAATGCTTGCGGCAAATCGCGCTGACACCTTACCGGCCAACTATCAAAGCTGGCAGGATTTACTGTTAAGCGCAGCCAAGCAAACCGAGCAAAATATTCAAGCACAATACGGTAGCTTAACCCAAGCCAACTGGGGCACGCGTAATACCAGTAAAATTAAACATCCTTTGTCTGGCGCTATTCCGCTGATTGGCCACTGGCTCAATATGGCCGATACCCCGCTATCGGGTGATAGTCATATGCCAAAGGTGCAACATCCGGCATTTGGTCAATCGCAAAGAATGGTGGTTGCACCTGGTTTTGAAGAATTAGGCGTCTTAGTGATCAGCAGCGGTCAATCCGGTCACCCCCTTTCCCCTTTTTATCGTAGCGATCATCCTTATTGGCTTGCTGAAGTTGCTTTGCCCTTTTTACCTGGGCCAGAAAAATATCAACAACAGTTAATACCTAACCCTTGACTTTAGCCATCCAGACGGATTAAGGTGTACAACATGAAGATGATGATTTGCTCGCTCGGTTTTTTTAGCTTTACCCCCTAGCATTGGGAGGTATCTGAGCGTGCACGCACGAAAAGCCCAAAACCTCCCCACTCGGGAGGTTTTTTTTTGCAAGTTGACCCTTAAATATAGGTGTAGCACGAGGCCAAATATGGAATTAAATGAGATCCGCACTGCGATTAGTGAAACTGATCAGCAATTATTGAGCTTGCTGTCTAAACGTCGCAAGTTGGCACTGGCCGTGGCAGAAGCAAAGCTATCCCAAAATAAACCCATTCGCGATCAACAACGCGAGCAAGAATTATTATTGTCGCTGATTGAAAAAGGCAAATCGCTGGAACTCGATGCACACTATGTTACGCGGTTATTTCAAGTTGTCATTGAAGACTCGGTATTACAGCAACAAGCTAAAGTGCAAGGCCAATTAAACGGTGATAATTCCCCAGTAGTGAGAGTGGCGTTTTTAGGCGGGCAAGGCTCTTACAGTTACTGGGCAACCCAAAAATACTTTACCCGTCGCGCCGAGCGTATTATCGAATTAGGCTGCGATAGCTTTAATGAAATTGTCAAAGCGGTAGAAACCGGCCATGCCGACTATGCGGTATTACCGATTGAGAATACCTCGTCAGGTTCAATTAACGAAGTGTATGACATCTTACAACATACCCGTTTATCGATTGTAGGTGAACTCACGCACCCCATTGAACATTGCTTACTCGGCTTACCGGGTACCGATCTCACGAAAATCCGCCAAGTGTGTTCTCATCCGCAAGTGATTGCGCAGTGTAGTCAGTTTTTACTCGGTTTAACGAACGTGAAAATAGACTACTGTGAAAGCTCTTCCGCCGCGTTTGCCAAAGTAAAAGAGTTACAGGACCCCAGTATTATTGCTATTGGTGGCGAGGAAGGCGGCAAACTCTATGGTTTAGAAGTACTGACACGCCAATTAGCCAATCAAAAAGCCAATATCAGCCGCTTTATTGTGGTCGCCCGTAAATCGGTTAATGTTGCCAAAGCTATCCCAGCAAAAACCACTTTTATTATGTATACGGGGCAGCAACCCGGTGCACTGGTAGAAGCCTTGTTAGTGTTAAAGCAACATGGCATTAGTATGAGTAAATTAGAATCGCGCCCGATCAACGGCAACCCTTGGGAAGAAATGTTTTATGTGGATGTTTCTGCCAATCTGAACGACTACGCCATGACTCGCGCACTAGAAGAGTTAAATAACCTGACAAAATTTATCAAAGTACTGGGGTGCTATCCAAGCGATGATATCACGCCAACGCAACCTGAGCGTTAAATGATACAACAGCCACTTGAGCGAATACCGAGCAGTATAGTGTGTTATTAAACAGCATTAACTGACGGGCATTAGCACAGTGGCTGCCTCTGCTTGTCGTAAACTCCGTTAGAAATCGAAGCTATCGCCTTTCGCCGGAATTTGCGAAGCAATACCGAGCTCGGCTAACTTTTCTTGTAAAACCAATTGCGCCTCAGGCTCACCATGGATTAAGTAAAAATCGGGTTGACCCGTAATGGCTTTAGCCCATGCTAATAACTCGCTTTGCCCTGCATGTGCAGAAAAGCCGCCAATAGTATGTACATTAGCTTTCACCACGATATCTTGCCCAAACATTTTCACACGTTTTTCGCCGTCAACCAGTCGCCGACCTAAAGTACCTCGGGCTTGAAAGCCGATAAAGATAAGGTGATTGGTATTTTTCCAGAGGTTATGTTTTAAGTGGTGCACAATACGACCACCATTACACATACCGCTTCCCGCAATAATAATCGCTCCTTGGCTGATCCGATTAATCGCCATCGAATCTTCAACGGTTTCTGATAATTTCAAAATCGGCAGTAATTGTTGTAGCGTCATGCCCGGTTTGTAACCAATTTTATCTAAATCGGCTTGATCAAGGCGATGCAAGTACTCGTTATAGATCTTGGTAATGCTAATGGCCATTGGGCTGTCTAAAAACACCATACGTTGCTTTAAACGGCCTTGTTTAAAGAGCAAGGCGAGATAATACAAAATCTCTTGCGAGCGCCCTAAAGCAAACGCGGGGATAAATACATTACCATTTTCGTTATAGGCTTGTTCAAGTGCTGCAGCAAGCTCTTCAATGGTATCGGCTAGCGGTTGGTGGTCACGATTTCCATAAGTACTTTCCATTAACACGATATCAGCCTGACCAATATCCGTAGCCGGTGGTAACAGCACCGTAGCAGGGTTGCCAAGATCGCCAGAAAACACCAACTTGCGCATGGCTTGCTTTCCCTTCAACCACAGTTGCACAATGGCCGAGCCTAAAATATGCCCTGCATCAGCAAACTCCAGCTCTACGCCATCGAGCGGGAAACCGCGTTTGCTGTAGGGTAACTCCACAATCAAGTCCACCACACGCTCGACATCCTTTACCGACATCACCGGCGATTGCGGCTTTTTACCCGCACGCACCGCTTTTTTATTTTGCCATTCCAAATCTTTTAAATATAAGTTAACCGAATCTTTCAGTAGCACAGGTAAAATATCAGCGGTGCCCGGTGTGCAATAAATTTTGCCATGAAACCCTTTAGAGACTAACAAGGGTAATAAACCACTGTGATCGATGTGTGCGTGAGATAACACCACCGCATCAATGTCTTTGGCATTAAAAGGAAAACGAAACTTGTGCCATTCCCTAACCTGATCATGGCCTTGTACCATGCCACATTCGAGTAATAGTTGCTGATGAGGTAACTTGATCAGATAACAGGAGCCGGTGACTTGCTGAGCAGCACCGATGAAGGTCAAACTGGCATTAACTGGCATGACTATGTTCCTCTTGTTCTTGTTGGGATGTCGGCCCGTCTGTTGTGGTAAGTAGCGCACCTAACGAGAGCATGGCTTTGGTCAGTTGTTGATTAAATCGGCGTAATTCCGCAATTCGTAACAGCTGATCGCCACCATTGTCGGTACTCACGCGTTCGGTCAGTACCAATAGATACAATTGTTCTTTAATTTTATGGCGTTGTTTCATTAAATCCCGATAGCAACTGCGCACTTTGGCTGCATCTTCTGGCCAATGCGCCTGTTGTAATTGTTGCCATAACGTTTGCTCCGGCATAAACGCAGTCGCATTGCTGGTTAATTGCTTAGCAAGCTGCGGTAGCAATTGAATCGTCATTTCTAAGCGCATTTGATTTTTAATAAGTTCATTTAACGCTTTAGACTCGGCGGCGGACAATTTACTTTTACCCAATTTTAATAAATAACCGTTCAGCTCGGTTTGTAATTGCTTGATGTTATTTAAGCCCGCGCTGGTTTGAGGTGTATCAGCATGCAACATCAAGGCTTGCTGACTAATCAGTTGGCCAACATGCAGTGTTTCCATAATCAAACTTTTAATCGCAACCGACGGAATACTTAAACTAGACGCATCTAACATGCGTAATTGACCGGGGCTGTGCTGTCGAAAACGGCCATTTAAAAAAAGCACCAAGCGAGTGGTTAAAGGCCACATTAACAGAACACCCAGCACATTAAATAGCGTATGAAACAAGGCCAAGCTGATGGCGGGGTTTGGGTCGTGAAATAACGCCTGCTGCAGTTGCAAAATAAGCCATAACAAAGGGCTGATCAGCAATACCGCAACCACACCGGTTATCACATTAAAAATTACATGCAATAGCGCTAAGCGTTTAGCCTGTGCCGTGGCCGCTAAAGTTGACATTATCGCGGTTGAAGTGGTGCCAAGGTTAGCCCCAATAACAAAAGCCGCCGCTAACGACAACGGAAGAACACCCGCAGAAACTGCAGTAATCACTAAGGCAATCACCGCTATTGACGCTTGCATTAACACACTTAATAACGTGCCTAATGCCACCCCTAACAATATGCCCCATAAGCCCCATTGGCTTAACGCTGAAAATTCAATATCGAGAAAAACAGCATTAAAACCTTCTTTTAAAAAACCCAGCCCTAAAAAGAAAAAACCGAAGCCGACTAACGCCTCACCCACGCCTTGCTTTTTTACTGTCTTCGTAAACAGTTTAAGCATGGCGCCTAGGCCGACCAAGGGTAACGCAAACACTTCTATCTTAAATTGTAGACCAATTAGCGCCACAAACCAGCCGGTTAATGATGTCCCCACATTACTGCCGTAAATGACAAAGGCAGCATTTTGCAAAGATAAAATACCCGCATTAACAAAACCAATGGTGGTAATGGTGATGACCGTTGAGGATTGCACCGCAACCGTAGCCGCCGTGCCAAACACTAAGCCTTGCCAAGGTTTGGTGGTCCAACGTTGTAAAAACTGCATTAATGCTGGCCCAGCTGCCGTTTTTAGACCTTTACTAAGCCAGTCCATCCCTAACAGTAAGATCCCTAGCGCACCAAAGGTTACTAAAATATCTGACCACATAACTGTCCTAATTTTTTTATTTGTTATAACACCACTTTAACTTGTTCGCGCGGTACTATGTGTACTCTTAACAGAAAATAATTTTTCCTCAGGGGTTTTCAGTATGTCGGAAAACAGTACCTTATATAAACGCCATTTTGCCAGCGCTCAAGAATCATTAGATGCGATCACGCAATTACAAGATCATAATTCCTTTAAGCTCGCCTTCGCTGACAATGGTTTTTTAATGCAAGACGAACTGCGCCATGTTCGTCTGCAGTTAGAATATTTAAAACCACAGATGGTACTCGAGCAGCACGGCATTAATGCCACTATCGTCGTATTTGGCAGTGCCCGTTTTCTGTCACCGAGTGTTGCAGCAAGTCAACTGGCAGAGGTTCAACAACGCTATGCGGGGCAAGAACATACCGCTGAGGCTGTGAGTGCACTGCAGCAAGCGCAACGCGATGTGAGGAACAGTCAGTACTATGCAGCCTCGCAAGCATTTGCTCGCATCGTCACCACACACAATGGCAAGCATCCCGCAACAGGCTTAATGATTATCAGCGGCGGCGGCCCAGGTGTGATGGAAGCCGCCAATCGTGGGGCGATGGATGCCAATGGTAAAAGCATTGGTTTAAATATTGTTTTACCCAAAGAGCAACATCCAAACCCCTATATCACGCCTGAACTGTGTTTCCAGTTTCACTATTTTGCCATCCGCAAAATGCACTTTTTACAGCGGGCGCAGGCTTTAGTGGCCTTTCCGGGGGGCTTTGGCACTTTAGATGAGCTGTTTGAAACCCTGACACTTATTCAAACTCGTAAAGCCAAACGCGTACCAGTAATTTTATACGATAAAGCGTTTTGGCAGCGTTTAATCAATTTTGACATGCTGGCAGAAGAAGGCTTAATTAGCCCAGAAGATCTCGAGTTAATACAGTTTGTAGATACACCCGAGCAGGCGTGGGAAATTATCTATCATTTTTATGGTCTAGCTAACACAGAAACATAAACCCAGCGCTAACTCGCTGGGTTCATTGGCAATTTACTGCTGTTACCTTTAGCTGCGACCATCCGCGGCTTTTTGTAACAGCTGCTTGCTTTCGTGCAAAAACTGCCCGGCTAAATCACCAAAAAACTGTTGCCCTTTGGCAAATTCGGCCATCAAACCGGCTTTATCATTGGCTTGCAACAAGGCTAATAACTGACCAAAACGCTGCTGATAGCGTGATAATAGGCTAGCAACATCACTAGATGACAACATAATATCGGCATATAACTCGGCATTTTGTGCAAACAAACGGCCAATCATTGCCAACTCTAACCGATAAATCGGCGAGCTCATGGCCAGCAGCTGCTGCAAATCCGCTTTTTCTTCGGCTAGATGTACGCCATAAACCAAAGATGAGAAGTGACGCATCGCTTGGATCAGTTGCATAGCACTGTCATGCGCAGCGGCCTGTTCCTCGGCGAGTTCTGCACCCCATACCGTTAATTGTTGTAGTAACCATTGATATTGCTGTTCGGCACGGCCGTGACAGACCACCACCACTTGCTTCACTAAATTCGTAATATCCGGGCCGAACATCGGATGTAAACCCACGACAGGCCCGGCATGCTGCGTCAACATCGCTTGCAAGGGCTTGTCTTTAATACTGGTTAAGTCTGCTAGCACACAATCACTTGGCAAAGCCGGTAATTTTGCAATCAACTGCGCCGTTAAGGTGATGGGCACCGCCATTAACACCAAGGCTGCATCAGCACATAAGCTGGCGGCTTCTGGCCAATCCTGTTGCTCTAACACCACCACTTGATAGCCAGAACGCGCAAATAAACTGACAAAACGCGCACCGAGCGCCCCTGCACCACCGACCACTACAACTTTACCACCGCCTTGGCGACAACAAACAAAGCTGATGTCTTGTGTGGCATAAGATTCGCGCATGATGCGCCGCAGCACATCTTCAACCAGTTCGGGCGAGACCTGCTCGGCAATAGCTTGCTGGCGACGCGCCGTTAACAGTTCATGCTCGCGCTCAGGTACGTATACCGGTAAGGCGAAATGCTGCTTCACCTGCCCGACCTGCGCAGTCACTTTAGCGCGTGCCGCTAATAGCCTGACCAGTTCAGCATCAATAGTATCGATTTGCTCGCGCAACGGTTGCAGTGCTTGTTGTGCATGATTAACGGCCGTCATCTGATCTACGCCACCGCTTGCAACGGCAACATTTGCTGATGCAAACTTGCTAACAAGGTTTCGGTTGTCGCCCAATCAATACAGGCATCGGTGACTGACACACCGTAATGCTCAGCTTTACCGGCGATCAGATCTTGCCGCCCTGCTGATAAATGACTTTCTAGCATTAAACCAATAATGGCATCATTGCCGGCTAAACGCTGCGCCACGACATCAGCGGCCACGAGCGGTTGTCGATTATGGTCTTTGTGCGAATTGCCATGACTGCAGTCGACCACAATACCGCGTGGTAATTTTAATTTATCAATTTTTTGTAAGACATCTTGAATGCTGGCTGCATCGTAATTTGGCGCACTGCCACCCCGTAAAATGATATGCCCATCCGGATTACCGGCGGTTTGCACCAAGCTCACTTCACCTTTTTGGTTAATACCAAAGAATGTGTGGCCGCTAGCGGCAGATTGCAGCGCATTGAGCGCTACATTTAAACTGCCATCGGTACCATTTTTAAAACCCACAGGCATCGACAAGCCACTGGCCATTTCACGGTGCGTTTGCGATTCCACGGTGCGGGCCCCAATCGCCGCCCAGCTAATTAAATCAGACATATATTGTGGGCTGATCGGATCGAGCGCTTCGGTTGCAACCGGCAATTCTAAATCGGCCATTTTCAGTAGCAATTCACGGCCCCAAGTTAAGCCGGTTTCTAAATCAAAGGAGTCATCAAGATGCGGATCGTTAATAAAGCCTTTCCAGCCCACTGTGGTACGTGGTTTTTCAAAGTACACGCGCATCACAATATATAAACTATCTTGGTAAGCTAGCTGCAGTGCTTTAAGTTTATGTGCATATTCCATCGCGGCAACGGGATCATGGATAGAACATGGCCCGGTCACCACCAGTAAACGTTTATCATGGCCATGAATAATCTTAGCAATATCAGTGCGTGCTTTCGCAATAAAATCTAAACCTTGAGCTGATAGTGGCAACACTTTCTTTAACACAGCAGGTGAGATCAGGGGTTTCTGGGCGACGATACGCAAATCATCAACAATCATACTCATTTAACGGTGCTCCTGTAGCGGTATGAGTCACGGGCAGTAAATTAGCATAGATAATAATATCGTTGCCCGCTGACCTAAAATTAAGTGTAAATATTAATTTACACATCGTATTTTTTAAATTACATATTTCTCAGTTTACGGATAGACGGATACAGCGTCAAGCTTGCAAACCAATAAAATTGCCACTTAGACTGAAATGCAACACAAAAACACACTGTAAACTTTTAAATACACAGCAATAAATCGCAGCATAAAATCAGGCTTTAGCATAGCAACACTGCAGCAAACCAACACTTGCCGCGGTGTTGCAACCTCTTTTAAAAGAGCGATTTAGCGTTAGAAGCGGGTCAACAGCTTTTTATAAGCAAGCGTAATGCGGACGAAGGCTTGTTGATCACCTCCGCGATCGGGATGATGTTTTAAGGATTGTTTGCGAAAGGCTTTTTTTAATTCTACTTGAGAGCAAGGCCATTTTAGGGCTAATAAACGCAAGGCTTCATCATCGGACAGTTTTACGTCTGGTGGGCTAAGATAACGCTGTTGATAAAACTGCCAAAACTGATTTAGGCGCTCCGTCAGCCCCATTGGTGTCATCCGCCAATAATTTTGCCACTCGGCATAATAGGCCGCTTTCGTGTCAGGCGTTGCCGGTAAGGCGTCTTGCCATGGCAAAATTTTAATCCGCGCTAAACCAATTTCAATATGTGCTGTTTCATTGGCAGCCCAACGCGCAGTGATACGATAAAGTAAATGGTATAACACAAAATGCACTTGAAATAACGCAAGTTGGCTATCGGCAACTTGGCTAAAAGATTTAAGCTTGAGCAGACTTAAGAGTTGTTGCTCGGTAATGTCACCATAACGACGAGACAACAGGGTTTCCAGTTCTTGTTCTAACTGTTGTAAAGCTTGCTGACTAATCGGCGGTTGCGCGGTGTGGGTAATAGACATAAAAAAAGCCGGCATAATGCCGGCCTCAAATTGCTTAGTTAAGCTTTTCGCGGATACGCGCTGATTTACCTGAACGATCGCGTAAGTAGTAAAGCTTAGCACGGCGAACTGCACCACGACGTTTCACGGTGATGCTATCGATCATTGGGCTGTGCGTTTGGAATACACGCTCAACACCTTCGCCGTTAGAAATTTTACGGACGGTGAAGGCTGAATGCAGACCACGGTTACGCTTGGCGATAACTACGCCTTCGTAAGCCTGCAGACGGCTTTTGTCGCCTTCTTTAACTTTAACTTGAACCACTACAGTGTCACCTGGAGCGAATGCTGGAACGTCTTGTTTCAACTGTTCCTGTTCAAGTTGTTTGATGATGTTTTGGCTAATTTTGCTCATAACAATCTCACTTTACCTGGAATTAACTATCTTGTAGCTGCAACGCCTGGTGTTCCTGTTGGAATTCAGCCAGTAACTTGCGTTGCTCCTTAGTCAGAGCCAGGGAATTTAACATATCCGGCCGTCTTAACCAGGTTCTACCAAGAGCCTGCTTTAGACGCCAGCGTCTAATTTCATTGTGGTGTCCGCTCAGTAAAACTGCCGGCACCTGTTTGTCTGCTAACACCTCAGGGCGCGTATAATGAGGACAATCTAACAGACCGGTTGCAAACGAATCCTGCTCTGCCGATAAATCATGCCCTAGTACACCAGGTACTAAACGCGATACGGCGTCAATTAACACCATCGCAGGCAACTCGCCCCCACTTAATACGTAATCTCCAATTGACCATTCAGCATCAATTTCGGTTTCTATTACGCGCTCGTCAATTCCTTCGTAGCGGCCAGCTACTAATAGTAACTTCGAGTGTTTTGCTAATTCAGCCACACCTTGTTGGTCTAACTTGCGACCTTGCGGTGACAAATAAACCGTGTGCACCTCACCACCAGCAGCCAGTTTAGCGGCGCGAATAGCTTCGGTTAAAGGCTGAACCATCATTAGCATACCTGGACCACCGCCATAAGGCCGGTCATCCACTGTTCGATGCTTGTCCGTAGTAAAATCCCGCGGATTCCAGCAATCTAAAGTGATTAACCCTTGCTTTACCGCACGGCCGGTTACCCCATATTGCGTAATTGCCTGAAACATTTCTGGAAAAAGTGAGACAACGCCCACCCACCTTTGTTGTTCCTGCATTAAAACGCGGGGTCCCAGTCTACTAACATTTGCTTTGCAGTTAAGTCTACCTGTTTTACAACAGTATCGTTAAGATAAGGAATTAACCGTTCACTCTTGCCAAATGCATCGGTCCGATTGGCTTTCACCACTAACACATCGTTAGATCCGGTTTCCATTAAGTCAGTCACTTCGCCCAAGTTATAGCCTTGCACATTCATTACGGTCAGCCCCATTAGGTCTTTCCAGTAATAATCGCCGTCTGCCAGTGCCGGTAAGGCATTAACAGGAACCGCGATATCGGCATTAACGTATAACTGCGCTTGATCTCGATCATTAACATCAGTCAGTTTGGTAATTAAACCGTTACTGTGCCGTTTCCAGCTACTGATCTGCACAGGCTGCCAGCTACCCTGAAATTTAACTTGCCAGGGTGTGTAATCAAAAATCCCTTCCGGGATATCCGTGTAAGAGTTAATTTTCAGCCAGCCATTGATACCGTAAACGGCACCAAATTTGCCAAGCACAACAAAATCTTTTTCACTCAACAGTGACAACTCCACACGCTTTGCTAATTAAGCTACTGCTTTCTTAGCTGTTTTTACCAGATTGGTTACGCGATCACTTAATGAAGCACCTTGTGCTACCCAGTGGTCAACGCGATCCAGGTCCAGACGCAGTTTCTCTTCAGTACCGCTTGCGATTGGGTTAAAGAAACCCACGCGCTCAATAAAGCGGCCGTCACGAGCAAAACGGCTGTCCGCTACCACAACTTGGTAAAATGGACGCTTTTTCGCGCCACCACGTTGTAAACGAATAGTTACCATACCGTCCTCTAATTTTAATCGTTCAGGTTTTAAAAAATAACAAAACCCCCAGACAGGCTGGAGGGCTGCTGCATTGTACGGATTTCTGGCTTGAATGCAAGGCATTTCATGGCCAAGCGCTCCGTAACGCCAGAGTTAGCGTGGCGGTAACATACCCGGAGGTAATTTGCCCCCCATACCACGCATCATCTTCATTAAACCGCCTTTACCCGACATTTGCTTCATCATCTTCTGCATTTGGGTAAATTGTTTCAGTAGTTTATTAATGTCCTGTACTTCGGTGCCCGAGCCGGCGGCAATGCGCTTTTTACGCGAGCCTTTTAATAAATCCGGAAACTCGCGCTCTTTTGGCGTCATGGAATTAATAATAGCTTCCATTCGCACAAATTGTTTTTCATCTAGCTGCCCTGCGGCACCCGCCGGTAAGTTTTTCATACCGGGGAGTTTATCCATTAACGACATCATGCCACCCATGCTGCGCATTTGGACTAACTGTTCACGGAAATCTTCTAATGAAAAGCCTTTGCCTTTCATCATTTTTTGCGCCATTTTTGCCGATTTTTCTTTATCGACTTTTTGCTCTAGCTCTTCAATGAGGCCGAGCATATCGCCCATACCCAAAATGCGCGAGGCGATACGATCAGGATGAAAGGGCTCTAAGGCATCGGTTTTTTCACCCATACCGATATACTTAATGGGCTTACCGGTAATATGACGGATCGATAAAGCCGCACCACCGCGCGCATCACCATCCGCTTTGGTTAGGATCACACCAGTGAGTGGCAAGGCTTCATTAAAGGCTTTTGCAGTGTTTGCGGCATCTTGGCCGGTCATCGCATCTACCACAAACAAGGTTTCGATCGGTTTGACTGCAGCGTGTAACGCTTTGATCTCATCCATCATCTCACTATCAACGTGCAAACGACCGGCGGTATCCACTAACAACACATCAAACATGCGCGTTTTTGCATGGGTGATGGCCGCATTCACAATGCTGACCGGTGCTTGTGAAATGTCACTGGGGAAAAACTCAACGTTAATCTCTTTAGCCAGTGTTTCTAACTGTTTGATTGCCGCAGGGCGATAAACGTCAGCCGACACCACCAGAACTTTTTTCTTTTTACGCTCGGTTAAAAACTTGGCTAATTTGGCGACGGAGGTGGTTTTACCGGCACCTTGTAAGCCCGCCATTAAAATCACCGCTGGCGGTTGGGTATTTAAGGCTAACTCTTGATTCGCCTCACCCATCGCTT
The DNA here is from genome assembly GCF_016343785.1 of Alishewanella maricola. Taxonomy (NCBI): domain Bacteria; kingdom Pseudomonadati; phylum Pseudomonadota; class Gammaproteobacteria; order Alteromonadales; family Alteromonadaceae; genus Alishewanella; species Alishewanella maricola. Next base: position 26,784 of record NZ_JAEINI020000012.1, on the reverse strand, counting down.
CTTCAAGCGCCTTGCGCACAATCTTCAGGAACTCTTGACCCGGTGTCAAACTTTTGCTGACTTCTAAACCAACCGAACGCTCTTTAATTTGATTAATAAAATCGCGTACCACGGGCAAAGCCACATCGGCCTCTAACAGCGCCATCCGCACTTCTCGCAAGGTTTCTTTAATATTGTCTTCAGTAAGACGGCCGCGGCCACTGATATTTTTAAGTGTGCGACTTAAACGATCTGACAGGTTTTCGAACATAACAGTTACCCGTATTCATGAATTGGGCCGATTATAGCGCACAGCAACCGCTACGTCAGCATTGAGATCTTTTGTTCGCATAGCAAAGGGAGATGCTGGGCATTCGTAAAAACTTCCCATACAATAGCCAATATAATGCTTTAAAGGAGTTAATTGAATGGCCATGATGTTACCTGGACTGGCGCTGCTGGCATATCTGATTGCTACCGTTGCAATACTGGCGCGTTTGTTCCACCCAACAGGCCCGAACTTTAAGCTCGTGTTTAGCACGGCAACACTGGCCATCGTGTTGCATATGCTCACTCTAGCCGGTGCCATTTTTACTGGCGCGGGGCAAAACTTCAGTTTGCAAAACGTGAGCTCGTTAATGTGCTGGTTGATATCGCTGTCCGTTACGCTAACCTCACTTCGCACACCCGCCATTTTATTGCTGCCGTTAGTTTATGGCTTAACGGCCGTTACGTTACTAGTCACCATGCTGTTACCGGCCAGCGTGCAGTTGCAGCATTATGAGTTAAATCCAGGTTTAATTAGTCATATCGCATTGGCGTTTATCGCCTATGTTAGTTTATTGATGGCTTCGTTGTATTCTATTCAGGTGTCTTATATTAGCCATAAGTTAAAACACAAAGATTTTTCCGGTGTAACGCGCTACCTTCCACCTCTAATGCAAGCAGAAAAATTACAATTTCGACTGCTCGCTGCCGGTACAGTGTTGTTGGCTGCAGCATTAATAAGCGGAATTCCGTTTACAACACATTGGCTTGAACACAAAACTCTGTTAAGTTCGCTAGCCTTGGGTGTTTTTATGGTATTGTGCTGGGGGCACGCACGCTTAGGCTGGCGCGGCAAAACGGCGATATCTCTTACACTCACAGGCATTATTTTACTGACGTTGGCTTACTTTGGCAGCCGATTCGTAAAAGAGGTCTTGTTAGGTTAACGGTTAAACCCTGATTATGTTTGGCAACAAAGGTAACTGATTCTTGGACGCTATCTCGACTAGCACACTCTTTATTATTTTGGGTGTATTGCTTGTTCTCTCTGCTTTCTTCTCTGGTTCTGAAACCGGAATGATGTCAGTAAACCCCTATCGCCTTAAACACCTCGAAAATGAAAATAACAGTGGCGCCAAACGCGTCAGCAAACTGCTAAAACGCCCTGATCGGTTAATCGGCTTGATCCTGATTGGCAATAACCTGGTCAACATTGCCGCAGCCACCGTTACCGCACTCATAGGTCAACGACTCTATGGTGATTTGGGCCTAGCGATTGCCCCTGTCGCGTTAACACTCGTGGTGTTGATTTTTGCTGAAGTCACACCGAAAACGCTGGCAGCCTTATATCCTGAGCGAGTAGCTTTTCCTGCCTCGATTATTTTAAACGTACTGTTGAAGATTTTTTATCCGTTTGTTTTCTTGCTCAATAAAGTCACCAACGGTTTATTGAGCTTAATGGGCGTTAGCCCAGAAAAGCATCGTGGTAATAGCCTAAGCGCAGAAGAGTTACGAACTGTAGTGCATGAAGCGGGGGCGTTAATTCCTGAGCAGCACCAAAACATGTTAGTAGGTGTGTTAGATCTAGAAAATGTCACCGTTGAAGATATTATGGTGCCGCGTAATGAGATCCTGGGTATCGACTTTAATGACGACTGGAAAGACATCATGCGCCAGCTCGGAAATGCGCAACACAGTCGCCTTCTGCTGTACCGTGATAGCATTGATGATGCGCTAGGTTTTATTCACCCACGCGATTTGGTGCGTTTACTACTCAAAGAACAATTAAACAAAGCGTCCTTACTGCGCTCAGTACATGAAATTTACTATATACCAGAAGGTACAGCACTGAATACTCAGCTATTAAAATTTCAAAGTACCAAAGAGCGTATCGGATTAGTGGTTGATGAATATGGCGACATCCAAGGATTAGTGACACTTGAAGATATATTGGAAGAAGTCGTTGGTGAATTTACTACCGATGTGGTTGAAGATAGCCACGAAGAAATAGTGAAACAACCTGACGGTTCTTATTTAATTGACGGCACTATAAACTTACGCGATCTGAACAGACAGATGCAGTTAGAATTCCCCACTGACGGTCCTAAAACGTTAAACGGCTTGTTATTAGAGTACCTTGAGGAAATTCCGCAAGGCAGTTTAAGTGTTAAACTGGCGGGTTATCCGATAGAGATTATTGATGTGCACGACAATATGATTAAAACAGTCAGATTGCTGCTTCAGCGTTAAACCAAGCCATATTGCAATTATGGCTTAACCAAATAGCCAACGGCTAAGCCAGCCTCGCTTTAAATCCTTTTCACAGCCTTGAAGCTGCAAATGATAGATATTAGCTCTCTGCTCGACTTGGCGGGCTGTATTTTGCAACCAGGCTTTGCTGCGATAGGTACCGCGCCGATACCCACCCCAGCCTTCATGGTAATTTAAATACAAGGCATAGGCGTCTTGCTTCGCTACTTTGTTAACCCGATGCGTTTTATCAATATACCAACCAATAAAATCCACAGCGTCATCAAAATCACTACGACTGGCAAAATACCGGCCGGTGTCCTTTAAATAGTCGTCCCAAGTATCGCTTTTGGCTTGTGAGTAACCATAAGCTGAACTGCCTCGCCCATAAGGGATAAAGCCGAGGAAATAACGCATTGGCGGCTTGGCATTGTGTTTAAAGCGGCTTTCTTGATACATAAAACTGATGGGCACTGCGATAGGCATACCCCACTTATCGCTGGCTTTGGCGGTTGCCTGATACCAGTCACGATGTTCGCCAAAAATTTCACAGATATTAGATTGATCGCGCGGTGGCGGCGTAGCGCACCCCGAAATTATCATCGCTAAACTGAGTAACATCAGCAGCTTATTTTTTTTTGAATATTTTTGAACTATCGGCATCGGTTTGATTCTAACAGTATGAATGGATTCAACCAAGTTTTTGTTTTCCCTGGATTCTCCTTCACGGCTACTTTTGGTAGCCGTTTTTTTTGCCCTGCAATTAAACTCAGCGTGACAACGAAACTGTTAATGGTCTTGCTCACAAGCCGGTACTTCTGCAAAATATTGCTGAATATACTCAGCAAAACTGATGTCATCTGCGGCTTCAATATCAGCTTGACGTTGCAATGAATCACTGCTGGCGGCGGTAAACTGCGCCTCACTGTATTGTTGATATGGCTCGCTGATGAGTTGCTGGCGATATTGCTCGGCTAATTCCAACATATAGCGGCCATTATCTTTGCGCTGACTAATTAAATGATTCAGCACTTTGCCAGAAAAGGTTTGTGCGGGATCCAATAACGACAGGTAGTAATGACGCAAAGCTCCTTGATAACGATCGGTCTGATAGGCTTCATCTAACCAGGCGGCAATCGGCATCATATCTGCAAAAAGCTGCTCGGCCCAATCTTGCATTAAGCGAGGTTGACCCTCTTGTAATAATTCTAAGTTGATACGACGACCGTCCGTGACCACTTTTTTCAAGTTTTGCTCTGTAACCGTTTGCTCTGCTGCCGATAGCGCTGGGCTATCTTCTAACAAGCAATACACCAAGAACACATCGAGAAAATGCATTTGCTCTGCGGAAATACCCACCGCACTGAAGGGGTTAACATCTAACGCACGCACTTCAATATATTCAACACCGCGTTTAGCGAGTGCACAGGTAGGTCGCTCACCCGACTCCGTGGTTCGTTTTGGCCTGATTGTCGAGTAAAACTCGTTTTCGATTTGCAGCACATTGGCATTTAATTGCTGATATTCGCCTGCCACTTTCACGCCAATATTTTGATATTCCGTTGAAGGTTGGCTTACCGCGGCATGCAAACCGCTAATGTATTCAGGCAAATTGTTATAAGTAATATTTAAGCTCGATTGTGCACTATTGGTATACCCCAGATCACTCATGCGCAACGAAGTCGCATAAGGTAAGTACAAACTGCCTTTACCTAAAGGCTGAAACGCATAACGCGATTGCCGATCTTCTAAAAACGATTTGCACAGTGCCGGAGACGCGCCAAATAAATACACTATGAGCCAAGCATAACGCTTGTAGTTGCGTATTAACGCGAGATATTGTTCAGAGATAAAATCCTGACTAGGCGTGTTATCACCTTCTAAGGCTTGATACGCTTGCCAAAAGCTCTGTGGTAAAGAGAAGTTGAAATGCACACCGCTGATCGCTTGCATCATGCTGCCATAGCGATTTTTTAAACCTTGTCGATATAAGGTTTTCATACGACCGACATTAGATTCGCCATAATAGGCCAAAGGAATTTGATCTTGTTCAGCGATATAGCAAGGCATACTGGCTGGCCAAATCCGCTCGGAGCCTAATTGACGCATGGTAAAACGATGAATATCCGCTAATTGTTGCAAGGTAACATCGATATCGGCTTGTGCTGGGGTAATAAACTCTAGCAACGACTCAGAGAAGTCGGTAGTGATCCAAGGATGCGTTAAGGCTGAACCTAAGGCTGCAGGATGTGGGCTTTGTGATAGAGAGCCATCTTCATTAACACGTAAACACTCACGTTCAATACCACGCTTGATACCGACAATAGAGGCCAAATGGCCGTTTTCTTTAAGTGCGTTTAAGCGTTGTGTAATACTAGAAGCCAAAGTAAATCCTTAATAAACTAAATATCCCCCAGATTTTGGGGGATATGGATTAAAACTCAACCATGCCTTGCTAAATAAAGAACAACGAAACTCATCATTGCCCTAAAATGTCTCGACATACTTATTCTGGCTTTTTCTGCTCAGTGCTGGTTGGTTCGCTGTTGGTTTTTTGTTCATCTAAAAAGTCAGCGTCATCAGAGTCACCTACTACGTGCTCTAATTTTAATTTGCGCACACTTCTAAAGGTGGTTACAGGGCCTGAACAGGCATAGACCAAGAAAATCAAAAACAACATTTGTGCTGGTTTAGCCGCAATCACGACAAAGATGACAACCACTAACAATATGGTTAAAAACGAAACGCGATCACGCCAATTTAGGTTTTTAAAAGAATTAAAGCGGAAATTACTCACCATAAGAAAACCGCAAGCGATGGTAATGAGGCCGACAACATAGCCAAATTTATCACCATCAATTTCATAGGTTGCACCATTCCATACCATGCCTGCTACTAACGCAGCAGCAGCGGGGCTGGCTAAACCTTGGAAGAAACGACCATCAGTCACGCCTAAGTTGGCATTAAATCGCGCTAAACGTAATGCAGCACAAGCTACGTAAATAAAGGCCGCAAGCCAACCAAACTTACCTAAATCAGCTAACGCCCAGTTGTAGGCAACTAAAGCTGGAGCGACACCAAACGCCAGTAAATCAGACATACTATCGTACTGCGCACCGAACTCACTTTGAGTATTGGTTAGGCGTGCAACTCGTCCATCTAAGCCATCAAAAACCATAGCGATGAAAATAGCGACCGCTGCCGCTTCAAATCTGCCATTCATTGATGATACGATGGCAAAGAAACCAGAGAACAATCCTGCAGTTGTAAGCAGGTTAGGTAATAAATAGATCCCTTTGCGCGGGCCATGTTCATTGTTTTTTAGATCTGTCATAGGGCAACTTCTGAAAAAGAGAATATACTGATTATAAGGGACATAACATAACATGGATAGAACCATGGCAAAAGCGAGTCTTATTTTTATGTTTCTGGTCAGTTTGACTAGTAATACAGCAATGGCACAAACGGTTTATAGCTGGCAAGACGCTCGAGGTGTAACACATTTTGGTCAGCAACCACCACGTGAAGGCAATTACCAGTTGGTCACCGTTCGTACTAATGCCGCCTCACGATCGTCGGTGCGAGACTCACAGGGTAACCCAGTGAGTTCAGAACTTGATCCTATGCTTTGTCAAAAGGCACAAGAACAATTACTGTTATTGCGCAGTGGCCAAGAGTTGTTCACTCAGGATGCAAACAAAAACGAACTTCGTTTACTAACAGAAATGGAGCGCGAGCAACAAACAATGCTCGTCAATTTTGAAATAAAAAGGCGTTGTGCCCCAACGCCTTAATCATATTAACCCTTGTTCGATATGATACAGGGGTTATGATGCATTCTAGCGATGGCTATGCATGGTAAAAGTTTCCCCGTTATGGTCAATAACCACGGTGCAACCCGGTAAAAAATCACCTTGCAGTAACGCTTGAGCTAGACGATTCTCCAAATGTTGCTGAATAGCACGTTTCAATGGCCGTGCACCAAACAGAGGATCAAAACCCACTTCAGCCAATTTTTGTAACGCAGCTTCGCTAACCTCTAGCAGATAGTCGCGTTGCTGCAAACGTTCAGCCAAACGATCCAACTGAATTTTAGCAATTTGTTGAATTTGTTTATTATCCAGAGGGTGAAACACCACAGCTTCATCCAGTCGATTTAAAAACTCTGGCCGAAATTGTTTTGCCAACACGCCCATCAACATTTCTTTCATCTGTTCATAACTGTATTCTTTATGGTGTTCTTGAATAAGATCAGAACCCAAGTTTGAAGTCATGATAATGACCGTATTTTTAAAGTCGACAGTGCGGCCCTGCCCATCGGTTAAACGGCCGTCATCTAACACCTGCAATAGAATATTAAACACATCGGGATGGGCTTTCTCAACTTCATCAAGCAAAATAACCGAATAGGGTTTACGCCTTACCGCCTCTGTTAAATAGCCGCCCTCTTCATAACCGACATACCCTGGCGGTGCACCCACTAAACGTGATACCGCATGTTTTTCCATAAATTCAGACATGTCGATACGTACCATCGCATCGGGACTGTCGAATAAAAAACGTGCAAGAGATTTTGTTAATTCCGTTTTACCGACCCCTGTCGGGCCTAAAAATAAGAAAGAGCCAATCGGTTTATTCGGATCCGACAAACCGGCTCGTGAACGGCGAATAGCATTGGCGACAGCCGCTATCGCTTCATGCTGCCCCACAACACTTTGATGTAAGGCGCTTTCCATTTGCAGCAGTTTGTCGCGCTCGCCTTCCAGCATTTTACTTACCGGGATCCCCGTTGCTTTTGATAATACATCGGCAATTTCATGCTCGGTTACCCGATTTCGCAACAAGGTCATTTCTTGCATTTCGGCTTGCGATGCGAGATCCAGTTTTTTCTCAAGTTCAGGGATGCGACCATATTGCAGCTCTGACATCCGCTGCAAATCACTGGCACGACGAGCAACTTCTAGGTCTAAGCGCGCCTGCTCCAACTCTGATTTGATATGCTGTGTACCTTGCAATGCGGCTTTTTCAGACACCCAGATCTCATCTAACTCCTTGTAGCTGATGTCTAATTCTCGAATTTGCTCTTGAATAGATTCCCGACGTTTTTTACTGGCCTCATCGGTTTCTTTGGCTAAAGCATTATCTTCGAGTTTTAATTGAATAATACGCCGCTCTAACCGATCTAACTCTTCTGGCTTTGAGTCCATCTGCATACGGATGCTTGATGCGGCTTCGTCGATCAAGTCGATAGCTTTATCGGGAAGTTGCCGATCACTCACATAACGATGTGATAAGGTCGCCGCGGCGACAATCGCTGGATCGGTAATCTCTACCGCATGGTGCAATTCATAACGCTCTTTTAAACCACGTAAGATAGCGATGGTATCTTCCACTGACGGCTCATCCACCAGAACCTTTTGGAAACGACGCTCTAAAGCGGCATCTTTCTCAATATATTTACGGTATTCATCTAAGGTGGTTGCGCCAAGACAATGTAATTCACCACGCGCTAACGCAGGCTTTAACATATTACCCGCATCCATTGCACCATCGGCTTTACCGGCGCCAACCATGGTATGAATTTCATCAATAAATAATATGATCTGGCCTTCTTCTTTCGACACATCAGCCAATACGGCTTTTAAACGCTCTTCAAATTCGCCACGGTATTTCGCACCCGCTAATAAAGAGCCCATATCCAAAGACAATACGCGCTTATCTTTAAGCCCTTCCGGTACTTCTTTATTGATAATACGCTGCGCCAGCCCTTCAACAATGGCGGTTTTACCCACGCCCGGCTCACCAATTAACACAGGGTTATTCTTGGTGCGACGCTGTAATACTTGAATACACCGACGGATTTCTTCATCACGGCCAATTACCGGATCTAATTTGCCGGCTTCGGCTCGCGCTGTTAAATCTACCGTATATTTAGTTAACGCTTGACGAGTATCTTCAGCGTTAGCATCTTCAACTTTTTGGCCACCGCGGATTTGTTCAATAGCCGATACCACGTTGTTTTTGGTGACACCGAGTAATTTTAAAATACGCCCCAACTCAGACTTATCTTCGGTGGCGGCTAACACAAATAACTCACTGGAAATAAACTGATCTTTGCGTTGCTGCGCCAATTTATCGCATTGTTGTAATAACTGCGCGGTGGTACTGGCCAACTGCAAATTACTGGCATCACCTTCCACGCGAGGTAATCGCTCAATACTTTGACTTACTTTTGAGCGGAGTTCATTAAAGTTAATCGCCAGTTTATTCAACAACTCTCGCACCGTGCCGCCTTCTTGGTTGAGAAGAGCAAACATAATGTGCACGGGTTCAATAAATTGTTGATCGCGCCCGACCGCTAACGATTGGGCATCAGCGATAGCTTCTTGGAATTTACTGGTAAATTTATCTAAGCGCATGGTCTAGCTCCTGCAGGCATAAGTATGGGTTGCTGCAAATTAAGATTGGGTTAGATTGTGGAATTTTCAAGCAATAAACGTCAAAAAATTGACTTCGATCAGTTTTATGATGAATGACTGAGCCAAATGGCACTGGCCATTCGACCCGTTTGGCCATCACGACGGTATGAATAGAACTGCGCAGTGTCGTGATAAGTGCAATAGTTGCCACCAAAAATAGCAGAGACACCATAAGCCTGCAGCCGCAGTTGTGCCAGCAAATATAAGTCAGCCAGATATTTTTCTTTGCCTAAGGGTTTAAAAGCGCTAGCGGCCAGCACATTTTGCTGTACAAAGGCTTGGCGCACCTCAGCACCCACTTCAAAGTGCTTGGGGCCAATGGCAGGGCCTAACCACACCAGTAGCTCACTAGGCTTTGCCTGAAACTGTTGTAAGGTATGCTCAATCACGCCCGACGCTAGACCGCGCCAGCCCGCATGAATGGCGGCCACCTCAGAGCCTGCGTTATTGCATACTAATAACGGCAAGCAATCTGCTGTCATGACGACACAAACTTGCCCAGCTTGCTGGCTAAACGCTGCATCAGCTTGAGGCACTGCCGCATTTAGCACGGCAGTGCTCTCGGTCAAGTGCCATACTTTATTGCTATGAACTTGATCAAGCCAACAAGGCTCTACGGGCATAGCCGCTTGCTGTTGAAACAACGAGCGGTTTCGAGCAACAGTAGCCGCATCGTCCCCAACATGTAAGCCTAAATTTAACCCCTGAAACACTCCCTGCGAATAACCACCGAAGCGAGTTGAGCTAACCGCCTGCACATTAAAAGGTGCAGGCCATGTTGGTTTAAGTAACAAAGGCGTCATTGACATTTAATGCTTACATTGCGCATTACACAAAATCCAAGCCATGCTGAGCGGTATCAGCACGTAAAGCGGCATTAAGTTGCACCATGTCATCCGGTAAAGGCGCATGCCATTCCAAAATTTGACCGGTAATGGGATGAGCCAGTTTAAGCATGATCGCATGCAACGCCTGGCGGCGGAAATTACGCATAAACACCAATAAGCTTTCAGCTGCCTGACGCGGGGGACGTGGCCGCCCCCCATACACCGGATCGCCCACTAAAGGATGACTGATAAACGTCATATGCACACGAATTTGATGCGTTCTGCCGGTTTCTAAGCGCAGACGTAACCTGGTATGAGCACGATACTTCTCCATTACCCGGTAATGCGTGACAGCAGGCTTACCGCTTTCAAGCACCGCCATCAAAGTTCTTTTGGTTGGATGCCGGCCAATAGGACGATTAACCGAGCCACCTCCGGTCATGGCACCGTAACAAACCGCTTCATATTCACGGGTAATTTCACGTGCTTGCATGGCTTCAACTAAATGCGTTTGTGCCGGAATGGTCTTGGCAACCACCATTAAACCAGTGGTGTCTTTATCAAGGCGATGCACAATGCCTGCGCGCGGCACTTCACCAATACCTGGGCAATGATGCAATAAAGCATTTAATAAAGTGCCATCCGCATTACCAGCACCAGGGTGAACCACTAAACCCGCAGGTTTATTGATTACTAAAATATGTTCATCTTCAAAAACCACATCTAAAGCAATGGGCTCGGCCAAAAAGCGTTCGTCTTCAGGCAAATCGGCTGTAATATCAATCTGCTCACCTCCGAACATCTTCTGTCTTGGCGTATTGCAAAGTTGCTGTTCAACTTGCACAGCATCAGCCAAAATCCACTCTTTTATACGTGAACGTGAATAATCAGGGAACATTTCGGCTAAAACCTGATCTAAGCGTTTACCAAAAAGATGGTCAGGAACGATTTGTGAAAGTTTTATCTGTTTTGTCATGACGGAAGCAGTTATCCTGTGTGCAACCCCTCGATATCTGGGGTAGAATCGCATTAGCGCCTATTTTAACGATTTTACGCTGGACTAGACAGCCATTTAGCTTAAGTAGTAACGGATTTTTACATGAAATTGAAATTTATACTGATAGTTTTGATGTCAATCGCCCTAACGGCCTGTGCTGGCAAACCCAAACCACAGCAAATGACTGCCACACAAACGGCTCAAGGCATGTATCAACAAGCCAAAGAAGTCTTGGATGCAGGCCTTTATAACCGAGCCATTGAATTACTCAAAGGGGTAGAGAGTCGCTATCCGTTCGGCCCATTAGCTAAACAAGTACAACTCGACTTAATTTATGCCCATCATCAAGCTGGCGATATTCCACAAGCGTTAGCCAGCATTGACCGCTTTATTCGGTTAAACCCCAACCAGCCTGATTTAGATTATGTCTATTACATGCGGGGCCTGACCAACTTAAAAGCCGATGAAAATGCGTTTCAAGAGTTTTTTGATATAGAGCGCGCCGACCGTGATTTAAGCAGCACCCGTCAAGCGTTTGATGATTTTAAAATTTTATTAAATAGCTTTCCAAACAGCAAATATGCCGATGAAGCGCGTAACCGCATGTTGGTGATTAAAAACAAATTGGCCCAGCATGAATTAATCGTTGCCGATTACTACATGCGCCGTGGTGCTTATCTCGCTGCAGCGAACCGTGGTAAATATGTGCTAGAGTTTTACCGTGATGTACCACAAGTAGAACAAGCTCTCGAAATTATGGTAGAAAGCTATGGCCGCTTGGGTTTAGATAAGTTAAAGCAAGATGCAGAACAAGTATTACGCCTTAACTTCCCGCAAAATAGCAGCATCAAATAACTTAAATCTCAAGACATTAACACCTCCGCTACGACGGAGGTGTTTTTTATGCCCCTACCGATGGGCTAAATCGCTTCTAACGCTTCTGCTAACTTACTCACACAGATGACCTGCATACCCTCAATCGGCTCTTTGGGCGCATTCGCTATCGGCACAATAGCGCGACGAAAACCATGTTTTGCCGCTTCACGTAAACGTTCTTGCCCACTCGGTACCGGCCTAATTTCCCCCGCCAAGCCGACTTCACCGAATACGACCAAATCATTGGGCAAGGGTTTATCACGAAAACTCGATACCAAGGCCAGCAAGGTCGCTAAATCAGCACTCGTTTCGTTGACCTTAACGCCGCCGACGACATTGACAAACACATCTTGATCGGCCATTTGCAAACCACCGTGGCGATGCATAACGGCCAATAACATAGAAATACGGTTTTGCTCCATACCCAAAGTCACGCGTCTTGGATTATTCAGCGGTGAATAATCGACTAACCCTTGGATCTCGACTAATAATGGCCGCGTTCCTTCCCAAAGCACCATCACAATACTGCCAGATTGATCTTCTTTACCACGCGTTAAAAAAATAGCCGAAGGATTTTTCACTTCTTTCATGCCCTGACCGGTCATAGCAAAGACGCCTAGCTCATTTACCGGGCCAAAACGATTTTTATGGCCACGCATAGTGCGATAGCGGCTATCGGTATCGCCATCAAGCATCACCGAGCAGTCAATACAATGCTCAAGTACCTTAGGGCCAGCCAGCGAGCCATCTTTTGTGACATGGCCCACCATAATAATGGCTATGTGATACTGCTTGGCAAAGCGTGTTAAAAAGGCCGCACTTTCTCGAACCTGCGACACACTTCCTGGGGCCGATTGCACATCAGCTAAATGCATCACTTGGATGGAGTCGATAACCATAATGCGGGGCTTTTCTTGCTGCGCTAATTGGCAAATCGTTTCGACATTGGTCTCTGCCAGCATTTTTAACGTGCCCATTGGTAAACCTAAGCGCTGAGCGCGCATCGCCACCTGCTGTAAAGATTCTTCCCCCGTGACGTACAAGGCTCCACCCTGTTCAGCTAAGCCACACATCATTTGTAGTAATAAGGTACTTTTACCAGCACCTGGATGCCCACCGATTAAAATAGCAGAACCCGGCACAATACCGCCGCCTAACACGCGGTCAAACTCAACAAAGCCAGTACTAAAGCGTGGTACTTCTTGCAGATCGACTTCATCAAGCCGCATCACTTTAGCGACTGTGGTACCGGCATAACCATCCAGCCGAGTATTTTTCGTTTTTACGGCTCCTAGTCTTACTTCAGTAATACAGTTCCAAGCCGAGCATTCAGAACACTGACCTTGCCAGCGCATAAAATCGGCACCACATTCATTACATACGTAGGCGGTTTTTGTTTTTGCCATGATTTTTCCTAATTTGAATAAAAGGCACAGATATTGCTTTTCGAAATAGAACAACGTAGCTTAATCTCATTATAACCCTAAGCTGCCAAAATTTTGGCAACTGAATCAGCTGACTATGACTGCAACCGACTTTAAAGAGCAATCTGGCATTATTGAAAGGATGAAAGGACTGATCAACTCACCCGAGTTTGAGCAGACTTTCGCTAGTCTGTCTGCTAGCCTGCCTAAGTCAAAACAGTTTTTATTAAAAATGGAACTAAAGCGTCTTGCTCAGCCTTGCAACTATTACATTGATTTACGCGGCCATGTTGATGGTGATGTTAAACCTTTTGTCTATTTAGGCAAAACCCATCACCTAGATGATACCGCACGGCAGATCTTTGAAAACGGCGTTAACGATTACGGCCAATACACTATTGGCGTCTACGAAGAAGTCATGAACGCTGACAATAACTTTCGGGTTCGTCATCGTAAAGAAACCGAAGAGCGTGTTCGTAATGCATTAGCACAACGCCGTAATGGTTTGCAGCTGCCCGACTCCACAAACACGCAAGAAAATACCGAGCCAGAAGAAGAAACCAACAACCCGAATAAATTAGTGCAGTTTGGCTATTATATCAGCCGCTGTGAAGAGCGCATGAATTATGGCATTGAAGTAGAAGTCCGCCATGCGGATCAGCGTTTTAGTGCCATGACCACGGATCTGTCTGTTGGTGGTTGTAAATTAAAAATACCAGCAGGGCGGCAAATTGTTGTGGGGGACACCCTCAATTTGGCTTTGCGTGGTTTAGAAAAAGAATTCACCTTGAATTTGCCTAAGGGTTTAACTTATCAAGTCTTAGAAGTGGATGAGCAGGATAAATATAACTATTTGCGATTAAAGCGCTTGAATCCAGAACAAGAAGGCTCGTTTAATCAATTTTTACAGAGTTTTATTCACGGTAATAAACGCCGCTACAAGGTGAATTTAGATAACACCACCGACGCCGTCATTACCAAGGGCTATGAACAATACTATTTGCCGCGAATTAATACTTTACCGGTTTATTTATCTGTTGTTGATGGCCAAGTCAGTAGCCGTTTTTGCCTCACCAGTGATTACAACAAAAGTGTTTGGCATTATTTTTTGGATGAACAGCAACTCTCAGTATTAAGCCATGTACTATCTGCAAAGCGGCTAAAACTGCTGCTGAGCCAGACCTCAACCGAACGCTCCAGTATCTTGTATTGCTTTACTCACGCAGCAAAAGGCAAATTGTATTTTTATGCTGCGACGGATCTTGAACTTGCCGAATCAACCGCTTTGCGTGAGATGTTTTTTGGGTTTGGCGCTGGCAAGCCCAGTTGGCGTGTATTCCATCTTAATTTATTAAAAACTCACGTAAGCCAAAGTATTAATGAATTTGCCATACCCGGCGCGGTCAACACGCAAAAACCGTTCCCCTTGATCGCGGGTATGCTCAAAGATATGCATTATATTGCCGCACTCACTGAAATCAGTTCGGCTGAACATCGGCGTTATTACTCGGCCTATACTTACCAAACTGATAAATTAGCGGCCTTAAATAAATTTGGATTAAGTAAAGCCCTGCAAGCCAAACCCTGTGAAGCGATAGCTATTCATTATATTAATTTACGTGCTGAGTCGCGTTATTTGTATAAAACCACGGTGCTGGTAAGAAACAAACCAGAGCAAACCCCCATCAGCAGTTTTAGCCGAGACTTTTCCACTGGCGGCCTACAAATTGAATTTAGCCAACCTGTCGATTTTCAAAAAGGCGATATACTGCTTTTTGAATTACCCGATCTACAAAAAATCACGAACAAACATCAATTATCGGGCTTACCTTACGAAGTAATGGCAGTAAGTAAAAGCCGCACCATTATGAATTTGAAAATTGCTCAAACCGATTATCATGTTGGTAAGGCGTTTTTTCAGCAGTTAATTCAAAGTAACCGCAGCAAATTAACTGTGGCCGAAGAAACACCGAAGTACCCTGGCTTATCAGATGCACTGCGCAATATGTATGTTAAAACGCTGAATAACTTTGCGGTTTTTATTCATCGCAAAGGCCTACGCCATGACGTAAATGTGTTAGGCCGTGGCGCCCAGCCCAATGCAATTCATAAGTTGCTGCAACTGTCGCAACAGAGCAGCAAAAGCTTAGACTTTAGTTTATTGACGAAAGAGCACGTGCTAACGCAAGAAGTCGCACATTTTTTAAAGCAAATGAAGCGACATGATCCGTCAAAACAATTTGAGTTGTATATTCGGGTTACCCCGTTAGACAATGGTCAACTGGAGTTCAGTAGCCATTATGATTTTGAGTTTAAGCAAGCGGAAGATCTGCAAATCTTTATTTTAGATGCTATTGAACATCATGTGCTGTTTAGTTTTAAACTCTACGTTTCTCGTACCGGTAAGCTAGACTCAGAATATATCGCGAAAGAGATTGGCTATATCAGTGTTTATGCTATACACAAAGCAAAAACGTTAGAGGAAGAGTTGTGGCATGTCGAAGGGGTAGCTGATGGTGTAGAAACCTCTGCAGAGATCGTTGCTCGTTATAATGCGGCTGCCTGCACCGCTCAACAGCAAGCACGCATGGCTATCTTAGCGCGCGATAAATAGCCATTATAAGCTCTTTAGCCATAGCGTGAGCTCTTGAAAATGCTCCGTTGCTGCAGCGGGATGCGTCAACATAGAAATATGATCATAGTTTTGCGAATAACCCTGCGTTTTCCCCAATAAACTGAATTTCGCTTCACGCTGAGCGCATTCTTCAATAAAAGCCTGTACATCCTTCGGGTGACCAAGCACACGATCATGCTCGGCGGCAAAATGCCAAATGGCTGGCCACATCGCTTGCTGACAAGCTTGCTGATAATCAAAACCATCCGTGCAATCTTTAAACGGAGCACCTTTGATCCAACGAATGGTATCCAACAAAAATTGTCGCGGCTCATCATCTGCCCCTAAACGCCAGCGTTTAGCAGGTAAATAACCAGGCTGCCGACTTAACCAAGGGGCAAGACTATTCCATACCATATCGATTTTCAGCCATTTTGCTAACGATCGCACACTGATCACGCGTTTGGTGCCAAAACAAACCTTGGCTTTAACTTTCTGCAGTAAATGCGGATGACGGGCTAAACTTGCCGCCGCCAACACGCCGCCCCACGAATGACACATCAAGATTAAGGGCTGTTGATGTAAGTCGTAAAAATGCTCGATTAAGCGCGGAATATCATGACAAATTAATTGTTGCTGATTTTGCTGCAAACCATCAGCCAGCGAGGGTTGCGATAAACCACGACCAGCAAAATCGACGGCATAACCAATAAACCCCTGATCGGCTAAGAAGCTGGCAAGGCCTTTACCTGAATGGCTGTAAAAAATCCGCCCATTCTCAATTGCACCGTGCAAATACAACACCGGCGCAAGTGAACCGTGCAGCGGTGTTAATTGCCTAACATGCAGATGATAGTCTTTTAAATCAACAAACAACGAATGTTGTTGATGCTTCACGCGGGTTCAACCAAATACAATAGCTGCAATAAGCTGCCGGAAGTTATCGCCGCTTTGGCCGCCGCCTGCACCTTGGGTTTCGCATGAAACGCTACACCTAAGCCAGCTTGTTGCAACATTAATAAGTCATTAGCGCCATCTCCTATGGCGATGGTTTGAGCCAGTGGAATGCGATACTGCGCAGCTAACTCGCCGACAACAGCCGCTTTACGCTCTGCATCAACAATGGGTCCTAACACCTTACCCGTTAACTTACCCTCAACAATCTCTAATTGATTAGCAAAGGTTGCCGTTAAGCCCAGTTGCTGCTTTAGGGCATCAGTAAAATAGGTAAAACCGCCGGAGGCAATAGCCACCTGCCAATGATGACGCTGTAACGTTGCCACCAACTCGGTTAACCCTGGCATTAACGGCAACTTATCTAATACTTGCTGCAGCACTGATTCAGGCGCACCGGCTAATGCCGCCACCCGTTGTTGCAAGCTTTGAGCAAAATCCAGCTCACCGTTCATTGCTCTGGCAGTAACGGCGGCCACCTGTTCACCTACACCGGCTAACTTAGCAATCTCGTCGATACATTCAATTTCAATGGCCGTCGAGTCCATATCCATCAGTAATAAACCGGGCTGCGATAACGCTGGACGCGTTGCTAAAAATACCAGCTGGCAATCTAGCGCTGCTGCGATCTGGTTTAATCGCGCTTGTTCAGGTTGCGCCAGTGCGGGGCTTTGCAACAACAGGCCGGCCGGTAAGCTAGCAAGCGGTTGATTGACACTGACGGTTAGTAACATAGAAGGTAATGCCAGCGCAGCTAAAATCTGCTCAAGTTGGCTCAAACTCTGCTCGCCACCAAAGTAAATTAATACTGGGCCACTGGCAGCGCTATCAGCCGTTGCCACACTCTGAATTTGCCCTGCTCGCCATTCTAAACACAACGGCTGCTGCGCTTCAGTTAACATCGACTTTAGCTCACGATTAAACGGAGCTAATACTTTAGAAAAATTCGACACGCTCTGCCCTATACTTAACTGAATGACCATGGCATGCTACAACACTTTAGGCAGCGACCTGCCGACGTCATTTAGCGATTAAAAATATGCAGCACCATAGCCTATCAGGTCATCGATATTCAAGCTTTATTACCTTATTACAACTGGCATTAGCCGTATTAGGTATTTGGTTTATTTTGCATAGCTGGGGCGCAGCACGCACTGAAGGTCAGCAACTGTTGATGCAACAAAATAAACTGCTGATGCGTGAAACCTTAATTGCCATGTCTTACACCGCCGGTTATTTATTAGAAAATGACGAATTGGAAGGCTTGTCGCAATTAACTCAACATATTGCTGAAAATCCGTTCTTACATGATGTCGTGGTTTATGATGCGAATGGCGTCAGGATCAGTTGGTCAGAAGCGAATTCTGCCGCACGCTTACTGTATCGCCCCGACCAGCCTTTAGCATTAATCCCGATGGTAGAAGAAATTCGAGTGAACAACGAATTGCTTGGCTATATCAAATTAAGTTTATTGCAGGATGAAAAGTTGTTTCCGGGCTATCATTCTTGGCAGCAGTTAATGCAACAAATCTTAGGTCTGCTGCTACTTACTGGCGCGGTGGGCATGTTACTGAAACGCAACGTTAGTCAGCTAAGTCAGCGCTATCGCAAAACACCTACTCCCCAAGCCTGATACTCTTTACCTAAACCTTTTCGCCGGTTAACTCAGTCGCAAGACCTGACGACTATTTTGCCACAACGCCACAGCGAGCTGCGGTGGGGATTCATCTCTTAATTGACATAAAGCGTCAAACACCTGTGCTAACTGCGCTGGCGTATTGACCTGCCCTTGAAAACCGCTTAGCGGCATAGCGGGTGCATCGGTCTCTAACACTAAAGCCGACAGCGGTAATTTACTGACCGCATTCCGTGTTTTTTCGGCTCGGCTATAGGTAATAGTGCCACCGATACCTAATTTGAACCCCACATCGATAAAAGCGTGCGCTTGTTGCTGACTTCCTGAAAACGCATGCAAAATGCCGCCTTCACTAAACTGCTGACGTTTAATTTCCGCTAATAACGCTGGCTGACTTTTACGATGGTGCAAGATCACCGGTAATTTATGCCGTTTGGCTAACGCTAATTGTGCTGCAAACAATTGCTGCTGTATGACAAAACTGTCCGCATTTAACGCGAAATCAAGGCCAATTTCACCGATGGCCTGCACCGATACCTCTGGCTGTTGCAACTGCAACGCCAGCAAATCAATATCCGCTAAGTGATGTTTAATGGCCCACCAAGGATGGATACCCAAAGCAAGATAAAATTGCGGGTTGGTTTGACACAGCTTCAGTAAACGCGGCCAATTTTCTTTAGCCACTGCTGGAATTAACAAGGCTTGCACCCCAGCTTGCTGTGCTAGGCGCCAATGCTCTGGCCATGCATGCCAGAGTTCGGGTAAGTCAAGATGACAATGGGTGTCGAATAGCGGGTAATGCATCGAGCGAGTTGTTATTTGGGGGTTATTCACTCGCGCGAGTCCTTTTTTACTGCCGCGTTAAGGGCACAGCCGCTCAATTTGCCAGCCAAGATCCGTTTGCCGATACATAAAGCGATCATGTAAGCGATGCTCACCGCCTTGCCAAAATTCAATTTGATAAGGACGGACTAAAAAGCCGCCCCAAAAATCGGGTAACGACACATCACCATGCGAAAATTTCTCTTTGATTTCCGCAAATTTCTGCATCAGTGCCAAACGCGTTGACACCGGCCGACTTTGCTCAGATGCCCAAGCGGCCAACTGACTTTCTTTGGGTCGTGATAAGAAATACTTCATTACCTGACTGGTAGGCACGCGTTCTGCCGTGCCATAAACGATCACTTGGCGCTCGAGAGGATGCCACGGAAAATGTAAGCAAACTTTAGGATTAGCTGCTAACTCGGTAGCCTTACGGCTGCCAAGGTTAGTGTAAAAGGTAAAGCCGCTCGGGTTCAGATCTTTTAACAATACCAGCCGCTGTGACGGCTGCCCCTCAGCGTCGACGCTCGCTACACACATTGCGGTCGGATCGGGCAATTCTGCCGCCACCGCATCTTTTAACCATTGTTCAAATTGCACAATGGGATCGGCATCGAGCTGGTCGAGATCCAATTTATCTTTGGTGTAGCTGCGGCGAATCGCGTCGATTTTCATGTTACATCCGTTCCATTACTTCAATACCCAGAAGGTCCAAGCCTTTGTGTAATAACTTGGCGCTAAAAATACTCAGCATTAAACGGCTGTCACGCGTTGCTGGTTCAACACCTTCTTTTAGAATAGGACAGGCTTCATAGAACGTCATGTATAAACTGGCCAGTTCATACAAGTAATTACACAGTAAATTCGGCTGAGCTTCCTTCATTACTTGTTGTAAGGTTTCTTCAAAACGCAATAATTTAACAGCTAACAATTTTTCCTGCTCGGCGCCAATCACGATTTCAGCATGAAAATCAGCCGCAACCTCAGCTTTGCGTAAAATACTGCGTACCCGAGTATAGGCATATTGTAAGTAAGGTGCGGTAGCGCCTTCAAAGCTGAGCATTGCATCCCAGCTAAAAATATAGTCACTGGTACGGTTTTTCGATAAATCCGCATATTTTACCGCCCCAATGCCAACCTTACGGGCGATCTCAGCCATCTCAGTTGCTGATAAATCGGTCACTTTATCTTGCAATACCGCATTGGCGCGAACTACCGCTTCTTCCAGGAGTTCAGCCAGCTTTACTGTGCCGCCAGTACGCGTTTTAAAGGGTTTACCATCTTCACCCATCATGGTGCCGAACGGGCAGTGATCGTAGGCTGTGCGCTCGGCTAAATAACCGGCCTTGCGTGCCACTAATTCGACTTGTTTAAAGTGCAGAGCTTGCCGTGCATCCGTGAAGATAATAATGCGATCAGCGGCTAATTCGTGGCTGCGATACTGACACGCGGCTAAATCGGTGGTCGAATATAAGAAACCCCCACCGGTTTTTTGAATGATAAAAGGTGAAGGGGTACCCTCTTTATCGGCTAATTCTTGCAAAAACACCACCAAAGCACCTTGGCTTTCAACCGCGATATCTTTTGCGACTAACTCAGCAACAATCGGTTGTAACATGGCGTTATAGGCGCTTTCAGGTTTGATATCGGCATTCGTCAGGGTGACATTCAGTTTCTGATAAACGTCGTTGCTGTGTTTAATCGAGGTATCAATAAACATCTGCCACAGTTTTTGGCAATGCGCATCACCGCTTTGTAGTTTTACCACGTAATCACGTGATTTATCCGCAAAACCGCTTTCATCATCAAAACGCTTTTTCGCTTCCCGATAGAAATCTTCAAGATCGGCTAAGGCGACCGTTTCTAAATCGACACCGGCGGCGATTTTGTCTTCTAAATGCGCTATCAGCATACCAAATTGCGTGCCCCAATCGCCCATATGGTTCTGTCGGATCACGGTGTCCCCCCAGAACTCAAGGGTTCGTACAACCGCATCACCAATAATGGTTGAACGTAAATGGCCAACGTGCATTTCTTTGGCTAAGTTAGGCGCAGAATAATCCACCACTACCGTTTGCGGTGTAGGATTCACCGCAACGCCCAAACGGCTGTCGGTTGCTGCCGTCGTTAATTGCGATGCAAGCCAGTTTTTATCTAACTTCACATTGATAAAACCAGGCCCCGCTATTTCAACGCTTTCGGCCATGTCGGCAATATCGAGCAGCTCTAGTAACTGTTGCGCAAGCTGCCGCGGATTGGTTTTTAATAACTTGGCTGCCGCCATAGCGCCATTGATCTGATAATCACCAAATTCTGGCCGCGTGCTTTGCGTAACAGCCGCATTAACGTTTTCGGTTAAGCCAAGCTGTTGAAAGGCAGCAAGGGTTTTCTCAGTTAAAAGGTGTTTAATATTCATACGGCAACCTGTTAATGCTCGCGGGTTTTAAGGAATTTAATTTTCGGATAACGTTCAATAGCGAGGTTTAAGTTAACCATCGTGGGTGCGATATAAGTCAGGTTATCGCCGCCATCTAAGGCCAAGTTATTACTGGCTTTATTCTGGAACTCTTGCAGTGTTTTAGCATCATCACAGTAAACCCAGCGCGCGGTACTCACATTCACACTCTCGTACAGCGCGTCAACGTTGTACTCTGATTTTAAGCGATGCACGACCACATCAAACTGCAGCACCCCGACAGCACCCACAATCAGGTCATTGTTATCCAGCGGACGAAACACTTGCACAGCGCCCTCTTCCGCTAACTGAACTAAGCCTTTCAACAACTGCTTTTGTTTCAGTGGGTCACGTAAGCGAATACGACGGAATAACTCCGGTGCAAAATTCGGAATACCGCTAAATTGCATATTTTCACCGGTGGTGAAGGTGTCACCAATTTTGATGGTGCCATGGTTATGCAAACCGATAATATCGCCTGGGTAAGCTTCTTCTAAATGCTCGCGATCACCGGCTAAAAAGGTTAACGCTTGCGGGATCAAAACGTCTTTACCAATGCGTACATGACGCACTTTCATGCCTTTTTCATACTTACCTGACACGATACGCATAAACGCAACACGGTCTCGATGCTTCGGATCCATGTTAGCTTGAATTTTAAAGACGAAGCCGCTAAAGCCGGTTTCCGTAGCTTGCACTGTACGCGTGTCTGTCGCTCGGGGTTGCGGCGTAGGCGCCCACTCGGTCAAGCCATCCAGCATATGATCCACACCGAAGTTACCTAGAGCCGTACCAAAGAACACCGGCGTCAGTTCGCCTTTCAAAAACAAGTCTTGATCAAACTCGTTACTCGCGCCTTGCACCAACTCCATTTCATCGCGCAATTGCTGTGCATAATAGCCAAGCCGTTTATCCAGTTCAGGATTGTTGAGGCCTTTGATCACGTCAACATCTTGAATAGTGTGCCCGAGGCCCGATTTATAGAAAATGACCTCGTCACGTAAGATGTGATACACGCCTTTAAATTCTTTACCTGAGGCAATCGGCCAAGTGATAGGTGCACAAGCAATCTTTAAAACGCTTTCAACTTCATCCAATAAATCAATCGGATCGCGAATATCCCGATCCATTTTGTTCATAAAAGTGACGATCGGCGTATCACGCAGGCGTGTCACTTCCATCAGTTTGATGGTGCGATCTTCAACCCCTTTAGCACCATCAATGACCATTAAACAGGAATCGACGGCGGTTAAGGTACGATAGGTATCTTCGGAGAAATCTTCGTGACCCGGCGTGTCTAGCAGGTTGACCAAACAATCATGATAAGGAAACTGCATGACGGAAGTTGTCACGGAAATACCGCGCTCTTTTTCCATCTCCATCCAGTCTGAAGTAGCAAACTGGCCCGATTTTTTACCCTTAACAGTACCGGCTTTTTGGATCAAGTGTCCGAACAACAACACTTTTTCAGTGATCGTCGTTTTACCGGCATCGGGGTGAGATATGATTGCAAAAGTTCTTCTAGAATTGATTTCGTTAAGAAAGTTTTGGTCTGCCATTAATAAAGTCTTTTCATTTTTGCATGGATTTCGACAAATAATTGCAGAGCCCGCAGTAGAGCCCTTCGTTTGCTAGATCCATTATGTTTAACATCATTGGTGGCTATTTTCGCTGATCCTGACGCTTTAAACAATCAATGCTTTTCATCAAGGGGTCTGGTAAGGCTAAACAGGCGCTGCAACCTGCAAAAAAACGAAAACGTTGCCCATGAAAAAAAAACAAGCACTCGGCTTTATTGCCACAGCGTTAAACAAACAATATCAGGCATAATCAGGCTTGCAGCTTTGTGAATGGGTGGCTAACTGTTAGGATAAACCATCTGTTATTTTGCGGGTAATAAAGCATTCAGTTATATGCTTCCGTTTTAGCAAAATAGCAGCAATAACCTCTGCTAAAAAGCAGCCGTAGCAATTAACTAAACGCTAAGGGTAAGCACATCAGCAATGCATCTTCGCGGCCCTGCGCGCTAACGTAGTAATTATTGCGGCGGCCTGTTTCGATAAAACCCGCTTGCTGATAAAGATGCAATGCCTGTTGGTTAGTTGCACGAACCTCTAACCAGGCATCTAAAGCATTACGTTCGGTACTCTGTGCAACAAAGTGTGCAAGTAATAATTTACCGAAACCCTGACCTTGCGCCTGCGGCGCAACGGCAATATTAAATAATTGACTTTCTACCCCCAGAAATTGGCCAATATAAAACCCTTGCAACTGTTCATGTTGAAAAACACCATAATTGAAATATTGCTGATTAAAACAAGAACGAAATACCCCTTCAGTCCAAGGGTATAAATTAGCTGCCAACTCGATGTTCATTAAGGTAGGCAAATCTTCAAGGCTTAGTAGCCGGATCTCAGGCATCGACATACTCAGATAACAATAACCATAGCTGACGCTTTAACATGGGTTGTTTAAGTGCCACGAGTGATGGGGTAATTAATTGCTGCTCTTGGAAATGAATGTCTACAGCGTTTGGGTTTATTTGCCAGTCTGTGATGCCAAATGATGCCAACAGACATTCAATATCTGCTACAAGTACATCCAGCTTGCTAGCCTCAACATTGGTTATAGATTCACTCTGGCGCGCATCAGTAGCTTCAGCTGAGCGCGATTGCGAACAATCTGAATAAAACTCAGATTTAGGTTGCAACGGCACCACAGCAAGCTGCTTTAATAAAGTGAGATGTGTTTGAGAATACATTGTCATAAGAAGAAGTGGCAGGGGCAGAGGGATTCGAACCCCCAACCATCGGTTTTGGAGACCGCTGTTCTACCAATTGGAACTATGCCCCTAGCGTTGGAGTCGCCATTATACAAAGAACCGACTAAAGGTAAAGTAAAAAACATGATGCTCCTACCTGAATGAATAGAAAACATACACTTTTTAGTAAATAAAATAAAGCCCAGAATAAACTGGGCTTTATACGCACTATTTAGCGGTTTTTTGTCGATGTTTTTCAAACCAGTAAATAATGTAGGCAGGTTTCGCCATCATGTTACTTGGCCGTGTATGTATGGCATGCGATGCCCCAGGGATCCGCACCATCGCCGTTTCTACGCCACGTAACTGTAATGCCTGATAATATTGCTCAGTTTCAGAAATAGGGGTACGGAAATCAGATTCACCGGTTAAGAGCATGGTGGGTGTTTCGACTTTGCCAACATGCTGAATAGGTGAGTATTTAAGATAGTGTTCAGGATCTTCCCAAGGTAAAGCAGGAAACCAATACTGGCTAAAGTAACTGTACATATCGGCATTTAACACAAAAGAATACCAGTTAATTACCGGATTCACCGCAACCGCGGCAGCAAAGCGCTTAGTATGAGCAATACTCCATGTGGTTAGTACGCCACCACCACTGCCGCCCGTAACGAATAATTCGCGCTCATCGATAAAACCACGAGCAACCACTTGATCAATACCATCCATGAGATCATTAAAGTCATGGCTTGGATAATTATGATGTATCAAGTTAGCGAAGTCTTCACCATAGCTCGTACTTCCGCGAGGGTTGGTGTAAAGCACGACATAACCCTGCGATGCCAATAATTGCAACTCCATCGTAAAGTAAGGACCATAAGCAGTATGTGGGCCTCCATGGATCTCAAGGATCAAAGGATATTTTTTACTGGCATCAAAAGCCGGCGGATAAATTATCCAGCCTTGCAGCTTACGTTTATCAATAGATGATTCGTACCAGAACTCTTCAACCTTACCTATTTCGCGTTTAAATAATAAATCACGATTAAATGAAGTTAGCTGCTGTTTTTTATTGCGTTGTAATGTCGCCAACTCAGCAGGATGGGCGGTACTGGCTTGCGTATAAGCCACTAAACCATTGTTGGCAACCGCAAATTGACCACCTGAATAAGGCCGACTATAAGAAGATCCACCTAAATCATCAGCTAATACTTTTACTCGGCCATTTCCAGACAACTCAGCTAATAAACCTTTGCCCTCACTATCGTAAGTAATATACAGATCTTTACTGTTCGCTTGCCATTGGAAGCTTTCAATACCCCGATCTAAGTCTTCTGTTAAATTCTTACTATTGCTGCCATCAATATCCATTACATATAAGCGCATAGCTTGATGAGCTAATTTACGATCATCGTAACCTAAATAAGCAATCTTCTTACCATCAGGAGAAACTTGCGGTTGCGTATCTGGCCCAAAGCGATCGGTTAACGCCGTTAATTGTTTCGTCTTAATATCTAAACGAAATAGTTCTGAATTAGAGACAGCAATATGCCAATCTGCATGCCGATTAGCCGATAAATACAAAGCAGAACCATCCGGATGCCAACTTAACGTGCTGCCATGGTTAAACTCTTCATCAGTCAATTGAATAGCACTACCGCCGTCTGCGGCAATTAAATACACCTGCGTAAAACCCGCTGGTAAATAACCGGCACCATCAGCACGGTATTGTTTATTATCAATATAAATAGGCGCTTTAGCCCACTCGGCATTAACTGGCTTACCGGGTAAGGTTACTGGAGGCGCTTTACTGACGGGGGTGAACATGGTAAAGGCCAACCATTGTCCATCTGGCGACCAACTTAGATTAGCAGGTGAATGGTTAACATGGCTTAGTTGAACATTGCGGCCGCTATCTAACCAATACAAATGGATTTGCTGATCAGCTAAATAGGCAATCTTACTGTTATCAGGTGACCAACGTGGAGAAGAAGCGCTCTGAGCAGAATGAGTAAGCGCTTGTAATTGGCCCTTTGCATCCGCTAACCACAACACAGAACGCCGGCGGTCTGTTTGACGATCCATCCAATTACGCACAAAAACAATTTTTTCGCCTTTACTATCGGGTTGAGGATCAGACACAAACTCAATTTCAAATACATCATCGTACTCAAGTGGAGTGGTAGCTTGCCCCCCCCAACTTACTGAGCAAACAAGTAAAAAACTACAGAACGGTTTAACAAAACGCATAAGCGATTCTCATATTTAAGGAAGTACACTATCCATACTAGAACTCCCTGACCTTGCTGTATTAGCTTTTGCGGTTAATCAACATGGAATAACGACAGAACAAAGCCAAAACAATCTCACTAAATTATCAGGAAATTTATCGGCAAAAATTATTAAGATTCACTGCTTGGAAGCGTTTTGTCAGTGATACTGC
>NZ_JAEINI020000011.1:0-112202 GCF_016343785.1 Alishewanella maricola | reverse complement strand
TGTATATGCCTTTATTAGCAGCGCTCTAAGGTGATAAAACGATGAGCTAAGGGGTTGCTATCACTTTGTGGCACAACATCCTCACTCGTGATCTGCCAAGGCCCTACCGCTTGATAATCTGGGAAGAAAGCATCGCCTGGTGTTTCTAAGGCAATTTCAGTCAAATATAAGCGCTGCGCTAAAGGTAAACACTGGCGGTAAATGTCAGCACCACCAATAATCATCACTTCTGACACATCGGCTACTAACGCTAAAGCTTGTTCAACGCTATTCACCCATTCTACGTTACAGTTAGCCGGTACCGGCTGACGACTGATCACGATATTACGACGCCCCGGTAAAGGACGACCAATGGATTCAAAGGTTTTGCGCCCCATCAACACCGGCTTACCCGAAGTCATGGCTTTAAAATGCTTTAAATCGGCCGGCAAATGCCAAGGCATCTGATTATTCAAACCGATTACGCGATTGGCCGCCATCGCAGCGATCATAGCTATTTGCATAAGGCTAACTCAGCGTTGATAAATAACTTCAACATCATAATCATCATCGTCGAAATCATCATCGTCATCCAAGTCATCTTCCAATGCTGCCGCTTCTTCGTGGTAATCATCCCACTTAAAGGTAACAGGATCAGCAATAGGATCAGCGACTTCTTCGGCTGGTAATTCTTCGATGTAACTTAAGATATCTTTCGATAAACGCGCAGTGTTTTCACGCGACGCGGCTGAAATCTTAAAGACCGGGCCTTGCCAATCAATGGCTTTAGTGACCTCAGCGATGATTTCATCTAACTCTTCTTCTAATACTAAATCCAGTTTATTAAATACTAACCAGCGAGGTTTCGCCGCTAATTTTGTACTGTATTTATGTAATTCTTCAATGATGGTTTTGGCATTCTCGGCCGGATCGGAACCGTCAGCAGGCAACACATCGACCACATGTAATAACAAGCGACAACGTTCTAAATGCTTTAAGAATTGGATCCCCAAACCCGCACCTTCTGCAGCACCGGCAATTAAACCAGGAATATCAGCAATCACAAAAGAACGATGAGATTCAACCCGTACTACGCCTAAATTAGGCACGAGGGTGGTAAAAGGATAATCAGCCACTTTCGGTTTAGCTGCTGACACGGCGCGGATTAACGTTGATTTGCCCGCATTGGGTAAGCCTAACAATCCCACATCAGCTAACAATAATAATTCTAAGCGTAAATTACGTATTTCACCTGGCGTACCATTGGTTTTTTTACGTGGCGTGCGGTTTGTGCTACTAGCAAAACGCGCGTTACCTAAACCATGCCAACCGCCTTTAGCGACCATCAACTTTTTACCGTTTGCCGTTAAATCGCCAATCACTTCTTCCGTATCGGCATCCACAGCGCGCGTTCCAACAGGTACTCTTAATACTAAGTCGGCACCCCGTTTACCGGTACAGTTAACACTCCCGCCGTTTTCACCGCGTTCAGCTTCGTGAAACTTTTCAAATTGGTAGTCTACCAAGGTGTTAAGGTTTTCATCTGCTAGTAGGTAAACATCACCACCATCACCACCGTCACCGCCATTTGGGCCGCCTTTGGAAATAAACTTTTCCCGTAAAAAACTGATAATACCGTTACCGCCGTCGCCGGCTTCAACACGGATTATCGCTTCATCAACAAACTTCATGAGGTGCGTCCTGATTAACTGTGATCTGGTTTGACTTAGTTTTACTGTTGCTCAGTATAACGCATGTCAGACAGTGGAGAAAATTTATAATAAAAAACCCCGCTCGAGGCGGGGTTTTCTTGTAACCATCCAGCTTACTCGCTGACGATGCTTACATATCTACGATTG
Organism: Alishewanella maricola; assembly: GCF_016343785.1. Lineage (NCBI taxonomy): Bacteria > Pseudomonadati > Pseudomonadota > Gammaproteobacteria > Alteromonadales > Alteromonadaceae > Alishewanella > Alishewanella maricola. Next base: position 110,364 of record NZ_JAEINI020000011.1, on the reverse strand, counting down.
TGCTCGCCTTTCACTTCAAACTTCACTTTACCTTCAGTTAAAGCGAATAAAGTGTGGTCTTTACCGATACCAACGTTGCTGCCTGGGTGGAATTTAGTGCCACGCTGACGAACAATAATGCTACCAGATAAAACTGATTCACCACCAAAGCGCTTAACACCTAAGCGTTTAGCTTCTGAATCGCGACCGTTACGAGTGCTACCTACACCTTTCTTACTTGCCATGTGTCGATACTCCTGTTACGCGCTGATGCTGGTGATTTTCACTTCAGTGAACCATTGACGATGGCCCATCTGTTTACGTGAATGCTTACGACGACGGAACTTGACGATCTTTATCTTATCGCCACGGCCATGGTTGACCACTTCCGCTACTACTTTACCACCTTCAACTAAAGGGGCGCCGATACTGATTTCTTCGCCATTAGCGATCATCAGTGGGATAAATTCGATTTTTGCGCCGGTTTCTAAGTCTAGTTTCTCTAGACGAAGAGTTTGACCTTCCGTCACACGGTGCTGTTTGCCACCACTTTGGAAAACCGCGTACATAGTTAACTCCGTACAAAGCACGCCAACGCTTTTTAAATTTAAGGGGCGTGTTAATTCAATTCACAGGGCGCGAATTGTACGCAATTTCCCCCAGTGCCGCAAGCACAATTATTAAAAAGATCTGGCTGTGGGCATTCTAACGCAGCAAGGCCTCTTCAGCCAACTTCAAGGCGTTAAGGGCTAGGCACTGCAATGCTGGAAGAAAGAGACTATTTTCAGCTGCTGCAACAGCGCATTGGCCGCCCAAATACCGCCCCGAAAGATCAATCCTGAATATCGTTACACGCTTTTGCGCACCGCTAAAACGATATTTAATGGCTTAATATTAGCGCAGTTTACGTGCAAGCCAATCATTTATCAGAAAAGGGGATCCGTACTATCACCGAAAAGGATCCAGATTTCATTTTAGCCCACAGTTTGAATAGTGTAGAATCATCAGCATTCATTACTTTAGCAGTTAGAAGCAGATGACGCTCGACGAAATACAGCAACTCTCCGCAGACGATATGGCCGCGGTCAATCAGCATATTTTTTCTCAGCTTAGCTCTGATGTAGCGCTGATTAATCAACTGGGTATCTACATTGTAAATAGTGGCGGCAAACGTTTGCGGCCTTTACTTGCTGTGCTGGCCGCCAGAGCCTTGGGCTATCAAGGAACACAACATCTGAGCATTGCCGCTATTGTGGAGTTTATTCATACCTCCACTTTGCTACATGACGACGTCGTCGATGAGTCGACTATGCGCCGTGGCAAAGAAACCGCTAATGCGTTGTTTGGCAATCAAGCTAGCGTGTTAGTCGGCGACTTTTTATACAGCCGCTCTTTTCAAATGATGGTTGAGCTGAACAATATGCGTGTAATGCAAGTATTAGCGAATGCCACCAATATCATTGCAGAGGGTGAAGTATTACAGTTGATGAACATCAACGACCCTACCACTACTGAAGAAAACTATTTACAAGTTATCTACTGCAAAACAGCAAAATTATTTGAGGCCGCTACCCAACTTGCCGCCATCATCGCTGCACAGCCCGACTCGGTTGAACAAGCCATGAAAGCTTATGGCATGCACCTAGGCACGGCCTTTCAGTTAATTGATGATGTATTAGATTACCAAGCCGATGCCGCTGAACTGGGCAAAAATATTGGTGATGATCTTGCCGAAGGTAAACCCACGCTGCCATTAATTCATGCGATGCGTCATGGCTCAGCCATACAACAACAATTAATTAGCGATGCGATTACCGAGCGTAATGGTATGCAGCATTTGCCAGAGATTATGGCCGCGCTGCACGAAACGGGTGCTTTTGATTACACCCGGCAGCTGGCGCAGCAAGAAGCATTAAAAGCGCAACAGGCTTTAGCCGAGTTAGCACCTTCGCCTTTTAAGCAGGCTTTAGTTGCCTTGGCAGACATTGCGGTGTCACGCAGCCATTAAGGCTTTATCCGGGCCACTCATTGCAATAAAAAAGGCGCTTTAAGCGCCTTTTTTTAAACTGAGTTCAACTTAGTTTTTGTTGACAAACTCTTCGCCTAAAGCGATGTCTGCTTTTAACGTTCCCAACATATCGTTCATGGCTTTTTCTTCAAAAGCACTTAATTGACCGATTGGCAGTAATTGCTCAACGCCGTTTTTACCCAACACTAATGGCTGAGCGAAGAAACGTGCATGTTCACCCGCACCTTCAACGTAAGCATATTCATTTACTGTTTCGCCCTGTAAACCTTTTACTAAAGAAATACAGAAACGCGCAGCGGCCTGACCCATTGATAAGGTTGCTGATCCGCCACCGGCTTTTGCTTCAACAACTTCGGTACCCGCATTTTGGATACGCGTTGTTAAGGCTGCCACTTCATCATCGCTAAAGCTCACGCCAGAAACTTGAGACAGTAAAGGCAGGATTGTTGTACCGCTGTGGCCACCGATTACTGGCACAGTGATTTCAGTTGGGTTTTTACCTTTTAAGGCTGCAACAAAGGTTTCAGCGCGGATAACGTCCAGTGTAGTTACACCGAATAAACGACGTGCATCATAAGTACCGGCTTTCTTGAACACTTCTGCCGCAATGGCCACAGTGGTGTTCACTGGGTTAGTAATAATACCGACTAACGCTTTAGGACACTGCTCAACGATAGCTTCAGCTAATGTTTTCACTACGCCAGCATTGATGTTGAACAGATCAGAACGATCCATACCCGGCTTACGTGGCATGCCCGCAGGGATCATCACGATGTCGGCACCGGCTAATGCCGTGTTCAGATCTTCTTTACCATAACCCGTTACGTTTACTGCTGTAGGAATGTGGCTCAGATCAACCGCAACACCAGGAGTAACAGGAGCCAGATCATACAAGGCTAAGTCTGTGCCGGCAGGTAAATCTAACTTCAGTAACAACGACAGTGCCTGGCCAATACCACCGGCAGCACCTAATACGGCAACTTTCATGCTTCTCTCCAATTATACAGTTCAGAATAACCGCGCCAACAATACTGAAATGACGCTCAAAATACAAATGTCTTACGCCTAAAGTCTAAGCCTTTTTTCAGATAAAGTAGACAGATGTCACCTACCACAGCTTAACCAAGCTATTTTAGCGTAGTCACTGCTATTGTGGCGTTAAATTTGATAGTATCAAACACAGTAAATATTGCTGAACCGAGAGCCATGACCAAACAAAACCGCCAAGAAGCCCTGATCCATGCCTTTAAAGCCCTGCTAAAAACAGAAAGCTTTGGCTCTCAAGGTGAAATTGTTGATGCCCTCAAGCATGATGGCTTTGACAATGTGAGCCAATCAAAAGTCTCGCGCATGCTGAGTAAATACGGTGCGGTGCGTACCCGTAATGCTAAACAAGAAATGGTTTACACTTTACCGCCTGAACTAGGCGTACCGACGACCAAAAGCCCATTGCGTCAGCTAGTACTGGATATTGAACATAACGATGTGATGATTATCATCCGTACCAGTCCCGGTGCCGCACAACTTATTGCGCGCTTGCTGGATTCTGTCGGCAAAGCCGAAGGCGTGTTGGGTACCATCGCTGGCGACGATACCATTTTTATCGCGCCGATTAGCGTGAAAAATATCGATTTTACTTTACAAAAAGTAACCGAATTATTCGAGAAGGTGTGATGATCGCGCTGTAAATTCACCGCGGGCGGCGGCTTCCATAAAAGTGATTGAAGGAACAAAAAACGCCGCTGCAAGATCAATACGGCAAAAATCGAGTAAGCCATCGTAAATACCCGATTGCTGTAAACCCAATTTACTGCGCCAGAGCCGACTAAAAACATCACTTTCTGCACTAAAACATAACTGTAAAGCACCTTGCGTATGCAAACTGGCATAAGGCATGTTTTGCTCGAGCAACATCGCATCATTAGGCGCTAATACCACATGTTGTGCCGTTAAATGACTACTACGGATTTCAGCATCCGCTGCGCACTTTTTACCATCCAGCTTTTGATAACCCATGATGGCTTCTTGTTGCTCCGTACTTAATTGCAACCAATGTTTTTGATCTAACTGTAATCGATAAAAATAAAGATAACTGCCACCAGCAAAAACAGGATCGTTAAGCGCATCCACAAGCGCCGCTTTGCGCCGCTTGATGCCGCGTGGATTCGTTGGGGCATCGATAAAGCCCGTTAATTGCCGACCGTCCAGATAGCGGAACCCTGATAAATTTTCGACAATTTCGACATTAGGACTAATCAACTGATAGATTTGTTGCAGCGCGATGTAATTAACATCAGTCCGATCTGAGCGCACTTGGATGAATAAATCCGCCATACTGTGGCTTACTTGAAAATGCTCTGAGCGAAACTCGGGAAACGCACTAAGACCGGCCGGTCGCTGCCTAGGATACAGGCTATCCCAAAAATGACTGCTAATGGCGACCACACCGCTGAGCATGGCTTCGGAGAAGTGATCGGCTAAACGATTTATTATCTGCGGCAGTCGCGTTAGTTTTTGCCGCAGCATGGCTTCTTGACCATCTAACACATTAATGAGCAGATAACTGCCATGTAAATTTGCTTCTGCACAAATTCCTAATTGTTCGCGTGCCATGTGGTTCCTTCAGTGTTTTCTATCACCATTATCGCTTGCTAAAGTAGAAGGTCAATCCCCAGTGTGACTAATCGCCTGCCTTTGTGTGCGAGATCTCTCACAAAACAGGTAGCCAAAGCGCTTTATATCTGCACCACTTAGAAAGACTTTCAATTTAAACTGTTGATATTAAATATCTATTTTTGATTTACACTTTATTGCAAAGATAAGACAATTTTTCCCATCACAGAAAACCCCTCCTATTTTATGCTGATAAAGGCATAATAAACACATCGAAGGAACGATAGCTGAAAGGATTTCAGTAGCAGCAAGGTCGCGGTACAGGATGTTTTCGGTAATGGATATTACCAGATGCAGGATAGCATAGGGACAGCATTAGGACATCTTCAGGATGAAGAAAACTCGGCAGGATGAAAGAGTAAGAAAGGATAGCCTTGGATGGCAATATTTCGCTTGCAGCTGCAGGATGCGGCCAAGCAGACAATAATAAGGATAACGCTATTGTCGCGTAATAAGTCATCGGAGATGACGGCAGGATGCACTTTCACACCGCGGATTTTGGTGTGGTATGGACACTGACATGATGTCAGCGAGTAATGGATGCGCTTGCAGGATGCAGCACGGATGCACTTTTCAGTCGATTAAGGAATGATCACTGCAATGGATGCAAAATTGAAACTGGGCCGCATTTGTGCGGCCTTTTTCTTTTATGCTAATGGCCATCTTAACCTATCACTCAGCAGAAATTGTTCGGCTTAGCTTACCCCTTTATGCGCTTTTCAGCGGCCTCATCGCACAACAGGTTCAATCTGCTTTCCCACAGCAATTCCCTTACTTATTGCACTGATGACAGACTGACTATTCACCCTCAGATTGTTGTTTTCAAACGTTGATGGTCCATGCTGTTAAATACGCAACCTTGCAATCCTACTGAGTAAACATGCAGCAATACCCTGCTGCATTAAAGCGCATTTACCTTGTTGATCGCGTTTATTGCACATAAAAAAACCCCGCTGCCAGTAGCAACGGGGTGTCAAATAGGACAAAGGACAAGGATAGACAGAGGTGGGTCACGTTTAGTGTTGCTGGCTAGAAACTAAGTTTACTGACGCCAACAACACAGGCTCTTGGAGGGTGCCACCGACACCCGCCAAACTGCTTACTTTACCGAGGCAACAAACTCAGGGTAAGCTTCAATACCGCACTCTGAAGCATCCACACCTTCATATTCTGCTTCTTCGCTTACACGAATACCCATTACCAATTTCAGGAGGTACCAAACCACCAAGCTTGTAATAAATACCCAAGCAAAGATTGCAAAAGCACCAATTAACTGGCCAACGAAGGTTGCACCTTCTTTACTAAATGGCACAATCATCAGACCGAAGAAACCTACTACGCCATGAACAGAAATAGCACCAACTGGATCATCAATCTTAATTTTGTCTAAAGCGATAATCGAGCCGACCACTAACACACCACCTATGGCACCGAATAACGTTGCCTGTAAAGCCGTTGGTGTAGAAGGTTCAGCCGTGATAGCAACCAAACCTGCAAGAGCACCGTTTAACGCCATCGTTAAATCAGCTTTGCGGAATAAGAGCACCGATAAGGCCAGTGCTGCAATAGCGCCGGAAGCGGCAGCCGCATTGGTATTTAAAAAGACCACGGCAACAGCATTAGCATTACTGATATCCCCCAGTTTTAATACTGAACCACCGTTAAAACCAAACCAACCCATCCACAGTATCAAGGTACCTAAGGTTGCTAAAGGCATGTTCGCACCAGGGATTGCATTCACTTTACCGTCTTTACTATACTTCCCTTTCCGAGCACCTAGTAATAACACTCCCGCTAAGGCTGCCGCAGCACCTGCCATGTGCACAATGCCTGAGCCTGCGAAATCAGAAAAACCAAACTGATCATCCAGATTAATACCGAACATCCCTTCAGCGCCCCAAGTCCAAGATCCATGAACTGGGTAAATAAAGCCCGTCATCACCACCGCGAATGCTAAAAAGGCCCAAAGCTTCATTCGCTCAGCAACAGCACCAGAAACGATAGACATTGCAGTAGCAACAAAGACGACTTGGAAGAAGAAGTCAGATGCGCTAGAGTAAACCGCTGCCCCTGTAAAACCATCTTCACGCTCGGCAAAACTGGTTAAGGTAGCATCAACATCCACAGCGCCGATACCACTTAAGAAAAAGTCACCGCCATACATAAATGCGTAACCGCATATTAGGTACATAATGCAAGCTATGGAGTAAAGGGCCACGTTTTTAGTTAAAATCTCAGTGGTATTTTTGGCGCGCACCAAACCTGCTTCCAGCATTGAAAAACCGGCAGCCATCCACATAACTAAGACACCGCACATTAAAAAGTAGAAGGTATCCATGGCATATTGTAAGTGATAAATTTGTTCTTGCATGTTAATACTCCTTAAATCGCTTCGGCGTCGGTTTCACCCGTCCGAATACGGACGGCTTGTTCGAGGTTGTAAACGAAAATTTTTCCGTCACCTATCCGACCGGTATGAGCCGCTTTTTGAATGGCTTCAAGTAAACGTTCTACCTGATCATCTTGGGTCGCAATTTCCAGTTTTACCTTTGGCAGGAAATCAACCTGATACTCAGCTCCACGATATAATTCGGTGTGGCCTTTCTGCCGACCAAAACCTTTTACTTCTGTCACCGTTAAACCTTCTACACCAATGTCCGCGATGGCTTCACGAACATCATCCAGTTTGAACGGCTTGATGATGGCACAAACAAGCTTCATGATGGTTTTCCTTATCGACTAATTTTTGTGATTGCACCGTTATATAAGAAAACCTTGTGCCAACTTTTATTTATCGATAAAAAACAATAATTTAAGCCTACACCACCAAATTTAAAGCAAAAAAAAGCACCATAATGGTGCATTCATTCCCGTAGACTGTGCAGCTCTCTTCGCTTAACCGCCGCTTAAAAACTGCTGCCAGGCCTGTAGCAGTTTCACTAAATCTTCCAAACCACATTGGGTTTGCATGCCATGATCATCCAGCGATAATGCCTCTTCATCAAGCTCGGCTGAGGTTTGTTGCGGCGTGTCCCCTGCTTCATAAAATAGGGTGTTATGTCTTAAAGTCACCTCGGCATGTTCCACTTCGAGTAGATATTCTTTTCCTTGGAAGCGCAAAGTGTCATAGGCTTTTAATGCCTGCAATTGGCTTAACAGCGGTTGGTAAGCCGAAGCTTGCTGGCCAAATTCGTCCAATAAAAAGCGCGCTAACACATCGTGTTCAGCACTGAGTTTTAAGCTAAATTGCCGGGTGGCCCGATCATAAGTAAAGTCGTATTCCATGCACTATTCCGTTAACACGCAGTGTTAGAGCGCCCACGGCACAAGCCACAGCAGCTAGGCGTACCGTATTTGTTTGAGGCGAAGATTTTACCTGATTTCATGCGGCTTGGTTGGAAAAATAGCAGGTTTTTGCGCTAAGTCAGTTAGTAGCTGCAGTTAGCACAGTACTGATTAAGTCGACAGGATAACCGACACGGCTCAGCAACCTTGTCACCCAGTGCGATGTCAGCCGTGGCTTTGTAGGAATATTACGTATAAAAAAGGCCTGCATTCAGCAGGCCTTGTTAAACAGTTTGCTGACTACACAGCTTGCTGAATAATCACGTTGTCTGCTTTTTTAGTGTATTGCGACATCTTATGGAAGTTCAGGTAACGATAAGTGTCGGCTGCCGTAGCATCGATCTGTTTCGCGTACTCTAAGTATTCCGCTACTGTCGGTAACTTACCGATAATAGAAGCGACCGCCGCTAACTCGGCTGATGCTAAATAAACATTCGCACCCTGACCTAAACGGTTCGGGAAGTTACGAGTAGACGTTGAGACGACTGTCGACTTCTCAGCTACGCGAGCTTGGTTACCCATACACAGTGAGCAACCTGGCATTTCAGTGCGCGCACCGACTTTACCGAAGATACTGTAGTAACCTTCTTCCGTTAACTGTGCTTGGTCCATCTTAGTCGGCGGAGCGATCCATAACCGCGTGGGCAACTGGCCTTTATATTTGTCCAGTAATTTACCCGCAGCACGGAAGTGACCAATGTTGGTCATACAAGAACCGATAAATACTTCATCAATCTTGTCGCCTGCTACTTCAGACAATAAACGCGCATCATCTGGGTCATTTGGTGCACATAGTACCGGCTCTTTAATGTCAGCTAGGTCAATTTCAATTACTTCAGTATATTCTGCATCAGCATCAGCAGACATTAACTGTGGATCTTTCAACCAAGCTTGCATTGCTTGAATACGGCGCTCGATAGTACGAACATCACCATAGCCTTCAGAAATCATCCACTTCAACATCACGATGTTTGATTCAAGATATTCGGCAATCGATTCTTCTGACAACTTGATAGTACAACCGGCAGCAGAACGCTCAGCAGACGCATCTGATAATTCAAAAGCTTGCTCAACCGTTAAGGTTGGTAAGCCTTCAATCTCTAAAATGCGGCCAGAGAAGATGTTCTTCTTACCTTTCTTATCTACCGTTAACAGACCTTTTTGGATCGCTACGTAAGGAATGGCATGTACTAAGTCACGTAAGGTAATGCCTGGCTGCATTTCGCCTTTAAAGCGGACCAATACCGATTCAGGCATATCAAGCGGCATAACACCCGTTGCCGCAGCGAAAGCGACTAAGCCTGAACCCGCTGGGAACGAAATACCAATTGGGAAACGTGTATGCGAATCACCACCCGTACCCACTGTATCCGGCAGTAACATACGGTTTAACCAGCTGTGGATAATACCGTCACCTGGGCGCAGTGCCACACCGCCACGATTCATAATGAAATCTGGCAACGTGTGGTGAGTGTCAACATCAACGGGCTTCGGATACGCAGCCGTGTGACAGAAAGACTGCATAGTTAAATCGGCAGTGAAGCCTAAACACGCTAAGTCTTTTAATTCATCACGCGTCATGGGGCCAGTCGTGTCTTGCGAACCTACGGTGGTCATTTTCGGTTCACAGTAAGTACCAGGACGCACGCCTTTCACGCCGCACGCTTTACCTACCATTTTCTGCGCTAAGGTGAAGCCTTTGCCAGAATCTATTTTGGGTAAGGGACGACGGAACTTGTCTGAATGACCTAATTTTAAAAACTCACGAGCACGGTCAGTTAAACCACGACCGATAATTAATGGAATACGGCCACCGGCACGAACTTCGTCAATTAAAACGTCAGTTGCTAAGCTGAACTCGGCTAATACTTCGTCAGTACCATGGCGAACCACTTTGCCTTCGAATGGCAGAATGTCGATCACATCGCCCATTTCTAACTTGCTAACATCGACTTCGATAGGTAATGCGCCAGAGTCTTCCATGGTGTTAAAGAAGATAGGAGCAATTTTGCCACCTAACACAAAACCACCGCCACGCTTGTTTGGCACGTAGGGAATATCATCCCCCATAAACCACAATACCGAGTTAGTGGCAGATTTACGTGATGAACCCGTACCCACTACGTCACCCACATAAGCCAATGGGTAGCCTTTTTTATTCAGTTCTTCTAGCTGCTTGATCGGGCCAATAGTACCTGGCTCATCCGGGTTGATGCCTTCACGGGCATTTTTCAACATAGCTAAGGCGTGCAGAGGGATATCTGGACGTGACCAAGCATCTGGTGCTGGTGATAAATCATCCGTGTTGGTTTCGCCAGACACTTTAAATACGGTCACCGTAATTTTCTCAGCTAAAGCCGGTTTGGCTTCAAACCACTCGGCATCGGCCCAGCTTTGAACGACTTGCTTCGCATACTCGTTACCCGCATCGGCTTTGTCAGTCACATCATGGAAAGCATCAAAAATCAGTAAGGTGTGCGATAACGCCTTAGCAGCGATCGGCGCGAGCTTGGCATCATCTAATAAACTGATTAGTGGCTCGATGTTGTAACCACCCATCATGGTACCTAACAACTCGGTAGCACGCTCAGCGTCGATTAACGGGCTGGTTGCTTCGCCTTTCGCAAGTGCGGCTAAAAAGCCCGCTTTTACATAGGCAGCTTCATCAACACCTGGTGGTACGCGGTTGATAAGCAAATCTAAAATGAATTCTTCCTCACCTTTTGGTGGGTTTTTCAAAAGCTCAATTAAGGCAGCTACTTGTTCTGCGTTTAACGGCTTGGCAGGGATCCCTTGTTCGGCGCGTTCGGCCACGTGTTCACGATATTCTTGTAGCACAGTAATGTCCTCTCAGTCGTTGCTTTGCAGTCTGGTCACTGCAATGTCATGCTGTTGAATGTATGGGCTCAATTATAAGAAAGATCAAGGCAAAAGCCTAATAGCATAATAACTGACCTGCTTATACTGGTTATAACCTTGCTGAATACAAAGGGTCAGTCATACTCATTTTATTTATAGTGGTCCGACCAAACATACTAAAAAGCTGCGCCTGTCATACCTTGCCTCTTGCAAAGATCAAACAGGTCGCAGCCGCAGTGTAGCAGAAGTATGCTGACTTTGCTTAAGCGCGTGTGGTTACCAAATTTTTACGCGTTGCGCTTCTGGCAGATACATCGCATCGCCTTCTTTAATATCAAATGCCGTATAAAACTCAGGCATATTCGGCAATACACCAATTACCCGATAATGCGCAGGTGAATGCGGGCCGGTGCTTAATTGCCGACGTAACGCCTCTTCACGGAACTTAGTACGCCATACCTGCGCCCAGCTAATAAAGAAGCGTTGTTCACCGGTAAAGCCATCTAATACTGGCGCGTCTTTACCCGCTAATGACAACTGATACGCTTTTAACGCAACAGTCATGCCGCCTAAGTCACCGATGTTTTCGCCTAAGGCCACAGCACCGTTCACATTGACACCGGGTAAAGGTTCAAAGTTGTTGTACTGACCAATCAACTTAGCACCCCGTGCTTGAAATTGTGCTTTATCTTGTTCAGTCCACCAGTTACGTAAGTTACCGTCGCCATCGTATTTTGCGCCTTGGTCGTCAAAACCATGACCAATTTCGTGACCAATCACCGCACCGATACCACCATAGTTGACGGCGTCATCCGCTGCCATATTGAAAAATGGCGGCTGTAAAATAGCCGCTGGGAACACAATTTCGTTGTTCACCGGGTTGTAGTAGGCATTAACAGTTTGCGGCGTCATAAACCACTCGTCTTTATCGATAGGCTGGCCTAACTTACTGGTCATCTCTGCATAAGCCCAATGACTGGCTCTAACAAAGTTACCCACTAAATCATCTGCTTTAATCTCTAAGGTGGAATAATCTTTCCACTTGTTTGGGTAACCAATTTTTGGTGTGAATTTGCTCAGTTTATCCAGCGCAGCAACTTTGGTTTCTTCGCCCATCCACTCCAAGTTTTTGATGGAAACTTCATAAGCTTTAATGACATTGGCCACCAGCTGTTCCATCCGCGCTTTGGCTTCTGGGCTAAAATGCTGTTCAACATACAACTTACCGGTTAACTCACCTAAAACCTGATCAGCCGCGTCTACCGCACGTTTCCAGCGTGGCTGTTGTTCTTGAATACCACTTAAGGTTTTGCCATAGAACTCAAAACGGCGATCAGCAAAGTTGCTACTGAGTTTGTCAGCAAAGCCATTAATCGTTTTGCTGGTTAAATAATCTTGCCAGCTTTGCAGATCTGTCTGTGCAATCACTTTAGCTAATCCAGCAAAGTAAGACGGCTGACGCACAATCAGCTCATCCACGTTGTTTAATTGCATGGCCTTGGCATAGGCCTGCCAATCAAAGCTGCCCACTAAGCTGTCTAATTCGCTGGCGGCAATTTTGTTGTAAGTTTTGTCGGCATTGCGATTATCTAAACGGGTCCAGTGATGTTCCGCCAAAGCTTTTTCTAGGTTGTATACCCGCATCGCCGCCGCTTTTGCATCAGGTGCACCAGCAAGAGCAAACATATCGGTTAAATAGGTTTGATATTGATTGATGATCGTCAGCGAGGCTTCATCGTCTTTAAAATAGTAATCACGATCCGGTAAACCTAAACCACCTTGATTGAGGTAAACCGCATATTCGGTAGAATTTTTTGCATCATTATTGATAAACCAACCAAAAGGAATACTCACGCCATCACGCTGTAAACTCGCGAATAATTCAGCTAACTGCGCTTTGTCTGTTAACCCTTTAATCGCGTCTAATTGCGGCGCTAATGGCGATAAGCCTAGTTCTTCAATCACGCTTTCATTCATAAAGCTATTGTAAAAACTGCCCAGTTTTTGCTCATCCGAGCCTGCTACTAAATCGGTTTTCGCTGCAACTTGATCGATAATATCTTTGACCGCTTGTTGTGAGCGATCGGCTAATACGTGAAAAGAACCATAAGTTGCTTTATCTGCAGGGATCGGAGTTTCGGCTAACCATTTACCATTAACCGCTAAGAAAAAGTCTTGGCTAAAAGCGACGTTTTCATCAAAGTTTTGTTGATCAATACCAGACACCAAAGGTGCTGCGGCAACTTGGCTTTGTACCGTTGTTTCTGGCGTTGTCGGTTGTTTACTACAAGCCGTTAAACCTAATGCTAGCGCAACAGCGCCAGCAACGAGTGTACATTTTTTCATTCTTATATCCTGTTCTACATGGAGGTTGTGCGCATTATCTTACGCGCTATGTTCAGTGTTGCCAATTTGCGCCAATGACTAAGTTGTAACAAGGTATTAAACCGATGGCTCAGTCGACATCGCATGCTCTCCCAGTTCAAAAATCACACTGGCGCGCCCCACTAATAGCGGATCAGGCGCACAAGCCACTTCGGCATTGCGATTTTGATACGGCAAGCATTGCAATACATAACGCAACGCATTAAGCCGTGCCCGTTTTTTACAATCTGATTTAATAACTGACCAAGGGGCGTAGGACGTGTCAGTGTTGGCAAACATGGCTTCTTTTGCATGGGTGTACTCATGCCATTTGTCTAACGAGGCAAGATCGACCGGGCTCAGTTTCCACTGCTTAAGCGGATGCGCTTCACGCTCGGTAAAACGACGCCGTTGCTCGTCTTGACTGACCGAAAACCATAACTTTATTAAATGAATACCACTGCGCACTAAATGCCGTTCGAACTCAGGCGCTTGTATCATAAATTCATGATACTCATCATTGCTGCAAAACCCCATAACATGCTCAACGCCTGCACGGTTATACCAAGAGCGGTCAAACAACACGATTTCACCCTTTGTGGGCAACTCAGCCACATAACGTTGAAAATACCATTGGCCTTGCTCTGCCTCACTGGGCTTGTCTAACGCCACAACCCGAGCACCACGTGGATTTAAATGTTCCATAAAGCGTTTAATGGCGCCGCCTTTCCCTGCCGCATCGCGCCCTTCAAATAAAATCACCACCCGCTGCCCGGTTTCTTTCACCCAACGCTGCAACTTCAGTAATTCGACTTGTAAATGATATTTTTGCTTTTCATAGGTTTTACGATTTAAGCGATTGACATATGGATAACCGCCTTCGCGCCAATTGGAGGTTAATTCGGTATCGGCTTTTTCACGGCGTTTTTCACTTAAGATTGATTCTCCACGATTCAAGGCTTTGCTTAATTCAGCTAAATCGTCCGGCGAGACCCCTTCTAACATCGCCAGTAAATGCTCAGACAATTTGTCCATATCACCGGCAGCTTGAGCGGCAATAATATCTTCTATTGCCACGGCTTTTGCTTGTTGGCTGGCGGTGAGCCGATGTTCTACTTGCTCGGCAAGCACGTCATGCTGGGCTGCGACTGTGGCGTCTGGTTGTACTTTTTTAGGGGGTGGCGTTGCGGCCATCTGTGGTTTTTTGCTCATGCTAAATCCTTTGTTTCTGCATAACGTTGCGCATTATTTCGTGAGCGCAGGGCATTGATAGCAACTTGGAGAGCGAGGGCAACTACCTCCTCTGGCACAGATTAATTGTGCTGGTTTGCTCATGCTGCGACTAACCCAATTGATATTTAAAATGTTTGCCACTCGCTTTAATGTGGTCTGGATCGACTGCGGTACCACGGCCGCACCTCCATACTGCTGACACCGCGCTTTCATATCTTGTGCTAAGGCCGCAGCATCCAGCCCTTGCGCATTAAGCGCGGGGTTGAGATCAATGCCAGCACACAACACATGCTGATTGCCGGCTAAGTCTTGTACCTTGGTCGATTCGCAACAATAAATCCGTGGCTCACCTTGCACATCTAACAGCGATAATTGCGCCGAACTGCCACTGTCTTTAACCTCAAACATGCGAAACACGGCCCAATGCTGGCAAGGGTCGACCACTTGGCGCATATTGCCCCAAGGCAGAGGGATGCCATTACCGCGATACACCGCCTTTAATTTACCGGGGCTGTAAGCATCAAAGTAATGCCAATGCGGATAAGGTGACACCGCGGTCATGCGGCGCATCGCCACCGAAGCCGACACTTCTGCCTGTAAATGACTGGCAATTTCATAACCACGCCGCTCTAATAATTGCCGAAACGCTTGCTTTGGACACAACAAGGCGCCAGCAAAAAAGCTCGATTCAAAGTCACGCCACGCATGCAAAATATCTTGCGGTGCCATAGTGCTACTATCGGCAAACACATCATCATGCGCCCCGCCTACCGCCATCGCGTTTTTTACGCCATCTTTGTTATGTAAAACGGCATGGCCAATGTGCACAGCTAATTCATACTTTAAGCGAGTAGGCCACTGCTGCAAAATACGATTTAAATGTAAGCTATTGGGCGGTACAAAAAAGGAAGTACCAATATTATTAGATTTCACACCTAATTCATCAACGAGCTCGCGTGGTACTTCATCAAACCACTGAATTTTTAAACCTAACTGCTGCACAATCGCCATGAGCTCATCGACAGATAAAGGTAGACGTTTTTGCCCTACCTCTTCGGCGGCACGCTCTAATTCCGGAAAATGATTCTGGTGATGCTCCTGATGCGCCCGAATCAACAGTTGCGCAAACTGCCGACCACTGGTGCCCGTTTGTGACAACATTTCCGGGATAGCAATTTGCAAAATATCGGGGCTGAATAAAAAGCTCGGCTCTAATGGCATACCATTGAGGCCACCTTTTGCGGTCTTGGGCAGCACTAAATCTTGCTCTTCAGCCTCACCGTCTAAAAACCAATCTAAGTCTTTTTGAAAAACCTGCGCGATAACTTCCAGCATTTCGATACTGGGAACCCGTTTACCACGCTCGATCATCGATAAATAGGATACCGATGGCGCCGACTCAGGATTAACACGCACACAACGTGTCGACAGATCTTCTATCGTTAAGTTATTGCGTTTTCTCAGGTTTCTAATTTTAGTGCCCAAGAAATGTGATTTGCGGATCAAGCTTTTATTTATTTTCATTTTGTAAAATTTACACTGTGAAATTTTTATTGTGAAATTATGCTTAAATTTAATCTAGACTGTTTTTCAAGCGATAGCAAAACTATCTGCAATAAAAGCCTTATCAGAGGCTCCACACTTCGTACCCGATGAGGAAATAATTATGACGACGTTAGCCACTTCAACACAGTCGATACAAATCGATCACGATATTACGATGATCACGCAACTGAACGACAGCCATGTAAAACAGATCATGGATTACTCTAAAGGCTTTTTGGATAAAACCTTTCCTTTGGCTCACGGTTCACACAAGGCAGTAGCCAGCTATGTCGTATATTACCAACAGTTATTGGCCTTTTTTGTCGATGGCAGTACCAGTGGCTTAGCCGATCCGGCACAATTTATTGGCTTAAATGGGCATCGTGAAGCACCGGAGTCGTTGTTGCTGCAAAACCAAGGTCGCCATGTTGAATTGATTTTGAATAAAAGTGGCAGCCAAGGTCAGCGTGACCAAGCGGGTGTTGATGACATTCAATTACAAACCACCGATCCGGTATGCCATTGGTTCAGCATGATCACCGGCCGGCAAGTCAGTTGTCGTTGCCGTGGTGATAAAAGCTTCACCGCCAAAGATGGTAGCACTTATCAAATTTAACGCCACATCATGACCAAAAGCGCAGCAAATTGCTGCGCTTCGTGTTTTTAGCTTCAGGCAACCTATTCAAAAAATTGACCAGACCCGCCAATACAGCTATAAATAAACAATTATTTTTCAAATTGGCAACTTTGCGAGATGACTATGCGTAAATCACTGTTTTGGGTATTGCTTGCACTAATCGCTGTATTCAGTGCCTTTCAGGTGGGAAAGTGGGTCGGTAAAAATATGGCTCTGCCAATGCCAGATCAGTCACCTGCACCAACAACCTCAAGCTCAACGGATAGAACAACCATCCCCAATTCTGCTTTAGCAAGCACTGTTAAAGCTTTGCCTGACACGGTAAATAAAACAACGGATACACCTGAGGCTAACGATTTTACACGAACTGTTGAACCGTTCGATTTACGCCAAGTGCTGCAACAACCAGACGGCAGTACTTCGATTGAACTGAACCAAGCGTTTATGGCGCAGAGCAACGAACAGTTACAAGAGGCGATGTGGGATCTAGAGCAACACATTACACAAACCAGCAGTTATGATCGCCAAAAACGACTACAACAACGACTCCAAGCAGCACAGGTGGGGCAGCTGCAGCAACTTAATTGTTCAGACTCTCTTTGTATGGCGCTGCTAACCTTTAATGATGCGACAGCACAGAAAGCCGCAAGTCTTACTCTCGGTTTGCTTAGCCTGCAGGAACAAGGGCAATCCACTTTATTACAAAAAAACACTGCGCAACATTACGCCACTTTCTTAATTTTATATGGCTGGTCATAACCAAAAAAAACGCCTGACACTAAGCCAGGCGTTGTTTGTAGCAAACTCAAGTTATTCTGCCGTTTGCATTGCAATTTCTTGACCTTCATTGATACTGAAGGTTAAACGCTCTAAATTAGCCGCTGTTAAAGCAGAATCGTTTAAACGCACTGCCAGCATAAAGTCTTGTAATGCTGCCACTTTGTCGCCGGCTAATAACTTAATCACACCGCGGTTGTTTAACGCTAGAGCGCGCATTTCACGTTTAGCTGAACCCGTAACCGCTTTTAAGGTTGCGGCACGAAATACGGCGTTGTCACACGCTGTGGCAGCTAAGGCTAATTCGTTCATCCGGCTATAAGCGACACACAGGCTAACTTGGCCATAAAACAATTCAGTATCAGCCTGCAGCGGCGCTTGGGCGGAAGCAATGGCCTTGTCGTACTGACCTGCCTGAATATATTCAGCGCCAGGTGCATTATCAATTAAAGCCATCTTGTAGCCTGTGCTCGCGGCAGAAGCGAGCAATGGACTTGACGACAACAGTACCACCGCCATACGGGTAATAAATTTACGAGTTGAAATAGTCATGTCTGGTCTCTCCTGCAAAATTAATTTGATGTGCCACTATCGCTGGGCACGTAATAAAATTACAAGATTATGGTAATTCCGACAAACGAGAAGAAATGAATGAATAGATTAATTAAATTAATCTATAATAGAAAATCTAAAGACCGCTTCACCATGAAAAATATAAACCAATAAAATCAATATAATAAAGGCATGCCATAACAAATAAAACTAAGTGACATTTAGGTTGCCCATTATTCAAGCAATACGAAAATTAATAAAAATGTAATTTAATTTCATTTTGATCGAGCTGTTTAACCGCTCGCTCAGAACAATTTTGGAAGTTTTTTCGGCACGATATCCCTCGCTGTCGTATACCCTTGCTGATACAGGCATTGTTTTTGTAACGTGCTCAAATCAAAATTAACTGCTGAAATATTGCCTGTATTCACTACTATGGTGTTATGCCAATACTCAGCGTGGACATATTCTCGCGATACCGCATTCATAGAGGATAGGTACAATTTCATTCTTATGTTCATCAGGCATATACGCTTAACCTCACCACTATGCTGTTGAGTATGGCGCATTAGACTAGGCTGTCCAGTGCAAATCGACATAGTACTCTTTATCTGCTAATACCAAATAACTAGTTGATGTTGCTGTAATTGTGCCTTCTTTAGATTCAATTTGCTCTCCAAATGAGAAATCTATAACTATTTAGAATAAAATTCCCACGTTACAAAATACTTACAGTTTCAATTAGGCAGGCGTAGCTTATGACTTGTTCCTTTTTTTATTATGCTAAAAAAAGACCTTTTTTGGGGCCGCATACCGCTATAGCTACATAAGCAGCTCATTTTATACAGATTTTGCTGATTTACAGCTATGCCAAATTTGTCCTATTAATAATAGCGGTGTTGCGAAGTTGTCATTCATTTCGCATCACCTTACATCCAGGTAATAACAACATTATAAAAAAGGTCATACCATGCTTACTCAGAAGTTTAAATTAACGGCAATAGCCGTGCTTTGTTTACCCGGCGCGTTATTCAACGCCGCAGCGCTCGCTGAACAGGATATCGACACTTCAACTGGCCCTGTTACCCGCGTGATCATCAAATATAAAGAAACCAACACCGATACCATGCTACAGAGCCTGCCAGCCACCATTGCTCAGCAACGCAAAGCCGAACGGTTGCAAGCAAAAGCCGAGCGCTTTAGTCAACGCGCGGGTGAAAAAATAAAATTTGTGCGCAAAACGGCCTTAGAAAAACACGCGGTGTTCAGTGCCGAGCGCCGCTTATCCGCCGCGGAAACTGAGACATTACTCAATCAATTGTCCCAAGATGATGATGTAGAACTGGTCGAAGAAGACATGTTACTGCAACCGACCCTTGCACCTAATGACACCCAATATGCGAACCAATGGCATTATTATGAAAACACCGGCGGCATCCGAGCGCCAGCGGCTTGGGACAATGCAACAGGCCAAGGCGTGGTGGTTGCGGTACTGGATACCGGCTATCGGCCTCATGTCGATTTAAATGCCAATCTATTACCTGGCTATGACATGATTTCAGATGCCTTTATTGGTAACGATGGTAATGCCCGCGACAGCGATGCCCGCGATCCAGGTGATTGGACAAATGTTGGCGAGTGTGGCGGTGGTCAGCCGACGTCATTTAGAGCGTCGAGTTGGCATGGTACCCATGTCGCCGGTACCGTGGCCGCAGTCAGTAATAACAATACCGGTGTTGCCGGTGTTGCTTTTAACGCCAAGGTCGTACCGGTTAGGGTTTTAGGTAAATGTGGTGGTTATACCTCCGATATCGCAGACGGTATTATTTGGGCATCCGGAGGCACTGTCTCTGGCGTGCCAGCCAATGCGAACCCTGCCAGCGTCATTAACATGAGCTTAGGTGGTTCAGGTAGCTGTAATAGCACTACCCAAAACGCCATTAATCAAGCGCGCAGCCGCGGTACGGTGATAGTGGTTGCCGCAGGCAATGACAATGGTAATGCCAATAACTTTAATCCAGGTAATTGTACTGGTGTCGTCAACGTCGCCTCAACTAACCGCCAGGGTGGTCGGGCGTATTATTCTAATACTGGTAGCAGTGTCGATGTCGCTGCACCGGGTGGCGCTATGTCTTCTTCCAATGACCCGAGTGGCGTCTTATCTACTTACAACAGTGGTTCAACGACACCCGCCAATGACAGCTATGGGTACAGCCAAGGCACATCGATGGCCGCACCGCATGTCGCCGGTATTGCTGCGTTAATCAAGCAAGCCAAACCGAACGCTACCCCGGATCAAATCGAAGATATTCTGAAAACCTCTGCCCGAAGCTTCCCTGCAGCATGTTCAGGCTGTGGTGTTGGTCTGGTTGATGCCAATGCCGCGGTGCTGGCAGCTCAAGGAACGGGGTCGGGCGCAACGGGCAGTAGCAGTACGCTACCCAATCTGTCTGCTAGCCGCAATAATTGGTTGCATTACACAATCGACATACCTGCCGGCATGCAGAATTTCACTGCCAGCATCGCTGGAGGAACGGGAGATGCTGATCTGTACGTCAGACGCGGCGCGCGGCCAACCACCAGCAGCTTTGATTGTCGCCCCTATTTACAGGGAAACAATGAAACCTGCAGTATCAGCAACCCCGCCGCAGCAACTTGGCACATCAGCATTCGTGCCTATAGTACTTTTAGTGGCGTAACGTTGAATGTGAGCTATAATCCTTAAGTGTTAGTAAACGTGCATAACGTTACTTAACGTCAGTTTGGCAGCTTGCATTGCATGAAACATTCGAGTTGCCAAGCTTTACATTTAGCCTAGTCTATTTTTTGCTAGCGCGAGGGTAAAAATACTGATTGAAAAAGTAACAAATGATCCAGTTAGTGGTAATCGGCTTTTTATTGTGGGCTGTTCCTGCTAACCAAAGCTAACACATTGTATCTAATATAATAATGCAACAAAATATAAGATAGGCTGGTTATATATTAACTATTTTGCAGACAAACGAGCGTTGCGAATAACTTCAAATTCTCGACAAAATAGGAGCCTGATAACCGTTTTATTGTAAGAAGTGTGTCAGAAACAGTTTTATTTGCCGGCTGACACTGATAAAGATCGTCAAGAATTTTTACAGTCACGATAAAAGTTAAAACTCTAAGCTATAACTATCAACGACTTAAAGTTTGGAACGTTTCTTGCTTAATTACTGACATTATCATTTAAGAGTTAACCCTTATGCTATCAGCAATTAAAAAAATCACCTTTGGGGTGTTATGTAGCGCTGCGTTGTTATCAACTTCTGTACTGGCCTCTTCAGCTACCAGCACAACAGAAACATGGAGTTTCAAACCTGCAACAACAAAAAGTGTTTCAGGCGCAAACACAATCACGCTAACGTCAGATTTAGGTACCAATGCACTGATATCTGGCTGGTCCTCAAATTCAAAAGAGGACAGTGCAATCGTTATGTCAGCTAGAAAACTAACGCTAAGCGCGAGTAACGGCGTACAAGTTTATAGCCATGCTGATACTAACGTCTCTCCTGATCATGCGGTTGATAACAATAATGGTTTTGATTTTATTCTTTTAGAGTTCCCTAACCCAGTAGAATTACTTAGCCTAACCAATAGTTGGTTTAAAACAGACTCTGACGTATCAGTGGGTGCTTTTAACAGCAACCCATTTGCTAATACATCTCCAACTTGGCAACAAGTTGCTAACAGTGCTATACAGACTGCAAGTTATACCAACACCATCTCTGGCTCGCCGTATATCTTTGCCAATAAAACGTCTATTGTTTCATCTGAAAACATTGTTGGTGTTAGCGGTAAATTCTGGTTAATTGGTGCTTACAATGCGGCTTTTAATGGTGCTGGCTGTACGATTACCTGTTTTAATGATGCAATGAAATTTGGCAGCATTACCACCAAACTTGCCGCTCTGCCAACATCGCCAGATAATGCGCAAGATGTGCCACTGCCGGGTACCATATCACTTTTCGCCGCCGGTATTTTTGGCCTTATGTATCGAAATCGCCGCCGTACACAGCGTTAAAAAAGGGGCTTCGGCCCCTTTTTAGTTATAGTGTATTATAATTGTTCAGAACAATTTTTTGCCTGATTGCAATAAGGAACTTAGCTTGTATCGTCTTCTCTTTGGGCTGTTACTTTGTGTTTCAATGACGACCTATGCCGACAGCAGCAGTAAGTATACTTACGACAATGCCTTACAACTACACAAGCAAGGCGATAATAAAACGGCCATTATTTACCTTAGAAATGTGCTCAGTAATACGCCAGATAATCTTGCGGCACAAATTTTATATGGGCAAATTCTGCTGCAACAGCAATTATTTGCAGAGGCGTTAAACGTTTTTGAAGGCGCACTGACTGACGGTGCCGACATTAACTTAATTAGTGATGAATTAAGTTATTTGTATTTATTGTCACGGCAAAAAAACAAATTACAAGAAATGCTAAAATATGGCGAGCTTCGGCAGCCGCAAAAATTTAATTGGCTACTCGTTTCCGCTTCACTTGACCTGCAAACAAACGATCTTGAGCAAGCCCGTTCTACCCTCAAAACGGCTGCCACACTTTTTCCGCAAAATGTTAACTTATTAAATGCGCAAGCCGAGTTGGCATTAGCAGAAAAAGCTGAAGATCGCGCTGCCGAATTATTAGCACAAAGCTTACAACTGGAGCCGAACAATTCAGCAACATTACTTCAGTTGGGCCATCTAGCGTTTATTCAAAAGCGCTACCCCGCGGCCATTGCTCATTATCAAACAGGTTTAGCGCTTGATCCGAACAACCCTTTGTTATTAAGAGCGATCAGTACGGTGCAATTTTTAACTGGGCAGCTAGGTGATGCAAGAAACGCCTTAGAGCAACTGTCTAGCATGGGATTAGACGATGCTTATCTACGTTTTGCCTTGCCCATGGTAACGGCATTACAGGATAAAACAGCGGTTAATGAATCCATACAAACCTTACATGCCGATTTAATCGGTATGCCAGCAGAGTACTTTAAAGCCGAACCCGATAAGCTATTCTTGCGTGCAACACTACATTATTTAAATAATAATGAATTTTTAGCAATTGAAGATTTTAACAATTATCTACAACTCAAACCTAATGATTTAAACGCCATAGATATCGTTGCCAATTATTACATTAGAAACGAATTGGTCGGTACGGCCGTTAAATTTTTAGATGATAATAAAGCGTATATTAAAGATTATGCGCCGCTGCAATTACAACATGCGCTGTTGGCCATTAAACAACAACGCCCTTATGTTGCACAACAAATGTTAACTGAGATGCGGGCACGTTTCCCTGACAATGCCGAAATGGCCGCTTTAGATGCAGAGCTTAAGCGACAAACACTCGGCCCTGCTGCTGCATTAGCTTATTTAAGCGATAGCCCTTTTACTGCCGAACCATCAGTATTGTTAAGTAAGACTCTATTAGCGAAAGATTTGAACGATTTTCCGCGCGCACGAGACTTCGCTCAACAACTGTTGGCACTGCAACCCGAAGATCCAACCTATCGCAACATTTATGCCGGTATCTTAGTCAGTTCGGGCGATTTAACCGAAGCTGAGAAACAACTCACGCAACTACTGCAAGCAAAACCGGATTTTTTCCCTGGGCAATTAACCCAAGCAAATTTACTGATATTACAAAGAGATTTTGTTGCTGCCGCCAAGCTGCTTAAGCAGTTAATTGAACTGCAACCACAAAACGACACCTTGCAAGTATTGCAAGCGCAAGTAGAACTGCAAACCAATAACAGCGAACAGGCTGTTGAGCGTTTAGTAAAAATCGTCAATCGGCAGCATCACCGCCCCAGTCTGAATCTGTTATTGGCACATTATTTTTCGGTTAACAAACAAAAAGAAGCATTAGGCCTGATCCAACGCTCCTTGAGGCGAGAGTTTATGGCTAAAGATTTATTATTGCTTGAAGCCAATACTCTGATTACGTTAAACCAAATAACCGAAGCGCAAGAAAAAGTTAGCCAATTTGCTCAATTAGCTGACTTGAACGATAACCACTATTATGAACTCGGCCTATTACAAAAACGTCTTGAACGCTACGCAGATGCTAGTAATAGTTTTGCTACGGCCATTAAACTGGCGCCAGACAACCTCATTTATGACTATGAGCTGATTAACCTGCAACTTGATACTACTCAGTTAAAACAAGCTGAACAACGCCTGCAACAACTAGCACAACGCCAAGTGCGCTCCGCCGACTATTATCTGTTAGCGGGTATGTTAGCTGAGCAACAGCAAAACCCAGAATTAGCCTTTAAAAATTACTCTAAAAGTATTGAGCAAAACCCGCGCTTTCAACGTGCATGGGGTATGGCATACGAGTTATCCCGGCAAGCCACATTCAATGAGCGCTTTACCACTCTGGCGCAACAACACTTGCAGTTGCAACCCAACGATTTTTGGGTCAAGCGACTCTTAGCCGAGCATCATATAAATCATCAACAATGGCCTGAGGCTAGCACGCTCTATCAGCAACTCTTAGCGGCAGGCTCTTTCACTGACGATGCGTTTTTACAAAATAATCTAGCAAATGCTTTATTTACTTCCGATCCCGCATTGGCATTACAACATGCCGCAAAAGCAAACCAGTTAAGACGCAATGAACCGCTAATCTTAACGACCTATGCCAAAGCTTTGCTGCAAAACCAGCAAGCAGATCAAGCGTTAGCGGTCTTGTATCAAGCGTATGCGCAACAAAGCAGCAATAATGAAATCAATTTATTACTCGCAGAAACGCTAGTGAGTTTACAGCGCGCTACAGAGGCAAAACCTTATATCGACGCAGTAAGACAAAATGCAACTGACGCCGCCACCCGTGAGAGAGTTGCCGCATTATTAGCGCGTTTAGCGCAATAACCAGCCTGAGTTAAGCTATATCACTCGCATAACACTAAAACGACAGCATCAGCTGTCGTTTTGCTATTAATCTGCAAAACTGATTTTGCCCATGCTAATACTGGGAAAGCCTGTTGCCGCGTCGGCAAAGGGCTGCTCGCCTCCGGCAATACATTCGTTGGCTAATAAAGCAAATAACACGGCTTCTTTCGCATCAGGATGAATCGTTAACGCGGCGGTGGTCGCAAAACGAAAACCAGGTAAACCGTCTGCTAATTGTTGCATTAATAATGGGTTATGAATACCTCCGCCACTGGCATAAATGACACAATTATTCGGCAGAATAGCGTGTCGGATCGCATTAATAATACTGTCGGCACTGAAACGATTTAACGTTGCCATGACATCGGCAGCCGCTAAATTTATGGTGTGACTTTGTTGTTGAGCTTGGTGTAAATAACCCAGATTAAATAACTCAGGACCGGTGGTTTTTGGCATAGCCGCAGCAAAGAATGGCGCTTGTTGCAACGCGTATAATAAGGGTTCAGACACCTTCCCTTGATAAGCTAAATGCGCACCTTCGTCATATTGCACCGAGGGCTGTTGCTGCCGGATATAAGCGTCCATCAGCGTATTACCTGGGCCGATGTCACTACTAAAAACTTCTGTTGCCCGTAAATTGGCAGGTAACCAGGTTAAATTAGCGATACCCCCGATATTGAGCATAATGCGGTTTTCCGCAGCCGAGCTAAACAGTAAGTAATCACCATATACCGCTAAAGGCGCACCTTCTGCGCCAGCCGCAATGTGCTTTTGTCGAAAATCACTGACGGTAGTAATGCCGGTTGTTACCGCAAGATGATCAGCATCACCAATTTGTAAGGTGCCATTGCCCCAACGTGGATCCTGATGTTGCCGCTTAGGACAATGAAAAATGGTTTGGCCATGGCTGGCAATCAAATCAATATCAAGCGGCGTTAATTGCCACTGCGCCAAGCACTGCTTTACCATCTCACCATGTTGTTGGCCGATCCAGGCGTTGAGTAAGGTCACATGTTGCAGATCAACATCCCGTTTTGAAAAAACCGCGCGTACTCGCTCACGGTAATCGTCTTGATAATTCAGAGTGGTATGCTGCTCTAACACTAATTTCGTTTGAAGCCCTGCACCGCTGACACGGCATAACGCCACATCTAAACCATCTAATGAAGTACCACTCATTAAGCCAATAATGCGCCGCTCTGTTTTCGCCGCGCTCTGATAGAGTTTTTTGATATGGTTGTGCATACTTTACCTGCTATAGAACTGCTAAATATAAGCGCACTGAAAGGCTATGGTGCGAAGCTTACGAAAAAGATTGAGCACAAACGCTAGCCTTTGGTTTAACGCAATTGTGTAGCAGGAATTAACGCTAACCATTGTTGCACCCATTCGTGTTCTTGCTGGCTTATCACACTCATCAAAGCATGATGACGATCCGCAACTCGCTTTACATAAAACTGCGGCTCTTGCCAGCCAGCATAAAATTGATAAGGGGCAATTAAATCGTTATCTGCCGTTAAGATCAATGTTGGCATGGTGAAATGGGCTTTATAATGTTGCAAATCGGTTTGCGCCACGCTAACTCCGGCTTTAGCCAAGGCGAGTTCAGCAGCCTCAACGAGCTGCTGCTCTGAAAAAGCCTTGCGATACCAACGCTCACTCATGGCAACATAACCTTGCAAAGCCATATCAAAAGACTGCATCGGCGCTTGTAGCATGACGCCGGCAACCTCTTGTTTGCTTGCCAATAAATGAGCGGCACTGAGTGCGCCCATCGAGTTCGCTACAATAAGTAAAGGGCCATCACTTATGCGCTTTGCTGTCAGCTGTTGTAAAAATTCAGCATCAGCTACGCCAAAGGCAACATCACCATCACTTTCGCCATGCCCCAGCAGATCAGGCACCAAGACTTCAAAGCCTAAATACTGAAAATATAACGCACTTAATGCTAACCATTCCTTACTGCCACGATAACCATGTAACAATAACACGGTACCTTGGCGCGGTATCAGGTCGGCTCGGTTAATTTCTAATGCTAAAACACTTTTCGCCGCATTGACTTCGGCATTCATACTGAACTTTAACCGCTCAGCAGGTTCAGCCGCAGGCTGTATTTGCCAATAACGCATACAAAGCTCACTGCCAACGCAGATCTGTTGCAACTTAGGATTTAACCGCTGCAAAACTTCAGGCTTAATAGCTGGGGCAGCGTAACTTTTGCTTTGATGAATACGCTGAGCTAATACCTGCGCACAACCGACTAAACTACTAAGCCCAAGTAATAGCAAAGCCATTTTGGCGTAAGGTGTAATATGCGCTTTTAACATGCAAACTCCTTTGCGGTATATCCATTTTTAACATGCTTTTACATTAACCGATACTGCCTAAAAAATGCAAAGCAGCCCACGATGCGCATTAGGCACGTGGTCGCTATAGCATGATACCTCTAAGTTTGTGGTTGCGCCGCTAGTGCTTGGCGAAAAGCCGGTAGCGGACGCCTAACAAACCAGCGGCCCGCCTGCCACAATAAATATAACGATAACAGCGGAAAAATAAGGGTTTGCAAACTGTATAACACGATCAGTTGAATGAGTTTTTCAACCATACCATCGGAGAAGTTTTTCACCGCATTAAATAGGTCATTCGCATTGGCGGCTAATTGTTTTAACCAGGCCAAAGCACCGCTATCGGGTGCGCCTAGCGGTTGCTCCACTTGCTGCAAAGGTGCGGTTTCGGTGGTGAGCGCTAGCTCAACAACTTGACGTTGTGGTTCAATAACCCAATCTGATAACTTTACTACCCCCACGGCGGCCATCGGCACGCCGAGGCGGACCAACAATAACAAAGCTAAAAAGATCCTGAATAAATAGGTTGCTGCCTCGCGCCAGCTGCTCGGCCCAAACAAACGCACAACAGCACTGAGTAAAACACCACTACCAAATAACGGTAACGCTGCGAGCTTGCCAAACTCTAATAAAAATAACTGCAAGCCAATCGACGTCATCGCCAACACCATTAAATCGGAATAACGTACTGCCATATCCTGCAGCGGCTTTAGCATTTGTCCGGGTTTAATACTGGCCACACCCACACTAAATTGCGCTTCTGATACAAACGCAATTCCGCGGTCGATTAAACGCGCGGTGGCAAAAGAAGCACTGCTTAATAACAGGCTTCGTTTTAATAATTGCTGCGCTTGTTGATCAAGTGGCGCCAATACTGGATTGACTAACTGCTGCTGTAAACTGCCAGTGTAGAGCAAAGCCGCAAGAGCGATCAGCAAAAACAAGGCAGCAAGCCGTTGTTGCAGCCGGCTTAACGAAGTCCAAAAACGCATAGGGTGTCCTTATCAAGTCGCCTTGGCGAATACTGCTCACTATAGCCTGATCTGCCTTACAGCTATAGCGACCTCAGCACAATATTATGGCCATCGTCTACACTTAGCGAGTTGAGATAAGTCTTAGATACATTAGCAAGCATTTAATTAAATAAGCTGTGCACTATTTTAGAGAGTTTAACGTAAGATGCTTAGTGATTTCCCATTAACGAAAATTTGGAGCTATACATGATCAGTTACATTACTTTAGGCGTTAGTGATTTGAGTGCAGCCAAAGCATTTTATGGCGAGTTACTTGGCGAGCTAGGCGCTAAACCCTTGATGGATATGGAGCGCATCGTTTTTTTCGGCAAAAGCATGGCACAACCGATGCTAAGTGTTTGCGTGCCATTTAATAAAGAAGCACCAAACCCGGGTAATGGCAATATGGTGTCTTTTTCGCCGGGCTCAAAAGAGCAAGTCGATGCACTGTATCAGAAAGCCATTAGCTTAGGCGCCCACTGTGACGGTGCACCGGGCCAACGCATCCCAGGCAAGTTCTACGGTGCTTATGTGCGTGATACTGATGGTAATAAACTGTGTTTCTGTCATTTCGGGTAATACCTGATGCAAGTGAATAATGACTTTAGCCAACGGGTGGTGGTGCGACCAAGCGATTATCGTTTTGTCGCTTCGCCGCTCGCTGGCGTAAGCCGTATGATGTTGGATCGCGCCGGTGCTGAAGTGGCCAGAGCAACCAGCATTGTGCGTTATTCTGCTGGCGCAGGTTACACTAGCCATCGGCATGATGGTGGCGAAGAAATCTTTGTGCTGGAAGGGATCTTTAGCGACGAGCACGGCGACTATCCTGCGGGGACTTATCTTCGCAACCCACCCGGTTCATCCCATCAACCCTTTTCGCGTGATGGCTGCACTTTACTGGTAAAACTTTGGCAATTTGCCGCCGACGATACCACGCAACTGGTTAAGCAAACTGCCTCAGCCAGCTGGTATCAAGGCATGGTTCCCGGTTTATCTGTATTGCCTCTGCATGAACATGATGGCATTAACACCGCTTTAGTACGCTGGGCCCCTAACACACAATTTAATCCGCATACCCATCCGGGTGGTGAGGAAATTTTGGTGTTAGAAGGCTTATTCTGTGATGAACACGGCGAATACCCTGCCGGTAGCTGGCTACGCAATCCACGCTACAGTACCCACAGCCCTTTCACGCGTGAAGAAGGCGCGCTAATTTACGTTAAAACCGGCCATCTCGGCGCCAACTTGCTAGGTGATCGTTTTATCGAATAACCCAGCCCCCTAAACTGCTCTTCCTGCCCACCACACTGGTCCAACCGCACTCCGGTACAGGTATGACCACACTCAGAGACAGGTAAGAGCAGTCAATTCAAGTTAGGACTTTACAGCACGGGGTTATATCTGCTGTTATAAGTCATCATTTCTTCAGTGTTAACACTATGCTTATTTTTTGTCGTAAGCTGCATAATTGGCTTGGCTTATTGCTAGCGGTGCAAATAACGCTATGGTTTTTAAGTGGTTTAGTGATGGCTATCCTACCCATCGAGCAAGTACGTGGTGAGCATTTACGGCTTAACATAAGCGCCGATTGGCATCACGCCCAAGTAAGCCCTGCAGAACTATTACAGCAGCATAGTAACGCGGCTAACCTGAGCTTAAGCCAGCATCTTAGCCTGCAACAGCAAAAGCTAACGGTACTCCCCGTTTATGTTGTCGCCGAGCAAGATCAGCTTTTTCGCTATAGCGCGATCAACGGTGCACTATTGCCGCCATTAACCGAAACACAGATCCGTCAGGTTGCGCTTGCGCAGTATCAAGGTACGGGTCAGTTGCAAAGCACAGAATTACTGTTAACGCTGCCCCAAGAAGTGCAACAACTGCATGCCCCGCTTTGGTTGGTGAGGTTTGATGATCAGGACAATAGCCGTTTTTATCTCGATCCCGCCTCGGGCGCTATTAGTCGTGTTCGAACAGACAGTTGGCGCCTGTTCGATTTTTTCTGGATGCTACATATTATGGATTATCAAGAACGCAGTAACTTTAACACTCCGTTGTTGATCGGCTTTTCTGGCAGTGCGCTATTCTTTAGCTTGACCGGTTTTGTCTTACTGTGGCAGCGATTTCGACCACGTAAAGCGCTGCCACGCCCGTAAATGCATGAACTACGCGCCACTGGCATAGGCTCTTTTTGATCAATCGCCGAATGCGCATATTCTAATAACAACAGGAACTGTCCCTATGGCTTTTATCCCCCCTCTACCCGCCGATGCTAACCCCGACGTTGCTGAGTTAGCCGCGTTTTTTAATGAAACACTGGGTTTTTGCCCTAACTCGGTGCTGACCATGAGCCACCGCCCCGCCATTGCTAAAGCGTTTATCCAATTAAATATGGCAGTCATGGCGAATCAAGGCCGAGTAACTTCTGCCCTGAAGCGCTTAATTGCTTATGTATCGAGTAACGCTACCGGTTGTCGTTATTGCCAGGCCCATACCATTCGTGCCGCAGAGCGCTATGGTGCCGCTGAAGAACAACTTGAAAATATCTGGGCATTTCGCAGCCATCCGGCGTTTTCAGCGGCTGAGCGTGCCGCTCTTGAGTTATCACTCGCTGCCTCGCAAGTGCCTAACGCGGTTGATGAGGCTATCCAAACTGAAATGAAAAAACATTGGGATGACGGCGAAATTGTGGAAATGATGGGCGTTATTGCATTGTTTGGTTATCTCAATCGCTGGAATGACTCCATGGCAACCACTCTAGAAGAAGGTGCGATTACCTCTGCTACAGCCTTACTCGCCTGCGATAATTGGACAGTAGGCAAACATCAATAATCGAACAGCGACAGCAGCAATTAAAGCAAGGCTCGACGTTATGCTGCTGCCGTAATGAACTTTCCTAACAAAGATAAAGCTGATAACCCATAGCGATGATTGTTGAGTCATCGCCGCTGTCACTTACCCTAATGGCTTCTACCGTCTGAATTGTTTGCCATACTCATTACCCAATACTGTGTTACATTAAATGTTGGATTAGCCGCAGGAGCAGCAAGTATGGACATCCTGACCCTGAATTACGTCAATCTGTTTTTAGGGATCGCCGCCAGCTTCCTGCTTATTCTGTTATACAAACAAAATAAGCAGCTGTTTTTACTGTATTGGTTTTTTGCGAGCAGCTGTTTATGGATAAACTCAACAATTGGTATTTTCAGCCGTTCCGGTTTTGATCTCCCCTATTGGCTCAACCCGGCTATACCCAACACCTGTTACATGGGTATCTATTTATTTTTGTTGGCCGGGCTTTACGAACAAACACAACGCAAATTTAAGGTTGGCTGGTTACTCGCTATTGTCATTTTAACCTATGCCATCAACCTAACCGAATTGGCACAAGCCTCTTCGGCCAATCGTTTATTGCTCAATTTGCCCATTAGTATTGTGTTAAACGTTATGGCGCTGCGATTATTAATTCGCCAGAAAAACCGTGAGCTGCGCGCTGTATATATCTGTTTTAGTATGGCTTTTCTTTTTAATATTATTCAGCTTTGCAGCCGTTACATTCTGTTTTCACTCGATTTATCAGGCATATTTACGCAACATTCCAGCCAAATAATGATTGGGCTTGGCTATTTTGCTATCACCGCTTTTAGCCTGCTAACCTTTGGTAGTTGCCTGTATTTAGTCTATCGACAGCAGCATATCGCTTTGCAGCACATTGCTGATCGTGATGCCTTGACTGGTGTGTTTAACCGTTGGCTGCTGAACGAAAAATTACAAACCGAACTACAACGTAGCCAACGTCTGAAGCAATGTTGTAGTCTCGTTATGTTAGACATTGATCATTTTAAACAGGTCAATGATCTCTATGGCCATGTTGCCGGTGATAGGGTGATTGCACATATCGCTTATGTCGCACAATCGGAACTGCGTGGTTATGACTCCATTTTTCGCTATGGCGGCGAAGAGTTTTTAATCTGTTTACCAAATACCGATAGTCAGGCCGCGCTGCACATTGCTGAGCGCATCAGAATACAAGTGGAGCAAAGCTGCGCCATTGACTGCCCGCAAGCCAAAGCCACTGTTAGTGTTGGTGTTAGCACTTATACTGATGGCGAGCCAGACTGGCAACATCTCATCACCCAAGCAGATAACGCGCTGTATCAAGCGAAAAAGCAAGGCCGTAACCAAACCCAACACTATCAACATCTTGTTACTCAAGACCTATAATGTTGAGATTCACCGTGTTGACGTTAGCAACTGCCCGACAAAAGTCTAATCTGCGGGCTAATCATTTTAATCTTTGAATAATTTAAGATATTCTTAATGTTAACCGCAGTAATAAAACAGGAATAAGCATGCTTGAGGCAATTTGGATAGGATTTGCTTTTTCGCTTGGCCTTGTAGTTCGGGCTATTGGTTTGCCTCCTTTAATAGGGTACTTAATCGCAGGTTTCGCTATCTCCGCTACGGCTACCAATATCAGTATGCCGCCAGAAGGCCCTTCAATTATTCATCATATTGCCCATCTGGGCGTATTACTGCTGTTATTTACGGTGGGTTTAAAGCTTAATGTCCGCAGTTTAAGCAAACCTGAAGTACTCGGTGGCAGCACCTTACACTTTGCGTTATCTATTGTACTCATCCTGCCAGCAACGCTGTTTATCTTTGACGTGACCTGGTATCAAGCACTGATGCTGGCAGTGGCTTTAGCCTTTTCTAGCACCGTACTTGCCGCTAAAGTGTTAGAAAGTAAACGTGAACTACGTGCTTTTCATGGTCGCGTGGCTATCGGTATCTTAATTGTGCAAGACTTACTGGCCCTGTTAGTGATGAGCTTAGCCAGTGGCACTACACCCTCACCTTGGGCACTGTTAGTCTTTGGTTTACCGTTATTGCGTCCAATATTCTATAAACTGCTAGACGCCAGTGGCCATGAAGACTTACTGATTTTATTTGGCTTACTTTTAGCTTTAGTGATTGGTGGCCAAGGTTTTGAATTGGTCGGATTAAGCTCTGAGCTTGGTGCGCTGGTATTTGGTGCCATGTTAGCCAAACATCCTCGAGCCGGCGAACTGTCAAAGTCACTGTGGAGTATTAAAGAATTTTTCCTTGTTGGCTTTTTTTTACAAATAGGCATTGATGGCTTACCAGACGCAAATGCTTGGTTATTTGCCGGGGTCATGACCTTACTGTTACCGCTGAAAGCTATTCTGTTCTTCTTACTGCTAGTGATGTTTAAATTAAGAGCGCGCAGTGCTTTTTTAACCAGTATCAGCCTAACTAACTACAGTGAATTCGGCCTAATTGTCGCCAGTGTAGTGTTACCTGAATGGCTGATCCCACTGGCCCTTACAGTGGCATTATCTTTTGTTATTTCTGCGCCACTGAATCGTATTGCGCACCCGTTGTATGACAAACTATGTCATCGATTACTTAAATTTGAACGTAACAGCCACCACCCCGATGAGCAACCGGTGTCGCTTGGCGATGCAGAGGTACTGATTATGGGCATGGGCCGTACTGGCACCTCGGCCTATAGCTATTTAATTAATTCACACAAAATTATTGCCATGGATTCCGACCCCGCCAAAGTGGCGGCACATCAGGAAAAAGGCATCCATATTTTTTATGCTGATGCTGAAGATCAAGTGTTCTGGCAGGGCTTAGATTTTGGCCAAGTCAAAGCGGTGATCCTTAGTATGAACGACGTTGAGGCCAAATCTATCGCTGCGAAAAAACTCCGTGACTTTGGTTTTAGCGGTTTTATTGTTTCACACAGTATGCACGATGATGAAGCCAAAGACATTATCAGCGCGGGTGCCGATCAAACCTACTTAACCATGTCTGAAGCCGGTGTAGGCATTGCAGAACACGTGAAGCAGCATTGTTTTGTTGCTAAAGCTTAAATACTTAGGCATCAGACACAAAAAAGGCGCCGAACGGCGCCTTTTTTAGTGAAGAAACAATTACTTCTTCTTCGCTTTCGGGTTGGGTAAGTCGGTGATTGAACCTTCGTAGATCTCTGCCGCTAAACCGATAGACTCATTCAACGTTGGGTGAGCATGAATAGTTAACGCGATATCTTCCGCATCAGCACCCATTTCAACCGCTAAACAAATCTCACCTAACATTTCACCGGCATTGATACCGACAATAGCGCCACCGAGGATACGGTGCGTTTCTTTGTCGAAAATCAGCTTAGTGAAGCCTTCAGTGCGTGCTGAGGCAATCGCCCGGCCAGAAGCGGCCCAAGGGAAGGTCGCCGTTTCTACTTTTAAGCCTTGCTCTTTCGCTTCTTTCTCAGTGACACCTGTCCAGGCCATTTCTGGGTCGGTGTAGGCTACTGATGGGATGCAGCGTGGATCAAAGAAGTGTTTTAAACCAGAAATGACTTCAGCCGCTACGTGACCTTCATGTACCGCTTTGTGCGCTAGCATCGGCTGACCAATGACATCACCGATAGCATAAATATGGCCAACGTTAGTACGCAGTTGCTTATCAACATTAATAAAGCCACGCTCGTCAACATTAACACCGGCTTTTGCCGCATCAACTAAATTACCGTTAGGCTTACGACCTACCGCGACTAAGATTTTGTCGTAACGTACTGGGTCTTTCGGTGCGTTTTTACCTTCGAACGTGACATACAAGCCATCATCTTTGGCTTCAACCGCAGTCACCTTGGTCGACAACATGATATTGAAGTTTTTGCTGTTGTACTTGGTGTACGCTTTAACGATATCGGCATCTGCTGCAGGCACTAACTGATCAGCAAACTCAACCACAGACACTTTAGAACCTAGCGCACGGTAAACAGTACCCATTTCTAAACCGATGATACCGCCACCTAATACCAGCATTTCACCAGGAATATCTTTTAATTCCAGTGCGCCAGTAGAGTCGATTACACGGTCGTCATTTTTTGGAATAAAGGGTAATGCCACTGGCTCTGAACCGGCAGCAATAATCGCCTGTTCAAATGTAATGGTGGTGTCGCCAACTTGTAAGGTATTTGCGCCCGTGAACTTACCGTAGCCGTTCACTACTTTTACTTTACGCATTTTTGCCATGCCACCTAAGCCATTGGTCAATTGACCAATCACTTTGTCTTTCCACGCACGGATTTTATCTAAATCGATTTCTGGTGCCCCAAAGGTCACACCATGAGATGCCATATCACGTGCATCATCAATCACTTTTGCAACGTGTAACAGCGCTTTAGACGGAATACAGCCAACATTTAAACACACGCCACCTAAGGTGCTGCGTGCTTCAACTAACGTCACTTCTAAGCCTAAATCTGCCGCACGGAAGGCCGCAGAGTAACCGCCAGGGCCAGCGCCCAGCACTACCACTTGGGTTTTAATTTCGTTGCTCATCATTTTACCTTTTATCATCGGGTCGGTTTTCTGACAGCGCGGTGTAGGGCACGGCTATCAGGCGAAAAAAGTGGCTGAATTTTAACATTCGTGCCGCATAATGTCGCGTTACTTTTGGCTAAAGCGGCAATTTTAGCCGCCTAAACCGCGACAACAGCGTGTTTCAACGCTGCTGCCGCACGCTATTACATGATTATCTGACGAATATCAGCCAGATAACCCGCCAAAGTGGCCGTAAAACGCGCCGCTAACGCGCCATCAATCACACGATGGTCGTAAGAAACGGATAAAGGCAACATTAGCTTCGGTTCGAACTCTTTGCCGTTCCATTTCGGTTTAATCTCAGATTTTGAGACACCTAAAATGGCCACTTCCGGTGCATTAACAATAGGCGTAAACGCCGTACCACCAATGCCACCTAAGCTAGAGATAGTAAAGCACCCCCCTTGCATATCGCTTGAGGTTAACTTGCCTTCACGTGCTTTCACCGAAATCTCTTGCAGCTCACGCGACAGCTCAATCACGCCCTTCTTGTTCACATCACGCACGACCGGCACCACCAAACCATTGGGTGTATCAACGGCAATACCTAAGTGAATGTATTTCTTCATGATTAAGCTAGCGCCATCTTCAGACAGCGAGCTGCAGAAGGTGGGGAATTCTTCCAGAGCTTTCGCTACGGCTTTCATGATGAAGACTAACGGCGTGTATTTAACCCCCATTTTCTTCTTATCAGCCAGCGCATTTTGCTCTTTACGGAATTCTTCTAAGCCGGTGATATCCGCTTCATCAAACTGTGTAACATGCGGAATGCGTACCCAGTTACGATGCAAGTTAGCACCTGACAATTTCTGAATACGTGATAGCGGCTTCGCTTCCACTTCACCAAATTTGGCAAAATCGACCTTTGGCCAAGCCAATAAATCGAACCCCATATTATTGCCGCCAGTGGCTGTACCGCTTCTCGCTGCGCTACCGCTTTCCGCTTGTTTCACCAGTTGCTTAACGTAGTTCTGCACATCTTCTTTAACGATGCGGCCTTTACGGGCAGAACCTTTCACCTTGGCTAAGTTAATGCCAAATTCGCGAGCTAAACGGCGGATCACCGGTGAAGCATGGGCATAGGCACTGTTTTCTACAAAGCCATCGTTGCTCGCTGCAGGTGTACTAGCCGCAGCTGAGGCTGAACTGGCAGGAGCCGGAGCGGGTGTAGCCGCTTTTTCAGCCGCAGGTGCACTGGCTGCAGGCGCTTTACCGGCCACTTCAAATACCATCACCAAACTACCGGTTTTCACTTTGCTACCGGCTTGAACTTTGATTTCTTTTACCACACCGGCAAACGGGGCGGGCACTTCCATCGCCGCTTTATCGCCTTCAACGTTAAGAATAGATTGATCCGCTTTTACGCTATCACCTACTTTCACCATCACATCGGTAACTTCAACTTCATCACCGCCGATATCCGGCACTTGCACGTCTTTTAACTCATTGGCAGCGGGTACTGCAGCAGGCTCGGCCTTGGCTGGCGCTGCCGTTTCAGCTTTCTCGGTACTTACACCGCTAGCTGCCACTTCAAACACCATAATCAGGCTTCCGGTTTTCACTTTAGCGCCAGTTTGCACCTTGATTTCTTTAACCACACCGGCAAAAGGAGCGGGCACTTCCATCGCCGCTTTATCGCCTTCAACGTTAAGCAGTGATTGATCCGCTTTTACGCTGTCGCCTACTTTCACCATCACTTCGGTAACTTCAACTTCATCACCGCCGATATCTGGCACTTGTACTTCTTTTAATTCGCTAGTGGCAGCGGTTTCTTTTGCTGCTGCGGGTGCCGGCGCTGATTCCGCTTTGGCTGATGCTGCGGCAGCCGCACTCGCAAAGCGCATAATCAGACTACCGGTTTTCACCTTGTCGCCTACTTTTACTAAAATCTCTGCGACTTCACCTGCTTGCTCAGCAGGCACTTCCATAGAAGCTTTGTCACCTTCCACGCTAAGTAGCGATTGGTCGGCAGCGACGTTATCGCCCACCTTCACCAGGATCTCGGTAACTTCAACTTCATCTGCACCGATATCCGGTACCTGAATTTCAATCGTCATGACAAATCCTCTTATGCGTACAGCGGGTTGGTTTTGTCGGCGTCGATGCCAAATTTCTTAATGGCCTCAGCCACTACCGCTTTTTTCAACTCGCCTTGCTTCGCCAATTCATTTAACGCGGCAACCACGATATAACCGGCATTCACTTCGAAGTGACGACGCAGGTTTTCACGGCTATCCGAGCGACCAAAACCATCAGTACCCAACACTTTATAAGCATTAGCAGGTACAAAAGCTCGGATCTGGTCAGCATAGTTTTTCATGTAATCCGTGGCAGCAATGGCCGGTGCTTTATTCATTACTGTGGCGACATAGGGCACTTTTTCTGCCGCATCAGGATGCAGCATGTTAAAGCGCTCACAATCTTGGCCATCACGGGCTAGTTCGTTAAACGAGGTGACGGAGTAAACATCTGAGGCGACGTCATAGTCTTTGCTCAGAATATCTGCCGCTTTACGCACTTCATTTAAGATGGTGCCTGAACCTAGCAACTGCACCTTACCGCGACCGCCGTTAAAAGATTCTAACTTGTAGATACCCTTACGAATGCCTTCCTCAGCGCCTTTTGGCATTGCTGGGTGGTGGTAGTTTTCATTCATTACCGTGATGTAGTAATAGATGTTTTCTTGCGCTTCACCGTACATGCGGCGAATACCATCTTGCAGGATCACCGCGACTTCATAGGCATAAGTTGGATCGTAAGAAATACAATTAGGTACTGTGCTAGCCAGAATATGGCTGTGACCATCTTCGTGCTGTAAGCCTTCACCGTTCAAAGTAGTACGACCGGCTGTAGCGCCTAATAAGAAACCCCGTGCTTGCTGATCGCCGGCTAACCACGCCATATCACCGACACGTTGGAAACCAAACATAGAGTAGTAAATATAGAATGGGATCATCGGTAAATCGTTGGTACTATAAGAAGTGGCCGCAGCAACCCATGAAGACATGGCGCCTAGCTCATTAATCCCTTCTTGTAATACCTGACCACCCACGTCTTCTTTGTAATAACTGACAACCGAGCGATCTTCTGGCGTGTAGTTCTGACCACCTGGGTTGTAAATACCAATTTGACGGAATAAGCCTTCCATACCAAAGGTACGGGCTTCATCGGCAATAATAGGTACAATTTGCTGACCAATATTTTTGTCTTTTAACAAAATATTTAGCGCACGCACGTAAGCCATGGTGGTAGACACTTCACGTTTTTGTTCTTCTAACAGGCTGTCAAAAGCAGAAAGCTCAGGCAGTGTCAGTGGTTTGGTGAAGTTGGGTAAACGCACCGGCGTATAACCATGTAAGGCTTTACGACGCGCGTGTAAGTATTCCAACTCAGGCGAGCCTTCTGGCAAGGTGATGTAAGATAACTCGTTCACTTTTTCTTCAGTGATGTAATCTTCTAAACCCAGGCGCTTGCGTAATTGCAGCACGTGCGTCATATCCATCTTTTTCACTTGGTGAGCGATGTTTTTACCTTCAGCGGCATCACCCATACCATAGCCTTTCACCGTCTTCGCTAAGATAACCGTGGGTTTATCGGTACACTCTTGCGCGGCTTTAAAGGCGGCATACAGTTTTGATGGCTCATGACCGCCACGCTTCAGTGCAAAAATTTCTTCATCGGTCATATCGGCCACTAGAGCAGCCGTTTCTGGATAACGTCCGAAGAAATGTTTACGCACATAGGCGCCGTCATTCGCTTTATACGTTTGGTAATCACCGTCAATGGTTTCGTTCATTAACTGTAATAATTTACCGGTGGTATCTTTTGCCAGTAATTTATCCCAGCCACGACCCCAGACCACTTTAATCACGTTCCAACCAGCGCCACGGAATAAACCTTCCAATTCTTGGATGATTTTACCGTTACCCATAACCGGGCCGTCTAAGCGCTGTAAGTTACAGTTCACTAAATAGCATAAGTTGCCTAGCTTCTCACGGGCGGCAAAGCTGATTGCACCGCGTGATTCTGGCTCATCCATTTCACCATCACCTAAGAAGGCATAAACGCGCTGTGCACTGGTATCTTTTAAACCACGGCCGTGCAAATACTTTAAAAAACGGGCTTGGTAAATAGAAGCGATTGGGCCTAAGCCCATTGATACTGTTGGGAATTGCCAGAATTCCGGCATTAATTTCGGGTGTGGGTAGCTGGATAAACCATTGCCATCGACTTCTTGGCGGAAACCATCCAGTTGCTCAGCCGTTAAACGGCCTTCCACAAAGGCGCGCGCATAGATACCCGGTGAAATGTGGCCTTGGTAATACACTAAATCGCCGCCATCTTTTTCATTTGGTGCACGGAAAAAGTGGTTAAAACAGGTTTCGTAAAACGCCGCTGAAGATTGGAACGACGCCATGTGGCCACCGAGTTCCAGATCTTTTTTCGAGCCACGCAGCACGATCATGATGGCATTCCAACGGATAACCGAACGAATACGTCTTTCCAAGTTAACATCGCCAGGGTAAGCCGGTTCCTGCTGTGGTGGGATAGTATTGATATAGTTGGTGGTCACACCGGTAGGCATATCCACACCATCCAACCGAGCTTGCTCTAGCACTTGCTCCAGCAAAAACTGCGCCCGCTCTACCCCTTCGGTACGCACCACTGACTCCAACGCTTCCAGCCACTCTTTGGTTTCTAAAGCGTCGATGTCAACCTTACTGACTTCAGACATATCGAGGTTTCCTATGGTTAATCACGCCCGTGGCGTGCTAAAAAAATTATGCTTGCTGTGAACGGCGCAAAGAACGTTCTATCCGCGAACGTTCTTTGCCGACTTCTAACAAAGCTTCTTCAATAAAGGCTAAGTGACCATTACTGGCCTGACGCGCCAATTCCGGCTCGCCATTTATCACCGCTTGCATTAACCGTTGCCGATGCTCATTAAGCTTTTCGGCAATGCCTTCACTGTGCTGCAAGGCGGCTAAATTTAAACGGACATTTTGCTCAACTAACGGCGTTAAGCCACGAACAAGATGAAGCAATACGACATTATGTGACGCTTCAGCGACTGCTAAATAAAACTGCCCGACCGCCATGGCCTGAGCATCTATATCTTGCTGCTGTTGCGTTCGACAAATATCTTCGTATAAGGTTTTGATTTTTATGTGATCAGCTTCAGTACCTCGTAACGCTGCATAATAAGCACTGATGCCTTCTAGGGCATGCCGAAATTCTAGCAGATCGAATTGTGATTCAGGGTGTCGGCCAATCAGCTCAAACAGCGGATCCGTTAAGCCCACAGCCAAGGTATCTTTGATATAGGTGCCGCCACCTTGACGCCGACTCACTAAACCTTTGGCTTCTAGTTTTTGAATGGCTTCACGTAATGAGGGCCGTGACACATCAAACCGCTCGGCTAACTCACGCTCAGAGGGCAATTTTTGACCTGGCGAAAAGCTGCCTTCAAGCAACAGGTTTTCGAGTTGCTCGACAATGCGATCAGACAATTTTGCCGGCTTAATTTTTAAATCAGTCATTGCGAGTCAAACGTTCTGCTACCTGTTTACGGCAAGCTGCCGCATCATTGTAAATTGGTATTACCAATTTTTCATTATTGTGCGCTAGGCTATCAGTTTCACACCAGTATGTAAATAAAGCAGAGATTACAAGGAATAGCAAAAGCAAAAAAATTTAGAGTTTTAGCTCGATAAAATGTGGCATCAATCGGTACTAAGCTAAATGGTCTGACAAGTTAACGAGCAGCAAGGTAAGGCTTTACGTATAAAAAAAGGCGCCAGTACAATATTGTCAGACTGAACACTGACCCTATCGCGCTGTGCGCCCTGCTTGGCAAATCACTTTTGATTAACTAATCCATCCGCTTAATGTCAAAATAGCAGTAAAAGCTAAAAAGAATAGCATATTGCGCTTTGCGAGCTGCACCATACTACCGGTGTCATCACTGACTTCCTGAGGGACATCAACGATCGGCTCGGCCGCTTTAGCCACATCAGTAATCACTTGCTGATTATCCGCGGTAAAGTCGAGGAAATAGCCTAACAGCGCATTGGAAGCACGCGAAAAATGCCCTACTAGCGCAAAACCTAAACCGAATAAACGCGCAGGGAACCAATCTGCCCAAAACAGTAGATAATATACGGCATCTTTTGGCGTTGCTTCAGCTTTGTTTGCGTTAAAAGAACTGTAGTTGTCGGTGGCCGCGGTTTCGCTTTCATCTAAGGCATCAACCGTCTCAACCTGATCATCACGCTCATCTTTCAGCTGAGGTTGCTCTTGTACATGACGTAATAATGCATAAGTCACGGCACCAAAAGCACCCAGTACTAAAAACCAGAACACAACCGCCGCGTAATAGCGAAAGTTTAACCAGACCAACAGTAAACCATTGCTGTCATCCACTTTGCTGGCACTGTCTTGACGAATTTGCTGCATAGCTAAATAAGCCGCTTCATCATCGCCACGTTCTTGCGCATTCAAAAACTGCTTATACAGTTGCCGATAATGCCAACAGCCAATCGCCACTAACAACACTAGGGTATTCACAATTAAACTGATTAAACGGCTATCCACAAAATGCAAGATCAAAGCAATGACTAACCCAGGTAACAGCAGCCACAGGTAGCGACCTAAGCTATGCTCGGCTAATTTGCTCAATCCTGAGCCTGCAGTCAGTTTTAAATATGCCTGACAGTAAGGTCGGGCTTGCCATGCATCACTGCGTACAGCAAGCCGTTCAATAATTAATGCCAGTAACATACTAA
Organism: Alishewanella maricola; assembly: GCF_016343785.1. Classification (NCBI taxonomy): domain Bacteria; kingdom Pseudomonadati; phylum Pseudomonadota; class Gammaproteobacteria; order Alteromonadales; family Alteromonadaceae; genus Alishewanella; species Alishewanella maricola. The sequence goes on along the minus strand of NZ_JAEINI020000011.1, from coordinate 67,878 downwards.
TTAAAGTCATGCCTTGTTCTCCTTTAGGGCTTGTTTATAACGCTGCCAATCAAAAGCGGCTCCGGGATCGGTCTTGCGGCCTGGTGCAATATCACAATGGCCAACAATCCGCTCCAGGGTTATCGCTGGATACTGCTGCAGTAAACTCCGTGTTAACCGCAGCAAACTACTATATTGCTGTTCAGTATAGGGTATCTCGTCCGTGCCTTCTAACTCAATACCTATTGAATAGTCATTACATCTTGGCTGACCGGCAAAACTGCTTTGACCGGCATGCCAGCCTCGCATCTCAAAAGGCACGTATTGGAAAATTTGTCCATCGCGCCAAATCACACAATGGGCCGCCACGCGCAGTCCCTGCAAATCAGCAAAACTAGGATGCGCGCGACAATCCAAGGTGCCACTAAATAAGGCATCAACATAACTTTGGCGCGGATCCTGACAAAATTGACCGGCGGGTAAACTAATATTGTGGATCACCAGTAAGTTTATTTCAGTATCATCCGGTCGTGCATCAAAATGACTGCATGGCCGTTGAATTAAATGGGGCATGGGGCTTGCAAAGCGACTCATGGGGAATTTTTGCCTTTTTACGGCTGTCTCAGTAAGCTGTTGGGCTATTGTCAATGCTGGATTACATTTATGCAAGCACCTGAAGTCAGTTCTGCATTTGGTAAATTTTTTACGTTGATCACTTGGCTGCTGCTGGCGGGTGCCTTGTTTTGGTTTTTTCAAGATTATCTGAGTAAGCAACAAAACCCGAACCAACAACTGCAAAGCAGCGTTTCTGCTAATGAAATCACCACGAAATTAGCACGAAACCGTGCAGGGCACTATTTAGGTGTCGCTTTGATCAATGGCAAACCCATCGATTTTTTACTGGATACTGGCGCCACCACGGTAGCGATCTCCGCCAGTGCAGCGGCAGAATTAGGCTTGCCTAAGGGCGCCGAGATGCGCGTCGCCACGGCTAACGGTGTCACTACCGCTTGGCGCAGCGAAATTGCCGAACTAAAACTTGGCCTAATAACCTTACATAATGTGCCAGCCAGCATAGTACCTAATTTAGCCGGCTCAGAGATTTTGTTAGGTATGAGCGCCCTAAAACAGTTAGAATTCCGGCAACAAGGCAATGAACTCACACTGATCCAGCGCATTTAACTTATGAACAGACACGTCGTACCCTTTGCTCACCCGTTATTAGCCAACGAAATTCCGCGTGCGGTCACTACTGCGCTGGCGGAAGACTTAGGTATGCAACCGCTTGCTTTAGGCGATATCACCGCATCGTTGATCCCCCCTCAGCAATATGCAGATGCCACTATTATCACGCGTGAAGATTGTGTGATCTGTGGCACGGCTTTTGTTGATGAGGTATTTAAACAACTTAGTGCCGACGTCAGCGTGCGTTGGCATGTTGCCGATGGCGACCAAGTGGCAGCCAACAGCCTGCTGTGTACTTTAACTGGCCCAGCCAGTGTGTTGCTTACCGGAGAGCGCAGTGCACTTAACTTTTTACAATTGCTCAGCGGCACTGCGACCACCACAGCGTACTACGTTCAGTTTCTAGCAGGCAGCAACACCCGATTACTGGATACCCGTAAAACCCTACCTGGTCTGCGCTTTGCCCAGAAATATGCGGTAAGCTGCGGCGGCGGCTTAAACCATCGTTTTGGTTTGTTCGACGCGTTTTTAATTAAAGAAAATCATATCGCTGCCGCGGGCACGATTAGCAACGCCGTGCAAACAGCCCGTATTAATTTTCCAGGGAAACCGATTGAAGTTGAAGTCGAGAGCCTCACCGAGTTAGCCGAAGCGCTCAGTGCTCAAGCTGATATTATTATGTTAGATAACTTTAGTTTGCCCGATATTCAACAAGCGGTATTGCTGACCGCAGGCCAAGCTAAATTGGAAGTGTCTGGCAATATTACCAGCGAAAACCTTAGCGCCCTTGCGGCCACCGGTGTCGACTTTATTTCCAGTGGTGCTTTAACCAAGCATGTTGCGGCTATTGATTTATCGATGCGTTTACAGAGCCGGAAGTAAACAATGTTGGCCGTTTCTGCTACACTGATCACTATTCAGTCATTTGCTGGGTCAGTGAGGTGTAGTTGATGCAACTGACAGGCAAGGTCGTTTTCTGGCAAGACAAAAAAGGCTTTGGTTTTTTGTTTTGTGAGCAAACGAACCAGAAACTTTTTTTTCATATCCGCGATTTTGCTCAGCCAAAACAACGGCCTGCTGAGGGTGATCTGCTGCGTTTTGACCTGGGTACAGATAAAAAAGGTCGGCCAATTGCGGTTAGCTTAAGCATCGACAGTAGCGCAACAATTGCCCCACCCAAAGAACGTCTTGTTATCCCGAAAAATACCGTTGACTTAGAGTATGCTAAAGATCTGGCGCTGTATTTTCGGGCGGCCTTTTTAATGCTGGTGATTATCAGTTTATTGTTTGGTACCTTGCCGTATATCTTACCGATCCTTTATATCGAGGTCAGTATCTTTACTTATTGGTTATATCAAGCGGATAAAAACGCGGCCATTGCAAGGCAAAGTCAGCGCTTACCTGAAGAAAGCTTACAAATGTTTAGCTTAATTGGCGGCTGGCCAGGGGCATTATTTGCTCAGAAAAAACTCGCTCACAAACGCAGTAAGCCACTGTTTCAACGCGAATTTTGGCTTATCGTATTAGCCAACTGCATTTTATTGCTATGGCTACTGTCAACACCAGGTCAACAACTGTTATCTCGCGTGGCATTTCTTACACTTTAAAGATAAAACCGCGCCGATACAAAGCCAACATGCCCAGATACGCTATCGCTAAAAAGCACAACGCAAAGGCTAACGAACCATTGTAATTACCGAATAACGGCTGAAAAACTTCCCGAAATAAGCTATTGCCCAAAGTCGTCCCCGCCACTGGCAGCATGGATAAGATACGAGCCGCCACCCCCGCTAACATAAAAAATAAAATAGCATTAACGCCAAACACAACTAGCGGTGCACCCCATAAGCGATAACGTTTAATTTCGGTAAGCCAAAGAATCACCGCCAGCAATAACGCGGTGTAACCGGTGCTTAGCAACACAAAAGTGGGGGTCCATAGCATTTTGTTAATGGGTAACAGCGGATGGGCGAGTTCGGCAATCCATACCATCGCCACGCCGGCTAAAGCCAGTAAACGAATTTTAAACGCGAGAGGCTGGTCACTTTGTAAAAGTTGCGCCAGCACCACGCCCAGTAAACAGCTGCTGATGGCCGGTAAAGTGCTTAATAAGCCTTCGGGATCAAACGCAAAGGGGGTAGCGCTTCGAAAAAACACATGCTGCGCGCCGAGTATCTGATGATCCAACCAGGCAGCAAAATTATTGCCAAATTGCCAAAGCCCAACAAATTGTTGCCCTTGCGCGTCCTGATATGGCATGTATTGCATCAAAGCGAGATAAACTACACATAAGCCCACCAGCCAAAGCACTCGTGCTCGGGTGCCGCAATACAGCACAATTAATAAGGTACAAAAGTACACCAAGGCGATGCGTTGTAATACACCAAACCAACGTACCGTTAGAAGTTTTTGCTGCAAATAACTGTAAGCCGGATCACGAAAGTTATAATAAAACAGCACCAAGAATAACCCCAGCAAATACAGTTTTAATGCACGTAGTGCGCCGGCTTTAATGACCTCAAGCTTGGTTTGCGCTACTTTTTGCCGCAAGCTCAGCTGGATCGACATGCCGACCATAATGATAAAAGCCGGAAAGATCAGATCGGTCACTGTCCAGCCATGCCATTCGGCATGGCGTAGCGGCGCATAGATATATTGCCAACTGCCTGGGTTATTCACCAATACCATGGCCATAATGGCCAAGCCGCGTAAGATATCCAGCGCCAACAAACGGCCCGCGGGCTGTTGCGCCAAAATGGCTTGGCAGTGTTGGCGCACACCAAACATGCCTATTGGCCCGCCGTAACCGCAGGCATACTCAGCGGCAACGTGACCGGTAATTGGCCCGTGGCTTGGCGCTGCCCCACCAACACTTCGGCCAGAGCCTGATAAATTGGGCTGACTAAGCTACCATCTTGCTGTTGCCAGTTATGGTAGGCATAAGTCGCGATGGTGCGCTGCACCAAGGGTGCATACAGGCTGATTTCGTAAGGTGAGCGCAAACTGACAAAGGTCTGATCTTTCTTTAACGCGGCACCATATTCCAATAACTGGTAAAAGTAACGCTGCTGCTTTTGATACGCCTCAGCCAAATTGGTATTCGCAGCAAGATCGTCCATACCGCCCATTTCAGCTAAAGATTGCATCGGTGAAATAAAGGCAGCAATGACCTGATCAGCTGCGGCAATCTGTTGCTTGGCCTGATCTAAATTAAGCTGCACTAAACTGATCACCGTGATATCAGCGCTATTCGCGCCAAGTTGCTGCAAATGTTGCTGCAACACTCGGCCCTTACTGGTATCAGGCATTAACAAGACCGTTTTTTTACCCGCAAAGGTTAACGGTAATGCCGTTGACCCTTTTACCACGGTGACGGCAGCTCGGGCTAAGGCCAACTCAGCGGCGCGATGCTCTGGGTTAGCTAAGGTTTTTGTCGCCAACGCGAGACTGGGCTGACTTAGCGCTTTTAGGCTCTGTTTAGCCTTAACAATACGTTGATAAGACGCCTGTAATTCTTGCTTATCTAAATGCCCTTGCGCCACGGCCGCGCTTAATTCATCTAATAAAGCGGCCAGTTGGGGTAACTCCGCTGGGCTTTGTAATTTCACTGGCATCAAGGCAATATCAGCCCCCGCAGCAAAGGTTTCAATCACGGCTTGGGGTACGGTAAAGAAATGACTAATACCAGCCATATCCAAGGCGTCAGTAACAATCAGCCCTTTATAACCCAGCTGTTGGCGCAATACGCCATGCAAAATATTCCGCGACAACGTCGCTGGCTTTAACATGGTTTCGCCATTTTTGCTCACGAACACGCTGTCGTCTAAAGCCGGAAACTGAATATGCGCAGTCATGATCATCGCCGGATCATATTGCTGAATAATCTTCGCAAAGGGGTATAAATCGGTATTGGCAATTTGCTCCGCGCTATGATCAACACGGGGTAACCCCAAGTGGCTGTCAACATGCGTATCGCCATGTCCTGGAAAGTGCTTTAGCGAAACTAACAAGCCCGCTTGCTGCATCGCGCCTGTCATCGCCCCACCCAGCTCTGCCACTTGTTTGGCATCTTCACCAAAAGAACGAACGTTAATCACCGGGTTTAAGGGGTTTACATTCACATCAACCGTGGGCGCAAAGTTAACGTTAATGCCTAAACTTAACAGCTCATGCGCCAGAACCGTACCTACTTGACTAGCAAAGGCGGTGCCATGCACGGGATAAGTGGCACCGATGGCCATATTGCCGCTAAACGAGGTTGATTGTTGGCGGGGTAAACGCGCCACGCGACCGCCTTCTTGGTCGATACCGATAAAAAGCGGTAAATGATGTCCTTGCGCTTGAGCAGCCGCCTGCAACTGCTCGGTTAATTGAATAATCTGCTGTGGTTGTTGCACGTTTTCTGCAAACAAAATAACGCCGCCAATCTGATAGCGTTGAATTAACTCGGCTAAAGCCGCAGGTAATTGCGTCATCGGCGTTCGACATTGCCCCGCCGCTACGGGCGTGTCACAGTAATAACGTAGATCCAACATCAATTTTTGTCCCAACATGTGGGGCACATCTATTGCCGGCTTGCGCGCAGCAGCATTTATATCCATAGCAGTCCAAAACAGTGAAGTTGACAGCATTGCTAGCAATACTTTGCGGTAGCAACCAAGGCGAGCAGTAGCCAATTGGAAATCCTTAGCCTAATTCATTAGGGTTAAACATAAATTATTCATAAAAAATACGCAAACAAGAATATTTTAGTCTATTCACATTCTATAACTTATGCTTTACTGCAGCTAGCAATTGCCAGCAACCCCATCACAGCAATGTGCTGCGGGGTGGGTTTGGCGCATTAATTTCGACAGGCAAAGCGTAATGCAGCTCACCTTATTAGATTGGCTGGTCTTTTGCAGCTACTTTTTGATCCTTGGTTTATTGGCATGGTGGGTCAACCAACAAAAATCGAAGAACAGCAGTGATTACTTCTTAGCGGCTAATTCAATGCCCGCATGGCTGGTGGCAATTTCTGTACTTGCCACGTCGCAATCTGCGGCCACTTTTTTAGGTGGCCCCGATATGGGCTTTCGTGGCAATTTAACCTATTTAGCCAGCTCTTTTGGCGCCATTTTGGCGGCCTGGTTTGTGATTAAATGGCTGATCCCTCGCTATTACCAGCTAAAAGTCACCACCGTGTATGAGTTATTAGAACAGCGCTTTAGCGCCAGCGCGAAAAATCATGCTGGGCAAATGTATTTATTTGGTCGGGTGTTTGCCAGTGGCGCGCGCTTATATATGGCGGCTTTAGCGGTATCAATGCTGCTGTTTAATCATATCAACGCCAGCGGTATTGTGGCCGCAGTCGCGTTATTGGCCGTGATCGGTTTACTTTGTACCATGATGGGCGGTATCCGCTCGGTCATTTATACCGATGCATTACAGTGCTTTGTCTATGTTAGTGCCGCCTTGCTGGTTTTGTTTTATTTATACAGCAGCCTCGATCTTCCCTGGCAACAAGTTGTTGAGGCTTTACGTTATCCGCCAGAGCAAGCCCGTTCGAAATTGTTGTTATTCGATTTCCATCTGGATTTTAGCTCGGCAGGCGTCTTTAATGTTTGGTCAGCGCTTACCGGCTTTGTCTTATTAAATATTGCGGCCTTTGGTTTAGATCAAGATATGACGCAGCGCGTATTGACTTGTAAAACACCAGCGAAAGGCGCGCAAGCGCTGCTCTCTTCAGTGTTATTAGTGATCCCAGTAATGTTGGTGTTTATTGTCATTGGATTTTTATTGTACTTGTTTTATCAACGGCCAGATTTAGCGGCAGGCACACAGGTATTACAAGACAGCTTTCAAGGCGAGAAAATCACCGTCTTTATGTACTATGTGCTAAATGAATTGCCATCTGGCTTACGGGGTTTGGTGGTGGTCGGCGTGATTGCCGCGGCGCTTTCAACCATTACCTCAGGGCTAAACTCCATGGCCTCGGTACTGGTTGCAGATCTCTATCAACCTTGGCGCTTACGCCGCCAACCAACTACCGAAGCTAAACATTTTGTCCGTGCCGGACAATGCGCCATGCTGCTAACGGCTATCGCGTTATCCTTAATGGCCATCTTATGTTTTTACTGGCAACAGTATTCCGATATGCCGCTACTGGCCTTTGCGCTTAGCGTAATGGTGTTTTCTTACAGCGGTTTACTCGGCGTATTTTTTACCGCGTTATTTACTCGGCGCGGTAATCGATATAGTGTGACGGCCGCCTTGTGTGTTGGCTTTGTTACTTGCTTAGTATTGCAACCCTATGTATTAAAGCAGCTTAGTCCAAACTTAGCGGCTTTAGATTTAGGCTTCACCTGGCAGTTATGTATCGCCACGCTTTTGGCCTTTTTAACCTGTTATAGCGGCAGCGCACAGCAAACCACGTCTGCGCATGCCAAGGAGGCTTAATGCGTTACTTGTTAACCTTAGATGGCGGTGGCACCAAAACGGATGGCCTATTGCTGTGTCAACAAAGCGGCCAACGTTGGACGGCTCGCGCTGGTGCTGCCCAGCTGACCAACGATTTTGCAGCAGCTATTCATCATGTGCGTGAGCTTAGCCTGCAGCTTTGCCAACAAGCCAATGCCCGCCCTGCTGACGTCAGTGCTATTTTCGGCTTAGCGGGCGCGGGAAATCCGCAGTTAGCCGAAGCATTTAACCAAGCCCAGCAAATCCCTTTCGCTCACTGGCTGCTGACAACGGATGCGCGTACCTCTTTATATGGTGCGAACTTAGGCCAACCCGTGGTGGTGGTGGCGATTGGTACCGGTTCGGTGGGTATGCGCTTGCAACAGGATGGCACTGAACACCAGGTAGGTGGCTGGGGTTTTGGTATTGGCGATGAAGGCGGTGGCGCTTGGCTTGGTCAACAATTAGTACGACAACTGTTATGGCAATTAGATTGGCAACGGCCACTTAGCCCATTACTGACTGCGGTTAGTCAGCAATGTGGCGCGAATACCGAGCAGTTGCTGCCTTGGTTAAAACAAGCCAATGCAAGCGACTTTGCCAAACTGGCGCCCTTGATCTATCACTATCAGGATGCACTCAGCCAGCAATTACAACAACAGCAAGGTGCTGCCATTTCTACCTTGGCTAAGTGCGCGCTCAACCAGCAAAATTTGCCCTTGGTGTTATTAGGTGGCTTAGCCACGCATTGCCAGCCTTGGCTTTGCGATAACTTACAAGCACAATTACAACCTGCCCGCGGTGATGCATTAGCGGGGGGTTTAGTTCTAGCGGCCAAATTGGCCGCTTCTTCTTAAGACAGGCAAGACCATGCACACAGAACAATTATTAACCCAACTGGCCAACATGAGCACCGAAGCACGTAATAGCGACAGTGCCAATATCGATCAACTCAATAGCTTGCAACTGGTGTCGTTAATCAACCAAGCCGACCAAGGGGTTGCACAGCACATTACCCCCGCTTTACCGCAAATCGCTGCGGCGGTTGATCAGATTGTTAAAGCCTTTACGCACGGGGGTCGTTTAATCTATCTGGGCGCAGGAACCAGTGGTCGCTTGGGGATCTTAGATGCGGTGGAATGCCCTCCCACGTATAGCGTGCCAGATCAGCAAGTGATCGGTTTAATTGCCGGGGGTGATAAAGCGATCTATAAAGCCGTTGAAGGCGCCGAAGATAACCCAGAGCTTGGTGCTGCCGACTTACAACGCATTCAGTTTAGCGCTAAAGACGTGTTAGTCGGCATTGCTGCCAGTGGCCGTACCCCTTATGTGCTAGGTGGGCTGGCCTATGCGCGCTCGCTAGGCGCCAGCACCGTCGCTATTAGTTGTAATGCCCAGGCCCCACTGCTACAAGCTGCCGATATTGCCATCTGCGCTGAAGTTGGGCCAGAAGTGGTCACCGGTTCAACCCGGATGAAAGCCGGCACCGCACAAAAAATGATTTTAAATATGCTCAGCACCGCCGCCATGGTGCGTACCGGCAAGGTTTATCAGAATTTAATGGTCGACCTGCATGCCAGTAACCAAAAATTAGTCGCTCGCGCCATTCGTATAGTGATGCAAGCCACCGACTGCACTGCGCCAGTGGCGGAAAAAGCCTTACAAGACACCCAAATGAACGCCAAGCTGGCTATTTTACATTTACTCAGTGGCCAACCGATTGCCCGTTGCCGTGAGCAATTAACGGCACAACAGGGCTTCGTGCGCCAAGCATTGGAGGCGATGCAATGAAATCCGTCTGGCACCTTGCGCTCACACTTCTCGTTTGGTTTAGCCCGCTAGCTTTGGCCAATAGTGCCGCGCCCGTGCTGCTGACCGGCGCTGAGCAACCGGCTAAATACTTGCCGCTACTAAAAGGTAAACGTGTTGGCTTGTTAGTTAATCAAACCTCGGTAGTGGGTGAACAACATCTGGTTGACTTTTTACTGGCGCAAAACATTCAGGTGGTCGCGATCTTCGCGCCAGAGCATGGTTTTCGAGGGAATCATGACGCTGGTGCCGCTATCGCTAATGGCACAGATAGCCGCACGGGTTTACCGGTTTGGTCAATGTATGGCGCCAGCAAAAAACCCAGCCCCGAGCAAATGCAAGCACTGGATATTATCCTGTTTGATATTCAGGATGTTGGCGTACGTTATTACACCTACATCAGCTCGATGCACTACATGTTAGCGGCAGCAGCCGAATTTTCAAAACCGATGCTGGTGCTGGATCGGCCTAATCCGAATGGCGCCTATGTGGATGGGCCTGTGCTCGACTTAGCTTTTCAGTCATTTGTGGGGATGCACCCCATTCCATTATTACACGGTATGACCGTGGGTGAGTTAGCCCTAATGATTAAAGGCGAGGGTTGGATAGCTCAAGCTGATAAATTAACACTGACCGTGATCCCAGTGGCGAACTATCAACGCCAGCAAGCTTATACCTTACCGATCCCACCAAGCCCCAACCTGCCGAATCAACAAGCGATTAAACTCTATCCATCGCTCGGCTTTTTTGAGGCGACACCGCTCAGTGTTGGCCGTGGCACAGATTTTCCGTTTCAAGTGATTGGTTATGATAAGTTTGCCACTGACGGCTTTGCTTTTACCCCGGTTAGCACACCGGGTGCCGCATTAAAACCGCCCTTAATGGACCAATTGCTACATGGTGAAGATTTACGCCACGTGCCGGCTGGCGGCTTAACGCTGAGTTATTTGATGCGCTGGAATCAGTTATTTGATAGTCATGCGAAAACGCTATTTAGCGCGCCCGATTTTATGGATAAATTAGCCGGCACCGATCAATTGCGTTTGCAAATCGCTGCCGGTTTAAGTGAGGCGCAGATCCGCGCCAGTTGGCAACCACAGCTACAGCTGTTTTTAAAACAGCGTCAAGCCTATTTGCTTTATCCGTAAAGCCCGTTAAGTGCCTAACGGGTTGTGAATAACGCCGCTGGGCACGCTAATTAATTGGCCATTTAATACGGCTTGCACAACCTTGCCTTGCGTATTAACTAATAAGAACGTGGCACCTTGCCAAAGTTGTGGCGAGCCTTGTGTCGGGCGTAACGGATTCAGCAGCACGGGCAAACGGCTGCTTGCTTGCAACAAAGCCTTATCACCCGAAAAATGGGTATAACCTTGCTGCAGTAAAGCGAGATGTGCCTCAGTGTCTAAAGACAAGGCCGTGTTAAGCGGGTAAGCCTGCCCAGCTTTAAAAGCTAAACCTTGCACCGAAAATTGATGAAAAGCGCTGAACAAGGATAAGTCACCTAGCTCATCAATACGCGCGCGCCGATCGCCAGTAAGAGCCAAATTAATGGCCAGATCCACCGTAGCCGTCGTGTCGCCGATGCTCACGGTTAACCCTTGTAGCAAGACATCTTTCATGCCGCCGCTACGGTTAAATGGGATGGCGTTATACAACGCCACATCAGCCTGCTGATAACTATCACTAGCAATCGCAGCTAACCAAGCCACATAGAGTTGGAAATTCAACCACCGCGCCATTTGCCGATTGTCATCACCACGATAAGCGCCCGACTCCACTAACACCGTGCTAATGCCCATCGCCGCAAACGTATCGCCAAAAGATCGGGCCGACCAATCATCGGCATAACGACCGATATGCTGCGGGATCTGCTGCTCAAGCCAAGGTTGGACATGCGCAATTAACTGCATCGCAGCTCGGCGGCTAGCATTAATCTCACGTTCGGCATTATAAGCCGGCGCTAACAATGAAATCGTTGCGGGGTTAGGATAAGGACCTGCCGCATGAAAACGGTTTTGATCATGCAAGTTAAAAGCAAAATGCGGTTTAATCTGCTTGGCTGCCGCCATTAACAACTGCCCTTCTGGGCTTTGTAACGCCAGGGCATCACGATTAATATCGATACCTTGGGCATTGACTCGGCTGTGCTTAGCGGCACCATCCGGATTGAGCATGGGTATAATATACAGCGTTATTTCGGCAAATAACTGCTCGCGCCACGCCGCCTGCTCTGGTGCCTGTAGATAATTTAATAAATCGAACAGAGCCGCGGTGGCGGTAGATTCATCACCGTGCATTTGCGACCAAGCCAATATTCGCTTGTCACCTTGGCCTAATTGAAGTTGATAAATGGGCTGCTGCTTCACCGAACGCCCCAGTTCGGTTACCGTTAGCCATGGCTGCACTTGGTAGTGCTCGATTAACGGCGCAATATCGCTAAATTGCAGTTGCGGTTTATTTAAATGCGCTTGTTGATACGGGTGATAATCAGGAATTGTCATTGCTTTGGCCATTATTACGCTGCTGACTGCCAGTATCAGGAAAACCAATTTATTCATGATTAGCCCATTTAAACTGCAATACTTATACAGATCCTAATACAAACGCATGAAAAGACAATAGGATATTTTAATTAGTTTCTGAGTAAAGCCACAGGGTTCGCGCTTGCAGAAGGCGCAGTTAGCCTGTATAAAATCATAAATTATCCAAACTGCGATGAACACAGCGCCTGAGCGTTATGGCCGCCATCATCCAGCAGATCCCGCATAAAACGGAGAACATCTTGGCAAATTGGCTCACCCTGTTACCGGCAATCGTAGCGATTGCGGTTGTGCTCTGGCGTAAAGAAGTGATCTTAGCGCTGTTATTATCTCTCTGTACCGCCGAACTGCTGATTTTCATGCAGCAAGGACAAGGCTTTGGTGCGGGTTTACTGCTTGATGGCAGTATTCAAACCTTAGAGCGTATTGTTGCGGTTACCGCTGATGATGGTAATGCTCGGATCTTAATGTTTTCCTTGTTAGTCGGTGGTTTATTAGCTTATTTACGCCTCTCTGGCGGTGTTACCGCAACGGTAGATTTTTTAGTACGAAAAGGTATTGCCCGCTCTGGCCGTCAAGCCGGTTTACTGACCTTTGGTATCAGCTTTTTTACCTTTATTGAATCGAACCTCAGCTCGCTAACCAAGGGGATTAGCACCCGTGGTTTATTTGATAAATTTCAGATGAGCCGTGCTCGGCTTGCCTATATCATCGACAGTACCAGCTCGCCTATTTGTATTATCATTTTACTCAATGGCTGGGGGGCTTATGTGCTTGGTTTATTAAGTACTTATGAGTTACCGATGCCGGCCATTTCAGTGCTGTTAGGCAGTATCCCGTTGAATTTTTATGCCTTATTTACGCTAGCCGTGGTGCTGTATACCATTATCAGTGGCAAAGTATATGGCCCGTTAAAACGGGTAGAACAGCGCGCCAGCGAGCAATTACCGCAAACAGAAATTGAAACGCCGGCCAGCCATCCAGCCTTTATGCTGTTACCGTTAATAACCTTAGTAGGCTCAATGATTGGCTTTATGTTTTTAACCGGTAACGGCGAGTTAGTGCAGGGCTCGGGGTCGCGCTCGGTGCTATATGCCACCGTGTTAGCCTGTTTAGTGGCGTATGCCATGATGATTATCAGCCGCCGCTTCCAGCATCAGCAGTTAGTGGATATGGGTTTTAAAGGTATGTCTGAATTACTGCCAGTAGTGACTATTGTGCTGCTGTCGATGGCGCTAGGCAGTAGCTTAAAAGTATTAGGCACCGGCACCGTGATTGCCGGTATGGTCGATCAAAATATCCCGCATTTTTTAATCCCAGCCTTGCTGTTTTTAGCCGGTTCTTTAATGTCAGTCACCACCGGTACTAGCTGGGGTACTTTCGCCATTTTAATCCCCATTGGCATTCCCATGGTGACCTTATTAAATTTACCCCCTCAATTGGTATTAGCCGCCATTTTAAGCGGCGGGATTTTTGGTGACCACTGCTCGCCTATTTCTGACAGCACGGCAGTAAGTTCCGTCGCCGCGGGCTGTGATTTGCTCGAGCACGTTAAAACGCAATTGCCCTATGCGCTGTTTTGTGGAGCACTGGCCTTAAGCGCTTTTGCCATTAGCGGTTGGTTGATGATTTAACCGAACGGCTATCAATTACGATAGCCGCTCATTTCTATACGTGTGTTTGGTTAACCGCGCCCATGCGGCTGATAACTGTATTTCGCAAGCAAGATCTGTTCACGCTGTCTGTCAAATTGGTTATGCGCTACTTCTACTTGATGCGCAAACTTATCATAAGCCCGCTCAACTTTACGTTGATACGCTTGTCTTGCTTTGCTCTTTTGTTTGGGTTTGGCTTTGTGATGACTGTGCTGATAAGCATCAGATAATTGCGCTAATTCGCGGTCAAGCTGACGCTCTAACGACACCAGATGACGCTGATGTTCATGGGCTAACTGCTGTAATGCTTGACGCTGCTTGGCAACAATACGCGGTGTTGCATGCTTAACCTTGTAATATCGGCTATAGCCTTGTTGCACCGGATCGATGCGGGCCACTCTCACTAATTCATCGGCAGCCCGCCTTAAGGTATACACCAACACATCATGACCTACTCGCTCAATGGCAACGGGCGAAGCTTGATGCGCGAGCACTGGCAGTTGTACCAGCGTTAACAAAGAAACAGCAAACAGGGTTTTGGTGATTGTTGTGGCCATAATAGCCTCCACTTTCTGCTAAACACCCGTTAATCTTGCACTGTACAACTGAACCACTGCTGAAAGCTTTTTCAGCATTTTGATTAAAAAAGTCAACTTACCCTGCCCTATGCCGATTTATACTACCTTGGAATAACGTTGCTGACTTTGCGTTAAATAGGCATCAAAGCAGGCACAAATACTGCGAACCCATAGTCGACCTAAGGCAGTCACTGTTAACTCACTGTCATTGGCGACAAGTAATCCATCGGTGATAAACGGCTGCAACTGCGGCACCGCATCGGCAAAATATCCCCAAAAATCGATTAACTGCCATTGCTGGCAAAAAGCAGTGATATCCAGTTTAAAATGACAAATGAGTTGGCTAATCAATGCAGCGCGCAGCCGATCATCCTCACTTAAACTAAAGCCACGCTCAACTGGGCGCTGTTGTTGCTGTAAGGCAGCATAATAATCGGCTAATACCTTACTGTTTTGCCACAATACACCGTTGATTTGGCTAATACTTGACACGCCCAACCCTAACAACGCATCTTGCCCGGCTGTGGTATAGCCTTGAAAATTACGCTGCAAATGGCCTTGCTGCTGCGCTATCGCCAGTGGATCACTGGCTTTAGCAAAGTGATCCATGCCAATAAATTGATAACCGGCTCCTACTAACGCCGTGATCGCCAATTGCAATAACTGCAGCTTTGCAGGCGCAGCCGGTAAACTGTCGTGGGGAATTTTACGCTGCGCGGCAAAGCGCTCTGGTAAATGCGCATAGCTGAATAATGAAATGCGATCGGGTGATAAACGGATAATCTCGGCTAAGGTTTCAGCAAAACTGTCGGGCTGTTGATATGGCAGGCCATAAATCAGATCCAGATTGACCGAGCTAAAACCCAGTGCTCGACTTAATTGCACTTGCTGGCGGATCAACTCGGTTTCTTGCACTCGGTTAATGGCAATTTGCACTTTCTCGTCTAAATCTTGCACACCAAAACTGACACGATTAAACCCCAGTTGGCGTAAATGTCGCAGCTTTTGCTCGCTACAACTGCGCGGATCGATCTCAATACTGATCTCTGCCTCAGTTGTCAGCAGAAAATGCTGATGAATTAACTGCATTAATTGCGTTAACTGCGCTTCCGTTAAAAAGGTGGGGGTGCCGCCACCCAAGTGCAATTGCGTGATACGCTTATCGGCTACACTAGCTTGATACAGCGCCATTTCTTGCGCCAATGCCGTTAAATACTGATCAGCTTTGTGCTGATGCCGCGTGACAATTTTATTGCAGCCACAGTAATAGCAAAGCTGATGACAAAACGGAATATGTATATATAAGCTCAGCTCAGACGGAGCGTCTTGCAGCACGGGGGTAATCATGGCCGAGTCAAAAGCAGGATCTAACGCTAACGCGGTTGGATAAGAGGTGTAACGCGGTCCGTTAATGTTGTATTTGGCAATTAACGCCGCATCCCATGATATCGCTTGCATCTGCTACCCCTTATTAAGCTAAGGCCGAAGTATACTGAGCTTTCACTGACTCAGCCTTGATCTAACGCAAACGGAAATACTTGCCGTTTAGCGTGTTAACTCAGCGAGGTGCTGATGCAAAATACGGCGGATCTCTAAAATGGCAGCCGAGGTTTCTTGTACGCTATGTCCCGAACGGATCACCATCTCTGATTGAGCTTCCGGTAAATGCGCGCTTAAATAGGGTACCACGCCATCCGAGTGTTGGGCCACGGGTAAGCTGGGTTGTTCTACCCCAATAATCGAGTGATACCGCACCGCAGCATTAATCGGAATGCGTGCCGCCGCCATGATAAAACTATCGCTATCGCTGAGGTTTTCAATGCTGGTGATCCGCAATGGCACCCGCGCTTGGCTCTTGCTGCTGGGATCGTTTAACAGCTCAGCGGCTTCGGCCACACGTTCTAACACCGTCACGGGCAAGGTAATGAGCCCGGCTAACCAGCGAGCTAAACGATAATCTGCCACCGCCGTACCCAAATGTGGTGTAGCAATAAAAATCGCCCGATTCGCCCCCGGTAAAGCTGAAAAAGTAAAATCATCACGAAAGCTTTGAAAAAAACGCTGCTGACGTTTTAAATCTAATTTATGCTCTTCGCTAACGGCATACAATAATTGCTCACCCGAGTCAGACACCAATAAACGCGCCAATAGCCCACCCATACTATGACCAATGATCACGATATCTTCTGAAGCCGGAGCCAAGCCTTCAGGATCAAACTGCCGTAAGGTTTGCGTAATACGTTGGCGTATAGCTTGTAAATTCAGAACCAAAGGTAGGTTCGTAGGGTAATACAATTGCCACAACTGATAGTTGGCACGCAGCTTTTCATCACCCAAAACCTCATTCGCCGTATTAACCCAGGCTTCAGGACTACTAGCAATACCATGTAACATAATGATAATTTTACGATTAGGGTCATAAGGCTGCAGCATAAATAAATGTGGCTGCGTTAATGAATCGCTTGCGCCCATTAAATTCCAAAATGCTTGCCGAGAAAAATCAGAACGCGCCAGCCATAAACCGTAACCGGCGGTAAAATTAGCCGCTAGCGGAATGTCAGCCCCCGCAATCGTTACTTGTTGCTGTTGCAGCGGATCCAGCACATGCAAGGTCACCTGATCAGTGCTTAATACTTCCGCCAACGTGTTACCGCCAAAACTCAATACAGCTGTTACTACCGGCGAGGGTAATTCGCTATAGCCTTGCTGCAAATTTAATTGCGTGCGCGCCGCACTGACGGCCACTAATTCAGCACCGAGCCCATCGCGGCGATATTGATTGCGCAAGCCTTGAAATGACAAGGTGTTGGTGGGCACAAGCTGTGCAGGAAGTGCTTGCTCGCGAAAGCGCCGATGTTGCAACTGGCTACGTAACTGCCAACGCTCGGTTTGTAGGGTAATAGCACTGTCTTGCAACCAGCGCCGTTGTTGCTGTGAGAATAATAAGGTTGCGGCTTGTTGGGTGGCAAAGTTGTAGTAATCACGCACTTGCGTTTGCCGGTCTTCAAACAAACGATTAATCGGTGTCACACCAGAATAAAATAAATAAGCGTAAGCATAGCGAGCGCTCATCAGGTAGGCATCGACCTCAGCCAGCACATCTTTATTGCGTGGACGGCTATACCATAAGGCTTGATGTAACCACAGTTCCGCCATCGCCGATAGGCGTTGTTCACTGGTTAAACCCAAACCGGTGCTGAGGATCTCGGCACATTCTGCCGCTTCGCGCTGACAGCTTGCCTGATCTAGCCCAAGTATTTGCAGCACGACACCTGTATATTGGCTGATGGTGCCCGTAGTTAACACATCGCCTCGCCGCTGCTTAACATACTCGCGGCTATCCACATTCGACACCGACACGGTGGCGCAGCCGCTAAGCCCGATCAGCAAAAATACCCCTAGCAAAGACCCTTTACGACAAAGGCCTATCAAGCAATTTAGTGACATTTTTACCGTAGCTAACAAGCTAAATACTCTCTATGGAACATCTTATTTAGGGGCCATATCATAGCATGTGCTGCTTGCAACGAATATCACCTTGCCGGATCTTTAACCGCCATAACAAAATGCCAAGATGTTTTACCAAAAAGCATTTTTGAAAAAAGAGAGTAAAATCTTTAATCAAAATATCGTCTACATTTTATCTTCTCAGCCACAAATTATCGCCTCAGTTACGCTCTGTTAGCATCAATTAAAAACAGTAAGCTAAATGCCAGGTAATGGTTTTCATCCAGCTGTTCAGCATTTATACTCCGCGGGTTTGCCCATAGGTTGGGCAGTCTACTCAGGAGAATGACACCATATGCCAACTCTACAGCTGACACCTGCTTTATCTACCAAACTTAGCCTACTGACTGTGGCAATGGCGGGTTTGTTTAATGCCTCCGCGTTAGCACAACAAACCGCGGACAATAGCGAAAGTAAAATTGAAATAATTGAGGTCACCGCAACTAAACGTACACAAGCCATTTATGAAGTGCCGGTGGCTATCAGCGCGTTCAGCGGCGACGCCTTAGCCGAACAAGGAATCACTGATTTAACCGATGTCGGTAAATTTGTTCCCAATTTAAATGTCACGGGTTTTTCTGCTGGTCACACTTCGTCGGCTAACCCTTTTATTCGCGGTATCGGTTTGCAAGATCACTTGATCACCACCGATCCGGGTGTCAGTGTTTACGTGGATGGCGTGTATCTTGGCCGCCAAGTCGGTCAAAACTGGAACCTGAATAATATTGCGCGTATTGAGGTGTTACGTGGCCCACAAGGCACCTTGTATGGTCGTAATTCCATTGGCGGTGCCATTAATATTATTACGAAACAACCAGATGAAGTCGCTCTGAATAAGGCTACGGTCAGTGTCGGAACACGCGGTCGCTTAAAAGGTGATGTGTTTGTTAATCATGAATTGACCGATACCCTCGCCTTCAACTTAAATGCCGGCTATAACGAGCGTGATGGCTTAGGTAAATTTATTAACGTGCCTAATGCCAAATATGATGTGGGTGAAACCCAAGAAGCTTATGGGCGTTTAGCTATTAAATTTTCGCCACAAGACGATTTAAGCTTTACCCTTACCGCTGATGCTAACGACGGTAATGGCGGCTTGCGCCCTTACACCACATTAATAGATGAAGTGCCTACGGGTGCTTATTACACTGGTGAGCGTTTTGGCCAACCCACTCCGGCAGGCCCACTTCGTAACAGCGATGTAGCGGCTAATATTTATGATAATGCCACAGGTACTAAAGAAGTCACTGAAGTCAGTAATTCTGCCAGCGGTTTATCACTGACCATGGATCTCGGCCTGACCGATACCTTAGCCACTAAAGCCATCATTAGCCATCGCACCTCTGACTACAAAGCCGGCTTAGATGATGACGCCACTATTTTTAGCTTAGATCACTATCCTGAAGTGGGTAATGCGGATCAAACGTCTGCTGAATTGCAATTAAATGGTTACCTCGGTGAAGTCGATTTTGTTTCTGGGATTTATTATTTCACCGAAGAAGGCAGCAATCGGCAAGGTGCCGATTCACGTTTTAACGGTGGTGCCAACCTGTTAGAGCTGGATCAGCGCTCAGTCAGCCGCGCTATCTTTGTGAATGTCGGCTATATGCTTACAGACGATCTGCGTATTGCCGGTGGCTTGCGTTTTAACCGTGACAAAAAAGACGTGATTGCCGATGTCGGCATTGGTGCTTTTACTGCTAGCGACAGCTGGAGCCAGCTAAGCTATGACTTATCCGCAAACTACACCATGCAAAATGGCTTGAATGTTTACGGTAGCATCCAAAGCGGTTATCAATCAGGTCAGTTCCCGGCGCGTCCTTACTGCTTGTTTGGCGATCCAAATTGCTTAGTGGCTTCTGAAAACATCACGGCAGTAAACTACGAAGTGGGCTTAAAAGGGCAAATCAATAATAACTTTGCCATGAGCATTGCGGTATTTAATACCGAATATGATGATTTACCTTATCAGGTGAGCACCACCGCAGAAGGCGGGTTTAGCACCACAAACTTAGTGGTAAGCCAAACCTCACGTGGTATTGAATGGGAAGGCACCTGGTTTGTTACTGACGCTTTTAAACTGCACGGTGCAGTAGGCTATATCGATGTTGATGTGGATCAGATCGGTGCTGTGAAACCCGTTGCACCGTTGACACCTGACGTTACGGCCGCGCTGGGCGCAACGTATAAATTTGCGTTGGAAGGCGGTGCCGAATTGACCGCACGGCTAGATTACTCTTTCCGCGATGAGATGTATGGCGAACCAAGCAGTGACAGTGGCCGCTTTACCCAAATCGATAGCCGTGAGTTAATCAATATGGATCTGCGCTATGCACCGGCTCAGGGTGACTGGTCAGTGTCATTGTATGCGCAAAACCTGCTTGATGAGCGCTATGATAATGCTCGGTTGAATACCGGTGACTATGTTCTGCGTATTTTAAGCAATGATGCGCGCGAACTGGGTGTGCGTTATACCGTGCAGTTTTAATTAAGCACCTGTTACACCGAACATCCCAGCTGCGGCCTACCGCAGCTGGGATTTTAGGTATCTCAGTAAGCGACATTGCTACTGCTTATCATGTTAAGAAAACGCCTAAACAACTGCGCTAAAACACCGCTCACCACGTAACATGACCAATGAAACGATTCACTCGGCTAACCACATCTTTTCTGATGCTTCACCGCTAGCGAGGTAGACCATGTTCAATTTTTTATTCGACAATATCGTAGCCGCCGTCATCGTTATGCTTGTTATTATTGCTTTTGCCTTGTGGTACTTTTACCAACGCGACTTTTCTGCGTTAGCCCAAGCGCAAAAACATGCACATCGACCGCTCAGTGAACAAGCCTTACTTACCGCCACAGAAGAAGCCGATTTATGTGGCTTGGGCCGAGAGTTTCGCACTTATATCCAAGGTATTAACTCACGCTTAGGCGCCAACCAGCTAAAAGTAGGGCATTTGTTGTGGATCTTTGATCAACTCGAACAAAATATTCGTTATGACGCTAGCTTAACGATACCTGAGTTTAGCCAAGCCCTGCGCTGATGGTCGACAACAGGTTAAACCGCGCTCGCGCCTGCAATGCTCAACTTGGCTATGGTATACTGCAGCCTTATTGCTATTACGATATCTCGCCATTATGTCTTATGCCGATCCCAGCTTAGAAGCTTTATTACAACGGTTATTAACTCAATATCAGCCGCGCTATACCGAAGGTAAAGTGGCCAACTATATCCCCGCATTGGCACAGGTCGCCCCCGCACAAGCAGGGGTTGCCATCGCCACCTTGGATGGCAAGGTCAGTGGTGCCGGTGCGTTTGAGCAACAGTTTTCCTTACAAAGTGTCTCGAAAATTTTTGCGCTGGTGATGGCGATGAATAGACTCGACGATGAGCTGTGGCAACGCGTCAATATGGAGCCGTCAGGCCAGCCATTTAACTCAATTGTGCAGCTAGAATGGGAAAAAGGCATTCCACGTAACCCCGTGATTAATGCCGGGGCCATTTTAGTCTCGGATGTGCTGGTAAGTCATTATTCTGCCAGTAAAAGTGCTTTTCTTAGTTTTATTCGCCGTTTAGCACAAACCGATCAGATTTATGCCGATCAACAAGTGTATCAATCCGAATTAGAGCACGGTAATCGCAATGCGGCCCTCGCCTATTTGATGAAAAGCTTTGGCAATATTGAAGCAGAAGTGCCCTTAGTTTTGGCGCAGTATTTTCATCAATGTGCAACCGCCATTAGCTGTGCCGAATTGTCGCGCGCCCTGCTGTTTTTGGCAAACCGTGGCGTGCAGCCTGGCACCCAAGCGCAAATTTGTAGCCGACGTGACGCGCACCGCGTTAACGCCATTTTGTCGACCAGTGGCATGTATGATCAATCTGGCGAATTCGCGTTTAAAGTGGGTTTACCAGCAAAAAGTGGCGTTGGTGGTGCTATTGTTGCCATTGTGCCGCAATTTGGGGTGATCACGGCTTGGAGTCCACCGCTCAATCGGTTTGGTAACTCGGTCGTGGCCATGCAACTGATCACCGCCATTGCTGAAGAATTGGGCTTATCGTTGTTCTAATTACAACGTTGTTTTCATAAGTAACAGAACCAGCCCATGAGTTATGGATATAACGAAGACAAGTTACGCTGCCCCTCGCCATTACTTGTTATCTTTCTGAGCCTGAAGCGAACTCACTTTCAACATTCAACCGCTGTTTATTGCCTTTAGTCGCACATACAGCGTAACGAGCCTTGTTGCGCTTGATAACATACAGCCTTGTATGTATATTGCAGCCATTATTCTGCTACTGTTATCTATCGCAGCTTTTCAGTTATGCCTCACAGGAGTTTTTATGCGTTTTAAGACCAAACTATTGAGTGCTGCCGCATTCAGCATGTTATTAGTAGCCTGTAGCCAACCTGAACCCAGTGCCACTCAAGGTACTGCCCCTGCGCCAGAAGTAGAAGTTGTGACGTTAAGCCATTCCGCTATGCCGCTGATCTCTGAATTACCAGGGCGCACCACGGATTATCGTCAGGCGGAGATCCGCCCTCAAGTTAACGGTATTTTAAAGCAACGCTTATTTACGGAAGGTCAATTAGTCACTGCCGGACAAGTGCTCTATAAAATTGATGCGGCGCCTTATCAAGCCGCTTTGGCTCATGCCAAAGCGAATTTAAGCAGCAGTAAAGCCATGCAACACAACGCACAGCTAAAAGCCGATCGCTTAAAAGGGTTAATTGGTAAAAAAGCCATTAGCCAACAAGACTATGACGATGCTCAAGCGGCTTTAATGCAAGCAAATGCCGCAGTTGCCAGTAGTGAAGCCGCCTTACAAACCGCGCAAATTAACTTAGATTATACCGAGATCACGGCACCTATCGCGGGTCAAATTGGTCGCTCGAATGTAACCGAAGGAGCTTTGTTAACGGCGAATCAGGCACAGGTGATGGCGACGGTAAGGCAACTTAACCCTATCTACGTTGATCTTACGCAATCAAGCAGCGAATTAATGCAACTTAAAAGGCAACATCAGCAAATGGGTAGTGCCGAAGTAACGGTTGAACTGTTGCTAGATGATGGCAGTACCTATCCGCAACAGGGCAGTCTGCAATTCTCTGAAGTAAATGTCGATCCCAGTACGGGCATGGTGACCTTGCGTGCCGTGTTTGCCAATGATCAGGGTGATTTATTACCTGGCATGTTTGTTCGAGCCCGCCTGCAGCATGGTATCGACCAAAATGCCCTGATGGTGCCGCAAAAAGCGGTGATCCGAACGCCCAAAGGTCAAGCATCGGTGATGTTAGTCACCCAGGATAACATTGTTGAAGCACGGGTCATTGAGACCGGGCGTGCTGTGGGTCAAGATTGGCAAGTGCTTTCCGGCCTCAACGCTGGAGATAGCGTGATTGTCGCGGGCTTACAAAAAATTCGGCCTGGCGCCACGGTACGCACAGTAACGGCAACCCAAACCTCACCTAATTCTGCTGCTGTGCAGTAACCCTGGAGTCGCACATGGCAAATTTCTTTATCAATCGACCGATCTTCGCTTGGGTTATCGCCATCGTTATCATGTTGGCAGGCTTGTTATCCATCAAACAACTGCCGGTAGAGCAATATCCTCGGATCGCGCCACCGGCGATCAGTATCAGCACCTCTTATCGCGGTGCATCTGCACAAACCGCTGAAGATGCGGTGACACAAGTTATCGAGCAAACCATGAATGGCCTCGATAACCTGATGTACCTGTCGGCCAACTCAGACTCTTCAGGCAATATCAGCTTAACGCTAACGTTTGAAACCGGTACAGATCCCGATATTGCACAAGTACAGGTGCAAAATAAGCTGCAACAAGCATTACCCTTGCTGCCACAAGAGGTGCAGCAAGCCGGTGTGCGTGTGGCTAAATCGAATGGCGCTTTCTTAATGGTCGTTGGCTTTATCTCTGAAGATGGCAGCTTAACACGCGATGATATTGCTGACTTTGTCGTGGCCAATGTGCGCGACCCATTAAGCCGCACCAGCGGGGTAGGTAACGTACAAGTGTTTGGTAGCCAATATGCGATGCGTGTTTGGTTAGATGCCGATAAGTTAAACCAATTTCAACTGACCCCCGCCGATATTACTGCGGCCATTCAAGTACAAAATAATCAGGTGACAGCGGGACAACTGGGTGGTTCGCCCGCCCTCCCCGGTCAACAATTTAATGCGGCTATTTTAGCGCAAACACGCTTAACCTCAGCCGAAGAGTTTAGCCAAATATTACTGCGCACCAACAGCGATGGCTCAACCGTGAAATTGGCAGATGTGGCGCGGGTTGAGCTTGGCGGTGAAGATTACTCCGTAATCGCCCGTTACAACGGCAAAATGGCCACAGGTTTAGCTATTGAATTAGCAACCGGTGCGAATGCCCTTGATACGGCTGCCGCGGTAAGAGCCAAACTGGATGAACTGCGCCCTTATTTCCCGGCTGGTTTAAGTACTGTGGTGCCTTATGACACCACGCCTTTCGTCGAAATATCGATTAGCTCAGTGGTACAAACGCTGATAGAAGCGATTATCCTTGTATTCTTGGTGATGTATCTGTTTTTGCAGAATTTCCGCGCCACACTGATCCCTACCTTAGCCGTGCCCGTGGTGCTACTAGGTACTTTTGGCGTGATGGCTGCTTTTGGCTTTTCAATCAACACCTTAACCATGTTTGGTATGGTGCTGGCCATCGGCTTATTAGTCGATGACGCCATCGTAGTCGTCGAAAACGTTGAACGAGTCATGAGCGAGGAAGGGTTAGGCCCTATTGAAGCCACTCGTAAATCTATGGGACAGATCACCGGCGCCTTAGTGGGTATCGGCTTAGTATTATCTGCGGTCTTTGTGCCCATGGCATTTTTTGGTGGCGCAACCGGCGCTATCTATCAGCAATTTTCCATTACCATCGTCACGGCTATGGCCCTGTCGGTGTTGGTTGCGATCATTTTCACTCCCGCCCTTTGTGCCACTATGCTTAAACCCATCCACGGTAATCATCAGGCGAAAAAAGGCTTTTTTGGTTGGTTTAACCGGGGTTTTGAGCGAACCAATCGCAATTATCAACGCGGTGTGGCGGGCATGCTAGCGCGGCCAAAACGCTCAATGCTGGTTTATGGTGCCATCGTGATGGTGATGGCACTGATGTTCGTGCGCTTACCCACGTCATTTTTACCCGAGGAAGATCAAGGGGTATTCCTCACGTTAATTCAATTACCCACCGGCGCCAGCCAAGAACGCACCGAAGCCGTCATGGACAAAATTGCCGGCCATTATGCTCAAGAGCAAGCGGTACAGTCAGTGTTTACCGTATCGGGCTTTAGTTTTGCCGGTCGCGGCCAGAATATGGGCTTAGCCTTTGTGCGTTTAAAAGATTGGAGCCTACGTGATGCCTCCGACAGCGTACAAGCCGTGATTGGCCGTGCCATGGGTTATTTTATGACGGTAAAAGAGGCGCAAATTTTTGCTTTTAACTTACCGCCTATTGCCGAGTTAGGGCGCGCAACCGGCTTTACCTTATTCTTACAGGATAGAGGCGGTGTAGGTCATGAAGCACTGTTAGCCGCCAGAAACCAACTACTGGGTATGGCAGCGCAAGAACCCGGCTTAGTTGGTGTTCGGCCAAATGGCATGGAAGATGGGCCGCAGTTAAAAATTAATGTTGACCAGTTAAAAGCACAAGCGTTGGGTGTCTCTCTTAGCAATATTAACCAAACCCTGTCGATTGGTTGGGGCTCGACCTATGTTAACGACTTTTTAGATCGTGGCCGCGTGAAGAAAGTGTTTGTGCAGGCCGAACCTGAATTTCGTATGACACCTGAAGATATCAAGCGTTGGTTTGTGCGCAACGACAACGGAGAGATGGTCAGTTTCGCCTCGTTCGCCAGCAGCGAATGGGTATATGGCCCGCAACGTTTAGAGCGTTACAACGGCGTATCCGCACTGGAGATCCAAGGCGAACCGGCACCGGGTTCAAGCTCGGGTGATGCCATGAATACCATGGAACGGCTTATTGGCCAGCTGCCTAACGGTATTGGTTTTGAATGGACCGCGACCTCTTATCAAGAAAAACTCTCTGGCTCACAAGCACCCGCTTTATATGCGCTGTCGATCTTAGTAGTGTTCTTATGTTTAGCAGCCTTGTATGAAAGCTGGAGCGTGCCTTTTGCGGTGATCTTAGTTGTACCGCTCGGTATTGTTGGTGCGTTAACGGCAGCGTATATGCGCGGTTTAGGCAACGACGTGTATTTTCAGGTAGGGCTATTAACCACCATGGGGCTAGCCTCGAAAAACGCCATCTTAATTGTTGAATTTGCACGCGAGTTACAGCAACAAGGTAAAGAGCTGGTCGAAGCCGTTTTAGAAGCAGTTCGATTGCGTTTACGCCCCATTATTATGACATCAATGGCCTTCTCACTTGGCGTATTGCCACTGGTGATCAGTAGCGGCGCAGGCTCTGCCAGTAGAAATGCGATTGGTACCGGTGTACTAGGCGGCATGATCTCCGCCACGATACTGGCCGTGTTTTTAGTGCCGGTCTTTTACTTGGTGATTATGCGTTTGTTTACCAAGAAACCCCGCGCGAACGCTGAGCAAAGCCAAACCTAACTTAGTAGGCAGGTAAAACTGCCACCGATTCGTACCTTTGCCGGCTTTTAGTCCCACACTAAATAGCCGGCTTTTTTATGCTTAATGTTGCCGGGGGATTAACGCTGCTTTAAACCTTGCAGCATGGCATCAATCAATACAGCGGCATGCTGATCTAAATCGCATTGCTGCGGTTTTAATAAATAACTACTAATAATACCGCCAACATACATATGAAAAGCCGATGCCGCCAGACGAGGTGATACACCCGTTCGTAACATCCCCGCTTGCTCGGCACGTGCAAAGGCTCGCTGCATCACAGCGATGGTTTGCGCATCTAATTCATCTTGTTTATTTACGGCCGGGTTTAATTCATCGAGATATTCACAGCGATGGAATACAATTGTCAGCACACGATGCAACTGCTCGCTATTGGCAATCATTTGTAGGGCGTTAACCATGAGGTCTCGCACCTGTAAGAAAGGATCGACATGCGGATTACTATCCACTTCCGCCAACAAATGCTGGAACGGCAAGCGCACCCGCTCTAACATGGCGTTAAACACATCGGCTTTGTTATCAAAGTGCCAGTATATAGCACCGCGGGTAACATTAGCGGCTTGGGCAATTTTCTCGAGTGTGGTTCGAGATACACCAAACTGAAAAAACAGCTGTTCAGCCGCATCCAAGATCGCTGCGCGAGTGGTTTCTGCTTCGGCTTTCGTACGTCTTGCCATAGAATTTATCAGGCCTGTTTCGCTGCATTACATGGCCGTAATATTAACATAACTCATGTATGCAGACCTAATAGCCGAACGGCACAACGAGGTGCCTTGTCGCAAACCCACGACAACTTTTTTTGAAATTGCGCCAGCGGATAGCGCTCCCAAAAACCGTTGAAATGGCTTTTGCTAACAATAGCGACGTTATGCTCTCATTACCCTCCCCCAAACACCTCCGACCACACTCAGACACTGGTCAGACCGCTCTCAGACACCGGTCGGACCTGTACCTGAGTGTGGTCGGATGAGGGTTAACTAAAAAAAGCGAGGTAAAGGGTGCGGCCGCTTAATAATAAGGTTGCAGCAAATACCGCCGCCCCCAACACATTCTGCCGCAAGCTGTTGCGATAGGTACCCAGCAGTGAGGAGTTCACGGCTAGTAATAAGCACAGAGTAATGATTGGCAGCAAAATACCATTAGCCACTTGGGCAAACCAAATGATGCTCAAAGGTTTTAAGCCCAAACTCGATACCAGCATACCCACCAAAATAATCAGTAACCAACTCAGTCGAAACCATTGTGGGCTTAGCTGTAACAAGCCGCGCAAAGCATAAGCCGCGGCTAACGGTGCGGTAATGGCTGATGACAAACCTGCTGCTAGTAAACCTAACGCCATTAAGTAGGTTGCTGCAGCACCAAATACCGGTTGCAACGACAACGCTAAATCACCGGCATTTTCCATTTGTAGGCCTTTGCCAAAATAAGCGGTTGCTGCCGTAGATAACACGGCTAAAGTGATCAATCCACCTAAGGGTATGGCGGTGCGTAAGTCAGCCGCAGACTCTGCCAGGGCTTGTGCTTTATTGGGCTGATTGTGCCATTTCGTTGCGGAGCTTGCCGCGTGCAAGAACAAAGAATAAGGCACCACCGTGGTGCCGATAAGAGCAATCACCGTTAAGGTAGCGCCGCTAGGAATTGTGGGTAACAGCATGCCCGAAAACATCGCACCCAGATCGGGCTTGGTTAGCAGCATGGTACTGATAAACGCCAAGCTCATCAGCAATACTAGGCCAATTAAAAACCGCTCAATCCGTTGATAACGACCACGCCACAGTACCACGATCGCAATGACGCCTAACAACAATGACCAAGGGTTTAACCCCGAGTGTTGCTTTAGCGACAGCACCAGCGACTGTTGCCCCCAAATGGCATCGGCACCCAGGCTAGCACCGGTTAAATTTCCGCCTTGATAAGCACTATTCCCCACAACAACCGCCGCCACCACCAGGCTATATAACAACACTTTTAATAGCGGCTGTTGTACCAAATGTCGAAGGTTTTCACCCAAACCTTTACCGGTAACGATGCCTAAGCGTGAGGCCATTTCTTGTAAAATCATCGTTGCGATGACAGAAAATAACAATGCCCATAACAGGGCGTAACCATAGTTCGCGCCAGCCAATGAAGCGGTTACTACCGTGCCTGGGCCAATAAAAGCCGCCGTTACTAAAGTGGCGGGGCCTAAACGAAAATACGCACGCATAAACTGAATTCCTGAAGGTATTGCCGCGACATCTTTGCAATATTGATGTCAAAACAGCATGATTTGTCTGGTGTTTATTTTAACTTAAGCGTCTTTGCGACTAAGTACAACACTTCAGTTTGCTTAGCGTGCGACTTGATTAAAATAACTGCGATACGGTGTATGTATAATGGATGCTATCTTCAGCTCAAACACATAATTATGCTAGACTCATCTGCGTTTTTGCTTGTTAACGCCAAGAGCATTAGCGGTTACAGTTTTTCCCTTACTAGATGGAAAATAACATGTTTACGGCAACCACCTCTTTTTGGCAGCTGGTGAAATTCCGAGCTTTAATCTTCAGCATCTTAACGTTATTAGCGCTACTGGGCAGCATAATGGTCTATCCGGTCACAGCGTGGAATGTCATCGTGCTTGTGCTTTGTACTTTATTAGCCACTAACTTAGCACAGCTGCAATTGCCGAGGGCATGGCACGAAAGTCAATTACTTTTTGTTGTCTGCTGTGCGCTCGATTTATTGGCGATCTTTACGCTGTTAGCACTATCCGGTGGGGTCAGTAATGGCTTTGTTGCGCTATTATTACTACCTGTGGCAGTTGTGGCTGTTTTATTACCCGCTTGGCTAAGTTATGTGTTCGCTTTGGGTGCTATTATTGCCTACAGCTTATTACTGTGGATGGGTGACTTAACACAGATCCTGCAAGCGGCTGAAGGCATTGGCCATCATATGCTGCATACTAATGTAATGCAGCCCTTCTCACGCCATATGTGGCAAATGTGGTGCGCTTTTGTTATATCTGCAATCGTTATCAGTTGGTTTATTAGCCGGCAAACCGCACTGAACCGAAATACCTCAGAACAACTTAATCAATTACAGCAGCAGCAAGTTCGTCAAGAACACGCCTTAGCCATTGCCACATACGCCGCCAATGCCGCGCATGATTTAGCTTCGCCTATCCAAAACTTACTGTTATTAACCGACGAAGTTCAGCCGCTGATCGCGGCACACCCCGCAACTGCGGATATGCAACAACAACTAAGGCGTTGTCAGCAGATTATTAGCGAACTGCGCCAACATGCAGGAGAATGGCGCGATTTGAAACCCGCCCCACTATTACCTATCTTGCGACAAAGCTTAAAGTCTTGGATGGTCACTCGTCCAGACATTCACGTTACGATAACCGAAAACACGGACGATAGCCGTTGTCATATAAAAGAAGCAACTGCCGTTGCCGCAGCGCTGTTTCAAATATTAGACAATGCGGCCGATGCTGGTTTACAGCAGCAGAAACCTCAGCTTGAGCTGAAATTAACGCTGCAGCAAGGGCAGTTGTCGCTTTGTATTATTGATTTTGGCGAAGGTCTATCCGAACAGCGCCTAGCTGAGCTTGGTCACTTACCACAACACAGCGAACAAGGCCTTGGTTGGGGGCAATTTCTTGCTAATGTGTCTATCGAGCGCCTAGGTGGCCAGATTATAAGGCGAAACCGCTCCTCTGGTGGTATGGAAACACTATTGCACTTTAGAGGTCAGGCATGATTAAAAAACTGGTTATTGTTGATGATGATCCTGCACTCATCAACACACTCGCTAGGCGTTTAGCAAAACCAGGCTGGCAAATCCAAGCATTTTATCAGCCATTAACTGAGGCCGAATTAATTGCCGAACAAGCTGATATCTATTTGTTAGATTTGCGCTTTGGTCAGCAATCTGGTTTAAGTTTTATTGCACCATTACGAATGGCATTGAGTCACAGCCGTATTATTGTATTAACTGGATATGCCAGTATTAATACTGCCGTGCTAGCAGTGAAACAAGGCGCTGACGATTACCTGACCAAGCCCGTCGATTTTCAATTACTACAACAAACGCTTTTTGGTGACAACTTAGCTGTACCAGAACACCCCCCAACACCGTCGAACAGTGTGTTTTTGTCACCGGAACAATTAGAATGGGAGCATATTCAGCGTGTGCTAGCCAAACACGATGGCAATATTTCGCAAACAGCGAAAAGCTTGGGAATGCACAGGCGTACCTTACAGCGAAAACTGCTTAAACATCGTCCCACCTAAGCCGTTACTGCGACAATATGCCGCATTACTTTAAGCGCAGCAAAATACTACCATAGCTTAAAATTCTCAATGCTATTGGAGTTTTATGCACTCATCTCATTCTCAGCACCTTGCTCAACTCTCTAAACTGGCTGCGGCCATTAGCCTAGCCGTATTCGCTAACCCTGTTATGGCCACAGACAGTAACGAGCCAACTATTGAACATATTCAAGTTGAAGGGCAGCGCCAACCGGTGGGTATGGCACAACAATTATTGGCCAGTGAACTGCAAGCGCAGGTAGCCGCAACAAGTGATACGGCAGCTTTACTTAACGCTTTTGCTGGTGTTAGCGTAAATCAAACGGGCGCCGTTTCAAGCTTACCAATGATCCGCGGCTTGGCCGATGATCGCTTGCGCATTAAAGTGGATGGCATGGATTTAATTGCTGCTTGTCCTAATCATATGAACCCACCGCTATCCTACATGGCGCCATCTGATGTCGGTCAGCTTTCTGTGTTTGCCGGGGTTACGCCAGTCAGTGTCGGCGGAGATAGCATTGGCGGCACCATCATCAGTGAATCCAAAGCCGCTGAGTTTTCAGATCAAGCAGAAACGACGGCCGAACTAGGTGGCTTTTATCGCAGTAATAACCAAGCTCGTGGTAGCCATCTGAAAGTGAGCCACAGTAGCGCAGCACTGTATGCAAGTTATAGCGGTAATTGGAGCAAAGGCAACAATTACACGGCAGCGGCCAACTTTAAAACCCTTAATGCTACAGGTCGACCTGGCGAAACACTGCCGCTAGATGAAGTCGGCTCAAGTGCTTATGAAACCCAAAACCATCAGCTACGTTTTGCCTATAAAACCGCAGCCGATCTCATCGAGTTGCAATTAGGCTACCAAAATATGCCCATACAACTCTACCCAAATCAGCGGATGGATTTGCTCAATAACGAACAACAGCGAATTAACCTTAGCTGGCAACGCACAACTGCGTGGGGGCAATGGCAAAGCCGCATATATCAAGAAAAAGTTGAGCATGTGATGGATTTTGGCCCTGATCGGCAATTTTGGTATGGCTCTAATGCGATGGGCGGTCAGGCCTGTGCCCCGATCCGTTTTCATGGCGATCCTGCTGGCACCTGCGCTGCAGGTATGCCAATGCATTCTGACTCCACCAACCGGGGGCTAAGCTTAAATGTTGAAATGACCTTTTTGGCTCACTCAACAATACGTTTAGGCAGTGAGTTACAACAGTTTTCTTTAGATGATTACTGGCCTGCGTCAGGCGGTGGTATGGGCCCAGGTACGTTTTTAAATATCAATAATGGCCGTCGTGATCGCAGTGCGGTGTTTGCCGAGCACGAGTTAACTTTAACGCCGGATTGGTTACTGCTTTATGGCGTTCGAGTAGAGCGCGTGACACGCAATGCCGATGAAGTGCAAGGTTATGACACGTCAGCAAGCGCGATGGGCATGCAAGTTCCTAATGCGGCAGCCTTTAACCAAGCGGAACGCAAACAACGCGATACCAACTTAGACATTACCGCACTGACCCGCTATCAACTCACCGACAACATGCGTGTAGAGTTAGCCTTGGCACAAAAGATGCGCTCAGCCAACCTCTATGAAGCCTATCCATGGTCATTTTGGCCTATGGCTGCATCGATGAATAATTTGGTGGGTGATGGTAATGGTTATGTGGGTAATATGGCGCTAGCACCAGAAAAAGCGCATACCGTATCGGCAAGCTTAGCGTGGCAAAGTAAAGATAAACAACAGCAGGTAATCATCACGCCCTATTACACCGATGTGCAAGATTATATTGATGCGGTGGCAGCCAACAGCAGTTGGTTAGCGAGCCAGTTTAATGTGCTGCAATATCAAAACCAACGCGCCAAGCTGCGAGGAATCGATCTCAGTGCTGAAACCACATTAGCCAACAATAATAGTGGGCAATGGCAACTGAAAGCCCTGTTCAGTTACATAGATGCACGCAATACCGATACCAATGCGGGTTTACATAATGTGCAGCCACTGCATGGCAAGTTAACACTCAACCACACCTTAGCGGGCTGGGAAAACAGTTTAGAATGGCAGATAAGTAAAAATAAGAATCGAGTATCAACGATTCGTGGTGAGCCGACAACTGCGGGTTATGCCTTGCTCAATGCGCAATTTAGTCATAGCTGGCAGTCACTGCGGCTTGATGTGGGTGTAGAGAACCTACTGGATAAATTCTATTATCTACCCCAGGGTGGTGTGTATACCGGCCAAGGAATGACCATGTCGTTGAATGGCATCCCGTTTGGTATTGGCGTACCAGGAATGGGTCGCACCGTTTATGCTGGCTTTAACTACACTTTTTAACAGCAAGTGCAGTAGCAACTGCTATATTTTATCGTCGTCATTCACGCCCTGCTATTGCAGGGCGTGGTGTTTTTAATCATGGCTAATGACTCACAAGTGGCCGCTTTCCAACACCGGCATCACATAATAACGAAACCCATTATTACCCGTTTTAGCTGAGCGACATTGTCGCAATTGCACTATAACTTGCTCACGCAATAGTTTGTTCACTATCACTTCGACACGACATAACTGCCGATAACCAACAACCTGCTCCAAGCGGTCAAATTGACTATTATCGCGGCTATGGCCATCTAAGGTGACAATAGAAAAACCACTCAGATCGTCAATAGCCAATAAACTATCCACCACGGCATCGCGTTGCTCTAACGGAAAAAACACATATAGCATCTCAAGTTCTGTCATGACGGCCTCTTAAACGCGCATACATTAAAGGAAGTAAAAATAAGGTGGTCAGCGTTGAAGTAATTAAACCGCCAATCACCACTATCGCCAGCGGTCGCTGAATTTCAGCTCCTGGCCCCGTGGCTAACGCTAACGGGATCAATCCTAACATAGCCGTTGTTGCCGTCATCAAAATAGCCCGTAACCTATCGCCGGCGCCAGCTATAACCAACTCTTTAATGTCGTTATAGCGTTCTTCAATACTTTGAAAATGTGACAGCATCACCACACCATTAAGTACAGCCACCCCCAGTAGGGCAATAAAACCTACCGATGCCGGTACCGATAAATATTCACCGCTAATAAACAACGCCAACACGCCCCCCATCAGGGCAAAAGGGATATTGGCATACACCAGCCCCGCAATCGCTAAAGAGCGAAAGGTGGTGAATAAAATCAGCACGATCACCAGCAAAACCAACGGCACGATCATGAGTAAGTTATTGGTTGCTCGTGCCTGATTCTCAAACTCACCGCCATATTCTATGGTGTAACCACTGGGTAAACTAACCGCTTGGCCAACTTGCTGTTTTAACTCTTCAACAAAACTGACGATATCACGACCACTCACATTACTTGTGACCACCGCAAAACGACTGCCATTTTCACGCTCAATTAAACTCGGGCCGAACTGCGTTTCAATGGTAGCGACACTCGCTAACGCGACCACACTGCCATTTGGCAAACTTATCGGCAAAGTTGCTAACTGTTCAAGATAACTCACTTGATTAGGTTGCTGGCTACTACTAAACAATAAGGGCGTTTTAATCTTACCATTGGTAATTTCACCCACCTGCAAACCATCAACAAAGATCCGTAAACGTCGAGACAACTCTTCGGTAGTAAGCTGATAACGCGCCGCAACCTCAGGCCGTAGCCGAACATTCACAAATTCACCGCCATCAATAATGGTGGTTTGTACATCGACACTACCACTCATTTGCTCAGTCGTGTGAGCAATGCTTTGTGCTAAATGACTGAGAGTTGCCACATCGTCACCAAACACTTTGACCGCAACATCGCCAGAGGTCCCCGTGAGCATTTCTGAAACCCGCATCTGAATGGGCTGAGTAAAGTTGAAATTAATCCCCGGATACTCTTGTAAAATAGTGCGGATTTTCTCGGTGAGCGCTTCTTTAGACGACACCTGCCAAGTTGTAGCGGGGTGCAATTGCATGAACATGTCGGTTTCATTTAAACCCATCGGATCCATCCCGAGTTCATCTGAACCGATGCGAGCAACAATTTGTTTTATTTCAGCTACATCACGCAAAAGCCGCTGGCTAATTTGGCTATCGACCGCTAAAGATTCGCTTAAACTGACGTCAGGATGCTTTTCAAGCTGTACGATTAAATCGCCTTCATCCATAACGGGCATAAAGGTTTTACCGACAAAGCTCGCCGTCAAGCCCGTCCCCATTACTAGCAGTAGCGCCATAATCAACCAAGGCGCAGGACGTTGGATAACCTTGGTTAAGGCGTGTTGATAGCGCTGTAATAGCCATAGCAAAAACTTTGGCGCAGGTTTATCTGACACTTTAATGAGACTTACCGCCAGTACGGGAATAACACACAAAGCAATCACTAACGAAGCCAGCATCGCAAAGACAATAGTCATAGCAACAGGCGAAAACAATTTCCCCT
The DNA here is from genome assembly GCF_016343785.1 of Alishewanella maricola. NCBI lineage: Bacteria > Pseudomonadati > Pseudomonadota > Gammaproteobacteria > Alteromonadales > Alteromonadaceae > Alishewanella > Alishewanella maricola. The sequence continues at coordinate 32,799 of NZ_JAEINI020000011.1, read as the reverse complement.
CTAAACCTGTTAGCATTAACAAAGGGGCAAATACGATGATCACAATCGCCGTACCCGCAATAACCGGTTTGGCGACCGCTAAGGTTGCGCGATATACGCGATGTGCTAATGGCGCATGACGTAATTGCTGACCTTGGCTAACAATGTTTTCCACCACCACCACCGCCGCATCCACCAACATGCCGATAGCAATAACAATACCGCCTAAAGACATTAAATTTGCGGTTAACCCAAACTGATCCATGGCTAAAAAAGTGATCGCCACAGCCAAAGGGATCGCGACGGCAACCACTAAGGCCGCCCTAACATCTGCCAAAAAGATAAATAGCACCACAATGACCAGCAATACCGCGGCAAACAAAGCTTCAAGAATGGTACTCACCGCCGTTTCAATTAAGGTCGCACGGTCATAAAACACATTGAGCTCGCTGCCCTCTGGCAAGGTCACGCTAATTTGGTCCAATTTAGCTTTGACCGCGGCCACGACCTCACTGGTATTCGCCCCTTTCAAGGCGATAATCATCGCTTGTGCGGTTTCTTTGCCATTATGCGTAACACCACCAAAACGCGCTAAATGCCCTAAGCTCACTTCGCCTAATTGCGCGAGGGTAATCGGATTGCCATTAGCATCCGCAATGGTGAGTTGGCTTAAATCAAAAGCATCAGTTAGTTTGCCCTCGGTGCGAATCACTAAGGTATTGGTACCGCTATTAATTCGGCCAACACTGCCATTCATATGCTGCTGTTGTAGCCAGCTAATTAAATGCTCTAAGCTTATACCGGCTTGCTGTAAACGTACTAAATCTGGAGCAAATTCATAGGTTTGTACATAACCACCCATCGTTGCTACTTCAGCTACGCCAGGCACAGTGCGCAGCAGCGGTCGGATCTGCCAATCTAAAACATGCCGCCGCTCAGTTAACGATAAATTAGGATTGTTATAGCTGAACATAAAAATTTCGCTCAGCGGAGTACTCATTGGCGCCAGCCCACCTTCAGCGATATCTGGTAAGCTGCCCCAAACCCCAGCTAGACGTTCGCTCACTTGTTGCCGAGCCCAGTAAATATCAGTACCTTCAGTAAAATCAATCGTAATAGAGGTAATGCCGTATTTGGTGGTTGAGCGCAAGATGCTTTGATTAGGGATCCCTAGCAACTCAGTTTCTATCGGCTGGGTAATTTGTGCTTCAACTTCGGCTGTCGTCATACCGGGTGCACGAATGATTAACTTGACCTGTGTTGGCGAAATATCGGGAAAAGCGTCTATCGGCAAGCGCTGCCACGCTTGCACCGCAAGCGCAATCACAAGCACAGTAAGCGCCAGCACAAAGAGCTTTTGCGTTAAAATAAAACGTAATAATGCGGCCATACTCATTCGCCTCCTAAACCTAAGTAATGGCCATATACCGCACTTACTGATTGAATTAGTACCTGATCTGCCGGGGCTAACGCTTCACTCTGCACCCAAAAAGCGCCTGCGTCTTTGCCTAAAATTGACACTGGCACCAAACGCAAGCTGTTAACACTTTTTAACCAAAGATGCTGCTGACTATGATGGCGAACGATAGCGCTAGTGGGGACACGATATACCGCCTGCGCATAAACTGGCGTAACATTAAGTTGTTGCTGCCAATTAAGTTGGCAAGCCGATTCACTCGCCACGGGTGCCGTCCACCAGCGGCGCGAAAAGCCTTCGCTTACCGCTTCAAAGCGCTCAATTGCCAGCTGACAATTTTCAAAACGTATCGCACTGGGTTGAAAAGATTGCTCGACTAAGGTTCCTGTTAAGCGCAGCTGTGCCTGATCCAAGATGCTAAATAACACAGGCTCCGACGCATCAGCACTTAACACTAAACCGGCGATTGGCGCGGTGAGGATAATACTTGAATGATCAGCACTTACTTGGCTAATCCGTTCATAAAAATGATCTAAATGTTCAAACTCCAGCATTGCAGCCTGATAAGCCAAGCTAATTTCTTGCCATGCACTGGCTCCAATGGCTTTTTGTTTGAACAACTGTTGATTATCGTCATAACGCTTTTTAACTAACTGAAAATAACTTTTACGCGCATCATATTCCGTTAAAAAATGATGCACTTCGCTTCCCGCTAACTGCATTACCGGCTGGCCAGCCTCGACCACGCTGCCGGGCTGCGCTAACCATGTCATCTCAGCGCTTTCAATCATTCGACCAACCGGCCGAGCACTGCCAGTGTAAGCACTGGCTTGCGCCAACAAAGGCTGCCCCGCGAAATCGCTAGCAAGGCTCACCTCTGCATAACGCAAGTTTAATGCCCCTAACGCTGAAATGGTTACTTCTGCCGGTTCTGATTGGGCAACACTTTGCCCACTAAGTACCAATAACACACCGATGGCTGCCCTTTGACATCCTTTGAAAAATACATTCATAACATCACTCCGGCAGTTTGATTTAATTTGGCGATACTGGCTTGTACTTGAATTTCTAATAGCACAAGTTGCAACTCGGCTTGCAACAGTTGCTGCAGCCGCTGCTGTGCCACATCAGCGTTAATTTCTTGGCGCTCTAGTAATAACAACAAACTGGCTTTTGCTTGCCGGCGCAAGGCGTCGTCATTTTTTAAAAGGGCTAACTGCGCTTGTTGCGTCTTTAGCTCGGTTCGTGCGGCGCTGTGCTGCTGTTCAATTTCCCGCTGTGAATCACTGTAATCATTGAGCCATTGCTGATAGTCCAACTGAAAAGTACTATTCGCCAACTGGTTTGATTGCTCGCCAATTGTTAAAGGAATATCCAGCTGCAGACCTATCTGATTATCGTTTTGCTCAGCATTGTTAACACGTTTTACCCGTGTGGTTAATTGCCAAGCGCTATTGGCTGGAGAGTTTGCTTGTTGCTGTAATTGCAACTGTTGCTCTTGCAGTAACAGCAACTGTAAACGAGGATGCTGTACTAACTGAAAATCAGCCGTAGGCTCTTCTGCAGTCATATTAGGCAAGTTAGCCTGCCCTGTTAACTGCTGTAGCTGTTGCTGCGCAATCAGTAATCTGGCAGCGCTATCTAACTGTTCTAATGCCAGCTCTGTCGCACCTTGTTGATACAAGTATTGATGATAACTTTGCATTTCACTTGCTTGCCCTGGGCTACGCAATTTTTCGATAAAGTGCTGATAAATATCCAATTGCTCGGTTAAGAGCTGCTGTCTTTTGCGTTCTAATACGATTTGCCATACCGTATCGCGAACTAAGCCACTGGCAAACCAACGACGATATGCCAGTAAACTGGCTGTCAGGCGTTGTTGATTATCTAATACATCTTCGTCTAAGCGCACTCGGCTAGGACTTTTTAAGGGGAGATTAAGCGCTAACTCGATCTCATCACTGCCACCTTTACTTCTGCTGTTCAGCAACCCTGCAGATAGCACCGGCGCATCCGCCAGCCACGTTGAGATCCAAGGCGCAGGTTGATGCAGTGCTTGACGCTGTAACCTTTGTTCAGCAGCATCCGTTAATTGACTTAACGAAGACACCGGCTGCAACTCTGTTGACAGCATTTGCGCAATACCATGACATGGCAACATCACCAACAGCGCAACACAACAACCCAATAACGGTTTGACAATCTTCATGAGAGCACCTCTATGCATCCTTCCTTGTTAATTCATCATTTGAGCAAAGCGTGCATTTCAATTTCACTCCAAAGCCAGCTTCAGTCGTTAGCGCTGCTCGCGATACAACCAAGAAGGTAATAACACTTCAGCTAACGCTTGGTTTTTAGTTTTTGCCGTCACTTCGCTATCGCTTAGTGTCAGCCGCTTTTGTGCAAAATCATAATACCCGCTCACCGCCTGACCATCGGGCTTTAAAATGGTGATGTTCGGGCTGCCATCTGGCTGTTGCTATAACGGCGCAAAATACTGATCAAATTGCAATAAAGTCCTGCCTAGCGTAGAAGCATCACGACTAAAATCGCGCCCGAACAAAGGTGCTTATGCACTGACACCTTGCAGCAGAATCTGGCTTAGCTCACCGGTTGCTAAAACGCGCTGATACTGCCAGAACACCAAACCCAAACGATTTATGGACAATAACAACAAGCCGCCAATCAGTAATGCCAGCAAAGACAAATAAGGCCCACTAAAACGAATCAACCAACTTAATTTGGGCATATCGCCTCTTCTACTTAACAAAGCAAGCGAAATAATAAACGCGAAAACTTAATCAATTATTAAGATTGTCGCGAAACAACCAAAACTAAAATGTAAATATAAAAAGCAAAAAAAGTTAAAAATACAACTTTCAAGCTATATTTTTAGGTACAACCCAAGTTTTCTGTAACTAATCATTTTTTATGATTAATTCAATCAATTTTATTTATTTCTATTTGTTATAAGCATATACTATATTGATATAACATTAATGTCTAATGTAATGAAGATAAACTCACAAGGATCTTATTATGACTGAACAAACGGTTAGCTTCCCGCAACTCAACATGCCAGCTCCGGCCTTTAATGCCAAAACCACTCATGGCATGAAGACCTTAGAAGACTATAAAGGTAAATGGTTAGTATTATTTTCACACCCAGCAGATTTTACGCCAGTGTGTACTACTGAATTTATGGGTTTTGCTACACGCGCTGATCAATTTGCTGCATTAAATTGTGAGCTTTTAGGTCTATCGATTGATAGTGTGCATTCACATATTGCTTGGGCTCGGAGTATTGAAGAAAACTTTGGGGTAAAAATTACCTTTCCAATTATTGCGGACTTGTCGATGGATGTTGCCAAAGCTTACGGCATGATTCAGCCAGGTGCGAGTGATACTGCTGCGGTACGAGCCACATTTATTATTGATCCAAATGGCATTTTACGTGCCATGGTGTATTACCCAATGAGTAATGGTCGCAGCATTGATGAGTTTTTAAGAGTGTTACGGGCATTACAAACTAGCGATGAACACAAGGTCGCGACTCCTGAAAATTGGCAACCTGGTGATGATGTTATTGTGCCACCGCCAGCAACTATGGCAGAGGCTGATATACGTAAAGATCAAGGTTACCAGTACATCGACTGGTACTTCAGTAAAAAATCATTGTAATTAACCTTTGATGTCAGCCTCTGCTGACATCGCTTTTTTTTGAGAAAACCATGATCCAAATTAAGATTTCTCTAATTGAAAAAGTTTTAATGCCGCTTATTTTATCTATACTGATGACTTTCGTGATCTCGTTGGTCAGTACCCTTAAAGCACTAGGCTTTAACGATATAACGCTAGTAGGTTGGATGTCAGCATGGCTTTGGTCATGGTTAATCGCCTTTCCAACACTATTAATTGTGCTGCCCATCGTTAAAAAGTTCATCCAAATACTTATTATGAAACAACACGCAAACGCCAACCAAACGGCACGCTAACCGTTTTTGGTTGCACTGGAGCAATCTATGGAACTCGACCCGCTGTTACTCTCGCGCATACAATTTGCCTTTGTTGTATGTTTCCACGCGATCTTCCCAGTCTTTACTATTGGCCTTGCCAGTACTATTGCTGTGTTAGAAACCTTATCATACAAAACCGGTAACCCGATGTGGCAACGCTTATCCAAATTTTGGATCCAAGTGTTCGCGGTTGTCTTTGGCATGGGCGTGGTCTCCGGGATCGTCATGTCATTTCAGTTCGGTACCAACTGGAGCAACTTCGCCTACGCCACCGCCAATTTCCTCGGCCCCGTGCTCAGTTATGAAGTGGTCACCGCCTTTTTCCTCGAAGCGGCGTTTCTAGGCGTACTACTCTTTGGCCGCGATAAAGTCCCCCAAGGCGTGCATTTATTCGCCGCTATTATGGTTGCCACCGGCACCTTTATTTCTTCATTCTGGATTTTATCAGCCAACTCTCTTATGCAAACCCCAGACGGCCTCGTGCTACGTGATGGGATGTACCATGTTGTCTCTTGGAGTGATGCGCTCTTTACCGCCTCGTTTGCCTATCGCTTTATGCACATGGCCTTAGCCTCTTTTTTAACCGCCACGCTCGTCGTTGCCGGTGTCAGTGCTTGGTTCTTAATTCAAAAACGTGAAGTTGACGCCAACCGTAAAGCCTTGTCTATCTCATTGTGGGTACTCCTGTTACTCGCCCCTATTCAAGCTGTCGTCGGTGATTTCCACGGCTTGAATACCCTGAAGCATCAACCGATGAAAGTGGCCGCGATGGAGGGCAACTGGACCACCCGCGAAGGCGCACCCTTACTGTTGTTCGCCCTGCCAGACCAAGACGCCCAGGAGAATCGCTTTGAAATCGGTATTCCAAAGCTTGCCAGCTTTATCCTAACCCATGATTGGAATGGCACCTTACCCGGCTTAAACGAAGTCCCCGTAGCTGAACAACCGCCTGTCTTTATTGTGTTTTGGGCCTTCCGAGTTATGGTCGGCTTAGGTGTGCTGATGATTGGTGTCGGCGTATGGGGCTTTATATTGCGCTATAAAGGGCAATACCATCAATCACGCGCCTTTTTACAAACACTGCGCTTGATGAGTATTACACCCTTTTTAGCGGTGCTGGCTGGCTGGGTTGTTACCGAAACAGGCCGAGCCCCTTGGTTGATTTATGGCCAAATGACCCACGCGCAAGGTTTAACCCCCTCATTAACCGGCGGTATGGCCTTATTTACCTTAATTGGCTATATCGTGGTCTACAGCCTCGTGTTTAGTGCCGGGGTCTATTACTTATTAAAAGTGTTTAGAGGCGGTTTAGAAAAAGCCAATGCCCCACATGAAATGGATGAGATTGAACGGCCTAAACGCCCCTTCTCAGCCGCGCACGCCGGATTAGAAGGAGATAACTAATGGCACAACCCTTTGATTTAACTTTAATATGGGCCGGCATTATCGCCTTTGGTGTCATGATGTACGTGCTCATGGACGGCTTTGATTTAGGCCAAGGTATTTTATTTCCTTTCGCACCCAGCGAGCATCATCGTGATGTCATGATGAACTCCGTCGCGCCCGTGTGGGATGGTAACGAGACATGGCTCGTTTTAGGGGGCGCAGGCTTATTAGCCGCCTTCCCGCTGGTTTACTCAGTGTTTCTGCCCGCGTTATACATCGGCGTTTTTCTGCTCCTCGCCGGCCTGATTTTCCGGGGCGTCGCGTTCGAATTTCGCTTTAAAGCCAAAACCTCACGCTACCTATGGAATTGGGCCTTCGCCGGTGGCTCGATTGTCGCCTCCTTTGCCCAAGGCGCTGTAGTTGGAGCCTATATTCAAGGCTTCAAAACAGAAAACTTCCGTTATGTTGGCGGCGCGCTTGATTGGTTAACGCCCTTTACCGTCATTACTGGCATTGGCTTAGTCGCAGGTTATGCCCTACTTGGCGCCACTTGGTTAATTATGAAATCTGAAGGAGAAGTACAGCAGTGGGCCTATAAAATCGCCCCGCGCTTGTTATTAGCTGTCCTCGTGGTGTTTGCTATTATCAGCGTGTACACCCCTTTTGTTGACCCACGCGTCATGTCTCGCTGGTTTGATAGTATCTCGTTACTGTGGCTGTTACCCCTCTTAGCGCTATATTGTGCTTGGGTTGTTTTTCAAGCTCTGCGCAAGCAAAAAGAAGGCACCCCTTTTGTCGCGACCATGGGCTTATTTCTGTTTACCTATCTGGGTTTACTCGCCAGCAAATGGCCCTACATGGTGCCGCCAGATTACACCTTGTGGGATGCCGCATCAGCGTTTGAGTCACAGTTGTTCTTGTTAATTGGTTTCTTATTTGTTATCCCGCTAGTCTTAACCTACACCGCGTGGACTTACTGGGTCTTCCGCGGGAAAGTTAAACAAGGTGGATATCATTAAGTGACTAAGACGTTAGCTGACTCCTTAGCTGAAGAGTCAGGTGTTGAGGCTCGTAACCTTACCGCGAAGGGATCAGCACTGCTGATCGCTTTGCGAAAACAACAACAAACACGTTTGTGGTTAAGCGTGTTTGCTGGAGTTATCGCCACAGTCTTGCTAGTGATTATTTGGTTTTTAGCCGCGTGGCTCATTGATCAACTGATTATTCAAAATACCATCACAGCAGACCGCAAACTCGTTATCTCGATCTTGGGCATCACTTTATTATGGCTGCTGCGCAGCCAATTGCTTTTCTGGCAAGAGCGCTTAGCCCAAGACGCGAGTAGCCGTATTAAAAAAACATTACGCCAAAAAATGTTGTTGGCATGGCAAGTTGTTGGCATCTCGCAATTACAGCGCTCGCCCAGTGTTTATGCCAGTCATTTACTTGAAGATGTTGATGCCTTAGACGGCTATTACGCCCGCTACTGGCCACAGCAGCAATTATTATTGCTGTCACCTCTGTGCATCTTACTTGCTATTAGTTGGACTGATTGGTTAGTCGGCCTATTATTGTTGTTTAGCGCACCACTCATTCCGCTTTTTATGTCACTAATTGGCATGGGTGCAGAGCAAATCAACCAACGTCATTTACTTCAGCGCCAACGATTAGCGGGGCATTTTCTTGACCGCCTAAAAAAAATCGCGCTCATTGCACGTCTAGGCGCGGCCGCACAAGTACAAGATGAAGTAGCAGCACGCAGTCAAAGTTATCGCCGACTCATTATGCAAACCTTAAAAGTCGCTTTTTTGTCGTCAGCAGTATTAGAGTTTTTTAGCAGTGTTGCGATTGCTGCTGTGGCCATTTATATCGGTTTTGCTTTATTCGGAGCCATTGATTTTGGACCTGCACCGCAATTAACGCTGAGCACCGGGTTATTTATTTTGGCGCTGGCCCCAGAGTTCTTTCAACCGATCCGTCAATTCGCGCAGTCTTATCATGACAAAGCCAGCGCTTTAGCTGCGGCAACCGAAATCTCTGACATTATAACCATCACAACAGAAGTGCCAACACCAAGCGCAACAGCCATGGTCGGGGCCTTAGACGTTACAAACTTAACCATTAAAAACCCCTCTGGCCAATCACTAGCAACAAACTTGAACTTTTATGTCGAACCGCAGCAATGCTTATTGATTAGTGGTCCATCGGGTGTTGGTAAAACCACGTTATTAAAAACACTCGCGGGGTTAATCCCGGTTGCAGCAGGTAAAGTCCAATTTAACCAAGTTTCACCCTCACAGGTCTGTATTTATTACATGGCGCAGCGTCCTTGGGTAGTAAATGGCTCAATTAGACAGAATCTTCAACTTCTAAGCGGGCCCGTTAACGATGCCGCTTTACTTAACGCCCTTAACAACGTTGGGTTAGCCAAACTATGTCCAACCGTATCAGCACTTGATCAACTTATTTCAGAGAGAGGTGAGGGTTTATCGGGTGGGCAATTACAACGTATCGCTTTAGCCAGAGCCTTTCTTGTACCCTATGGCCTTATGCTGTTAGACGAACCAACCTCTAGCCTTGATCTGGAAAGCCGACGCTATGTTATTCAAGCTTTGCATACACTTAAACTCACTTGCACGCTTGTTATTGTAAGCCACGATAGCGAACTACAAGCACTCGCGGATCAGCATCTGGAGTTGCTAGAGGTAACAGATGCCATCTCATAAAAATCTGCAAGCGCTCCGTTTTTGGCTCGATATTTTTCTGCAACAAAATAAACATCGCTTAGTGTTGGGCGCCTTACTCGCTATAGCGACTGCGCTATCAGGTATCGCATTACTCGCTTTATCCGGCTGGTTTATCACGGCAACCGCGGTAGCCGGTGCGGCACTGCTGCTTGGAGGCATATTTATGTTAGATATTTATTTGCCAGGTGGCGGCATTCGCTTTTTCGCTCTCAGCCGTACCGTCAGCCGCTATTTTGAAAGGCTGTATAACCACGACACCGTATTACGGCAACTGGCTAAAAGTCGAGTAGTGTTATTTAAAGGCTTACAGCAATTACCCAGATCAATGAGTAAAAATTTTTCCGACACGGATTGGTTAAGCCGACTAACCGCAGAGTTAGACTCACTGGATAATCTTTATCTGCGCTTGCTATTGCCCCCCGTAATAAGCGTAATAGCCACGGTATTTTTTTTCGGAATATTAGCAATTTGGCTGCCCAGTTTTGCGCTATTTACGCTTGGCTTATTACTGTTATTTATGGCGATTGCACTTAGGTTGTTTGGCAACGCCAACGTAACCACAGGCCGCGAGCTTGCTCAACAGTTTACAGACACTCGCGCCGAAGTGGTTGCTCACATTGATGGTTTAGCGGAACTTTATGCAAGCAAAACTACCGCGTTTAATCAACAACCTTTACTCAAAAGCATTGAGCATATTTATCAATTGGAAAGTCGTCTCCAACTGATGCAAGCCCGTTTACAGCTTGGCGTTAATACGATGCAAGCTATCGTTTTTTCAGCATTATTACTCAGTGTACTGGTCGCTTTTGTTGCCGGAACACTAACTGGGCCACTTGCCGTGATGTTTTTACTTGGCTGGCTTGGTGTAGCTGAATTGCTGACGGGTTTACCACTGCAATTTAGCCACCTCGGTAAGACCGTTTATGCAGCCAAACGCCTAGCTGGCTTTGCGCAAACACCTGCGCCTCTGAGCCCCTTAACTAAACAAGTGTCTTGCATACAGTGTGAAATATTTAACCACCCGCAGATAACGAGTAGCAAGTTACACCCATTATCACTGCGTCTCACCAAACAACAGCCGTGGTTATTGCTCACTGGCGTCTCAGGATCAGGTAAGTCGACGGTTGCCGCAGCGTTGGCGGCAGAGCACACGTCACCACACATTACGCTTAGTATTAACCAAACTGACCTAACAGCTGCTGAAACACAGCCATATCGTCAGGCTGTTGCTTATTTAGAACAACAGAACGCCATTTTTGCCGACACATTGCGTTACAACCTGCAGCTTGGCTTAGCACCATTGACTGACGCTGATCTTTGGCAAGTATTACGCTTAGTTGAATTAGACGAGTGGGCAAGAACACTTAGCCAAGGTTTAGATACATGGCTGGGTGATGTAGGCCAGAATCTTTCGGGTGGTCAAGCAAGACGGCTGACCCTTGCCCGCTTAATACTGCACAATCCTATGCTGATTATTTTAGATGAGCCTTTTAACGGCTTAGATAGCACAATGGCTAAGCGGATTTGGCAAAATATTTTACCTTGGCTGCAAGGTCGATTCGTGCTGTTGCTGCTCCATCATAAACCAAGCGATTTTAAAGATATCGCGCAATTTGAGCACAAAATACTACACTCAAGCTAAGCACACAAAATACGATTAAATATTTTTTATTTAACAACGCAGGAGAACACAATGTCTTTTCACTCTTGGTTAGTGCTACCCATAGCATTAAGCATGTTATTTTTTAATGCACCGTCTCTAGCGCAAGACTCGACAAAGCCTGTAGAACAAGTAGATTTAACCAAAAGCCAATTAGGGCTTTATCTCACCGCGAAAGAGGCCTATCAACTTTTAGAAAATGATCCCAAAGCCATATTGGTGGATGTCAGAGATCCGGTAGAAATTAAATTTACTGGTTTTGCTCAAGCGACCAAAGTGCATGTGCCATTTCAACTAACCGATGTCAGTTTATGGAATGAACAAGCACAATCATGGGCGATGCGCCCTAACCTTCATTTTGATCAAGAACTGTTACAAAAACTGAATCAACTTGGCGTGGCTAAAGATGCCAATATCATCATGATGTGTCGCAGTGGTTCAACGCGAAGCGCTCCTGCCGCAGATAGATTAGCCGTTTATGGTTACAGTAAAGTATGGTCAGTCAGCGATGGCTTTGAAGGCACGACTGAAAAAACAGGCTTATCGAAAGGTGTACGTAAGGTAGATGGCTGGCGTAATTCTGGTTTACCCTGGAGCTATAAGATCCCAGAAGGTGTTGCTTGGAGACCTCAACAATAAAACATCCCGATATATAGCTAAGTTAAGGCTTTAACTATGCAATAGTAACACTCAGCTTTGCCCACACTGACACAGAACTTGCACTTTAACTTGTCAAAATGTATTTCGCTTAAAATGGCATGTCTTGTTTGATGACTTTTAATAACATACGGTCACTTTTTAAAATAATTTAAATTTAATCGGTAAGCTAATTTCAACTTGCACAACGGACATGCAACCACTATATTAGATTATTCTTTATTTGCATAAGATATTCCTAATTGGAATAACGTGCCGACATAATACTCTGGTGCTCATGTCACCAGCTTGGAGATATGATGAACACAGACAACACAACTACAACCAAAAACTATGATGTTGTAGTGATTGGCGGTGGCGCTGCAGGGTTAGCTACCATTGCTAGCTTACTAAAACGACAACCTTCCCTCAAAATCGCGCTAGCTGAACCAAGTGATCAACATTATTATCAACCTGGCTGGACCTTAGTTGGCGGTGGAGTTTTTAAGCAAGCAAGTACCGTGAAAAACATGGCAGATTTGATACCGGCTGCCGTCACTTGGTATAAGAGTGCTGCAGCAAGTTTTCAGCCGGAGCTTAATCAGGTTGTACTACAAGATAATTCGACCTTGTCTTATCGTGCACTGGTTGTTGCCATGGGTTTAAAATTAGATTGGTCTGCCATCCCAGGGCTAGCTGACAACTTAGGTCAACACGGGGTTACATCCAATTATGCACCGGGCTTAGCGCCTTATACTTGGCAGTTAGTTCAGCAACTGCAACAAGGTACAGCCATATTTACTCAACCACCGATGCCGATAAAATGTGCCGGTGCGCCACAAAAAGCCATGTATTTATCCTGCGATCATTGGCTACGCCATCACGTCTTAAAAAATATCAACGTGCATTTTTGTAGCGCTGGCGCAGCGATATTTGGTGTAGCAGACTATGTGCCTGCTTTACAACAATACGTTAAAAAATACGCTATTAATTTAAACCTTCAAACCAATTTAATCGCGCTTGATGCCTCAAGCCAAACCGCATACTTCAGACAAACACAAGCAGATGGCAGTAGTAAAGACATTGAAAAACACTTCGATATGTTGCATGTAACACCGCCGCAAGTAGCACCCGATGTATTACGCCAAAGCCTGTTAGCAGACAATGCAGGCTGGATGAATGTTTTTCCAGATACCTTGCAACATCAGCAATGGCCAAATGTATTTGCTCTGGGTGATTGCGCCAACACCCCTAATGCTAAAACCGCCGCTGCGGTGCGTAAGCAAGCTCCCGTGGTAGCAGAAAACCTCATAAAACTGCTAACCAACAAACCCATGCAAGCTGTTTATGATGGCTATGGTTCATGTCCACTAACGGTAGAACGTGGCAAAATTGTGCTAGCTGAGTTTCTTTATGGTGGCAAAGTAGAACCTACCTTTCCTAAGTGGTTAGTCGATGGCACAAAACCCTCCGCTCTATCATGGTTTTTAAAAGAAAAAATGCTCCCACCACTGTATTGGTATGCCATGTTAAAAGGTCACGAATGGCTGGCAACACCAAGTTATCGTGACGATTTACCGCAAGATCGTCATCAAAAAAATCAACTTAAATAATTTTTACCCACTGCCAATTAATGGAAGAACTATGCGTATTTTTTTATTACTTTTATTGTGTGGTTTAAGTCAGATGGCTAATGCTGTTGCTAACGATCATAACCTTGATAGCCTAAAACTCGACGCTCAAACCCGCATTAAAGGTTTTGCGACGGAACTCAAAAGTGCGCTCGGCTCTGCCATTAAGCAAGGGGGTCTGTCTGCCGGCGTTGCGGTTTGCCAAGAACAAGCACCGATGATCGCCGCAAAATGGTCTACTGACGGCTGGGAAGTAGGCCGCACCAGCTTACGCGTTCGTAACAGCGCAAATATTGCCGATCCGTGGGAGCAGAATATCTTACAAAGCTATATCACTGCCTTAGCTGCAGGCGCTGATGCAACTGAGCTACAACATGCTGAAATTGTTAACAAAGGCGAAGGTTCATCATTTCGTTACATGCAACCGATTATGCTCGAGCCAGTTTGCCAAGCTTGTCACGGTAATATGATTACTGAGGCGGTACTTCAAACAATCCAAGAACACTATCCAGCAGATTTAGCAACTGGCTTTGAGATTGGCGAACTTCGCGGTGCCTTTACACTTAAAAAGCGTCTGTAGCACCTTTATGAAGATTGACGTCACACTTGAGCTTGTTGACGCTTCAAAGCAGATAAAAAATTTTGAAGTGATTCACCGACATGACTTTGAATAAAGACTATTGTTTATATTCAGGATCCTTAATATAACGGAGTAACAAATGAAAGCAAACGTAGGCTCGCTGGATAAAACACTGAGAATTATCGCTGGGATATTGCTGATTGCGCTCGCGGCAACCGGTTATATTGGTGTTTGGGGTTGGATTGGTGTGGTGCCGCTAGCCACCGGTTTATTTAACTTTTGCCCACTTTACAGTTTGATTGGCATTAAAACCTGTAAAATTCCCTAAGCTAAAAACGATAAGGGCACCTGAATATCCTAAGTCATTTAAGCCTTAAATAACCTGATTTATCAGGGCGTTTTAAGGCTTTTAAGTTAGCTCTGCTTGATTAACGCTATCGCTGGCACGACGCCGGCAAGCTAGGATCATGCGTTACTAACAATACCGCACAACCGCGTTGCTCATTCACCTTGCAGAACAGCGCAGTAGGCATATCGAGGATGCCGGTCGGTTCATCAGCTCACAACTAAGCCGATAGCCAGCGCATAATATTGTTACTGATCGTGCTCTGTACTTACGCGATTACGACCATGCGTTTTAGCATGGTACAGTGCACTATCTGCGCGTTGGTAAATACTCTTTTTGGTATCCGCGTCAGCCACTAAGGCAATGCCAAAACTGGCGGTGATGGTAAAGGCAAAACCACTGATTTGTTCAATACTGCTGCGATGTCGTTCTGCAGCAATGCGAGCGGCAGCCAGATCGGTGTCGGGCAATAAAATGGCAAACTCTTCGCCACCAATGCGTACCAAAATATCAATTTCGCGAATATGCTGGCGCAGTTGTTGCGACAAGGCTTGCAACACGGTATCGCCCATCGCATGACCGTGAATATCATTGATGGTTTTAAAAAAATCGATATCAACTAATATTAAAGCAAATTGCTGCTGGTTACGTTGATATTGGGCAAGCAATAGATCCAGTTGCGCCTCATAATACCGTCGATTAAATAACCCAGTTAACGCATCCGTCACCGACAGCGTTTCTAAGCCCGAATTCAGTATAAGTAGCTCTTGATGCTTCGCCAGCAATTCACTTTGCGCTAACTGCAACTGCTGATTAAGATCATCTTTTTCTGCATTCGCTTGTTCAGCTTTGCGTCGTTCGGTGAGTAATTGTTCTTCAATAAGCTGCCGGCGTAACATGCGCAGCACGACAAATACATAATAATCCTGATCCTGCTGTTGCACGCGGTGGGCGTTGACCATTACAGGTAAATCGTGACCATTGGCCTGTTTTAATATGATCAATTTTTCTTCAATCTGCCCGTTGGTTTGTAACGTGGGCAGTATATGCCCGAGATAGACTAACTTAGTAGCCGGGGTAAAGACTCGGGTTACCGTATTATGCAACAACTGTTGCTGCGGATAACCCAGCCAATCACAAAACAGCGCATTAACTTGTTGGATGGTATTTTTTTGGTCCAGCAGCATAATACCGCAAGGCAACGATGCCGGCTCGAGACTAACACTCACTACTGATTTCCTTACGAATGGCAGCAATAACAGCACCAGGGTTAATCAATTGTGGATAATGCCCAGATGCCGCTAACTCCATAATTTTGGAATTCGGAATATGCTGCTGCAGATACTCAATAACCTGCACGGGAACAATAATATCTTCAAGACAATACAGAATCGTCACTGGCACTGATACGGCTGGCAATTGCGGCCGAATATCACAGTAAAAGGTCACGTTGGCAAACTGTAACGAAATTACCGGATCGGAGCGCATAAAGCTGAGTTTCAGCTCATCGACGCTTTTAGCATCATCTGTTTGCCCTATTACCTTTGGCGCCAAATAGTTAGACCATTCGAAATAGTTTAACTCCATCATCGCTAGCATACCGGCGATGTCACTGGCTTCAAAGCCACCAAAATAAGCAGGTGGGTCATTTAAATAGCGTGGCGAAGGACCAATAGCGATGATTTTTTTAAATAATGTAGGCTGCTTTATCGACGCTAATAGCGCAATCGCACCACTGACCGAATGCCCCACAAAAATAATGTTGTTTAACTGTAAGCTTTGGCATAACTGCAGTAAATCATCCGCATAAGCTTGCAAATGGTTATAACGTTTCTTGTTATAAGCCCCAAGATCTGATTTACCACAGCCGATATAATCAAATAGCACCACACGATACTGCGCGTAAAAGGCCGGGGCAACATGCTGCCAAATATCTTGATCACAACCAAAACCATGCCCAAACACCAGCGTTTGCTCACCTTCGCCATGAATGGCAATATTGTGTCTACGTATCACCTCAGTTGCAGTTGTTGCATTAAAATTGGGCTGCTTGGTCTGAGCCATAAAACCTCACTGTTGCACTAGCTTTGGTGCAAATCGCTTTGCATCGTAAACTCTATTTGCTCGTGCACATTAATTGATTGCTTTAGCCTAGCTTAACCGTCATGCGCTGTCAGTAGTATCAAGAAAGTACTTACCACATTTTCAGTCGTATCGCGAATAAACACGGATAGCTCAATCTCTGTTATAACCGCCCTATCTTTACTGCGGCTAAGTTGGGCAGCCATTACCGTTATAAAAACAGTAAAAAATGTTAAACTGGCTTGGCCTTTATCGGCTCTGACCACGCGTTCTATAAAATGTTTGATTAATCTGGAGATTAATTGGCGTGTTATGCTTTTTTGTTCATAGGATAGAACTGATGTCAGCTAAACAATTGTCTGTTTTTACGCCGCTTTTTTGGGCATTGCTCCTGGTATTATTGACTCATTCGAGCAGGGCAGTCGCTGCAGAATCATGCTCATTAGTCTCTCACGACTCGCCTATGGCAGAAGTGTTAACCGCAGCTGAAAAATCGAGCATTAAACTCACCCCAGGCCTTAATCAATTTACTCTGCGATGTGACCTTAATCAGCCGGGTGTGTTTTCATTTCAGCGACATGGTTTAAACCGCTTTAGCTGGCAGCAGGCCGGCATAACGCAATCACCGATCCCATCAGGTGAAGTGACATTTCAAATTGATCAAGGCGAGTTTTCGGCGTTACTTAGCATAGATTCCAAATTTGCGCACAACCCACGCTTTCAATGGCAACCGCTGACAGACTTTATGCTGTCTAGCCAAAAACATAATCTTATTATGGGCTTATTTTACGGTTTAAGTTTTACGTTAATGCTCTATGTGCTGATAATCAGCCGTAAAGTACCCGACAAGGCGTTAAAACTTTACAGCGCCTACATCTTTTGTATCACCAGTTTTATCTTGCTGCAGGAAGGCCAGTTATTTTTGTATATTGCCAGCCATCTATTAAGAGAAATCCATCTCGCCTATTTACTCAGTATTGGTTTAACGGTGGTCAGTGCCACTTGGTTTATGTGCGAAATTTTGAAAGTGAACACTGACTTTCCAAGAACGAGCCTCATTTTTAAAACCATGTCTCTGATCGTCTTGTTCAGTTGCTTGCTTAGAATGGTCATTGAAAACCATCCGTCGGCCACCGCCGCCGCTATGTTGATGAGCTATGGTACCTTGGCATTGGTCGCCGCTATTTTTGCCAGCGCGCTGTGGCAATGGCAACGACGAGTGAGTGAGGCAGGTTTGGTGTTCTGCGCCCTTAGTATTGTGCTCATTAGTATGATCTTTCGGATTGTATTATTAGACAGCAATATCTTTGTGCAGCGCTATGGTTTCATTATTGCCTTTGCGGTTGAAAGCCTGATGTTAGCCATAGCCGTGTCACGACGTATCGGCCGCATTGCTATGGCAAAAGAACGTGCTGAAAACGAAGCGAATATTGATATGTTGTGTAACATATTAAATCGCCGAGGTTTTAGCTTAAAAGCCCAACATTTAATGGATTATCAACGCCAAAATGGCGACTTACTGGGCATTTTTTATATTGATGTTGATAGCTTCAAACAGCTCAATGACACCTATGGCCATCACGTTGGTGACACAGCCTTAAAAGAGATTGCCCGTTATTTGCAAAGCCAAATGCGCATGGAAGACGCCGTAGCACGCATCGGGGGTGATGAATTTGTTGCTCTGGCCTGCTTTAGATCACAGCACGAAATCGTTGCCAAACTCGATGAATTACAAAAACATTTTCAACAATTTACTATTAGCCTGCATCAGCAACACTTTTCGGTATCGGCGAGTATCGGTTACGCCATGTTTAGCACCGTGCCCGAAACGCTAGAGGCTCTCTTAGCTGCTGGAGATGCTGCCATGTATCAAGCCAAATCACAACGCAAAGCGCTGGTTTTAGCCAACACACGCTGAACTGGCGTCATAACCTTGCGCCAGTCTTCATATCGTTACCCTTTCTATGAGCCGCTGACTCTAATTGCAGCAGCGGCTTAAGCCGCAACTTCTTGAGTGCACTTAACCGACTACCGGTTGGTCACTTGCTGACATGCTAATGCGGTCTATACTTACTATGCTCGGTTTTCACAACACAGCAGGATGGACGCCATGCATCGCACCACCTCGGAACGACTGAAAAGGATCCAACAGTACTTAGGTGTAGAACCCGATGGGGTTTTGGGTGGGCAAACCCTTAGCGCCTTAGAAAAACGCTTGCTACCGATTGATGTTCGCCTTGAGCAAGCAACAAGCATTTCGGCCACGCCCCCAGCCATTACACAAGGCCTCACCCTTTCTAAAAAGGGTATCGACTTAATGATTCAGCACGAAATTAGCTCTGAGCAGTACTATCAGGCCAAACTCATTCACCCCAGTTGGCCCGGCGGTGACTCAGGTATCACCATCGGTATTGGCTATGATTTAGGGTATGCCAGCACAGCGCAATTTGAACGCGATTGGTCAGCCCTACTCCCAACATATGATATCGCTAAATTACGCCGTGTTTGCGGCAGCAAAGCCGCCAGCGCAAAGCGTTTGCTAAGCTCAGTTCAAACACTGGTTATTCCACTGTCAGCCGCTAAACATGTATTTGTCCATGCATCACTGCCTCTTTATGCCAGTAAAACTCAACGCACCTTTCCCGGTGTCGAAAAGCTGCATCCCGATGCACAAAGCGCGTTATTGTCTTTGGTTTATAACAGAGGTACCAGCATCAGTGGCGATTCTCGCCGTGAGATGGCGGCAATACAACCTTTGGTTCTACGCCAAGCCTATCAAGACATCGCTCAACAAATCATCAATATGAAACGCTTATGGCAGGGCCGCGGGCTCGATGGTTTATTACATCGGCGTGATGATGAAGCAAGGTTAGTCATGCAAGCTGCGCGCACCTATCAAGCCGATGAATTAGTGCAGGTGGCGTAAATGAGTAACAACATGGCACAACTACAAAAAATTTATGCGGCATCGCAAGCCAAACACCAGCAATTTACTGAGCAAAGCGGTTTTCAGTGGCAGGAATATTCTGGCTGCATGGTGCTAAGTGCCAACACTGAACTGCCGGATGTGCTGCAGTTTCGCTCTCCCTTTAATCCAACAGGCTATACCCCAGTAATCAACAAGGTTGGATTACCCAAAACCACAGCCTTAGCAACCTTGCAACAACGCTACGGAACGACCTTTACTCATGCTATCAGTATCTTGTTTTACTAACTGCTAAAAGAGGCGAACACTTATGTCCACGTTTAAACAAGCCATGTCTAATCTCGCAAACGCCGTACAAGACTTATCCAAATTAGATGTCATTACCTTTGAAGGCTCCGTCACATTAGAGGGCAGCGATCCGGAATTAGTCCGATTCTCCGATGTCATGGCCAAAGCGAAAGGCAATACCACGGTTAAAGTCAAAGTACTCGCCAGCACCCAAACCAGTATTGATGGTGATATTGTCGCTTTTTATGACACAAATATTACCGATGCGCAGCGTTTAGCCCATGCTGATTTAGTGCAAGCCGGCGCCGAATCGCGTAAAGCCACCATCGATTTTGTGAAATCTATCGTTGGCGATATCGCAGATCTCTAATATGGCTGATTCAGCAACAGATTTTTTAGCGCAATTTGGCATGGGGCTCGATGCTGCCGTTAATGAGCGACATCTCCCCAACCCCGTTATGGCGGTAAGCAACCCCAATCAAACCGACTCGGCGGCTTATATTCGCGCCGTTAGAGCACGTTTAATTGAGTTAGGTTATTTAGCCGAGGGCGACAAGCGGGTTAATCGCAGCAATCACACTGTAGATCCGATCTTGGTGAAGAAAATTAGACAGTTACAACAAGAAGCCGGCATCGAAGTGGACGGCTGGGCAGGGCCAGAAACGTGGCAGGTGTTGGAGTGTTTAGTGAGCTTTGAAAATCAGCAACAGCCCTCAAATTGGCAACAGGTGTGGGCCAAGCCATTGGCGCAATTAATTCCTGCCGTCGGCATGCCTAACCTGGCGTTGTTACGGGGTATTTATTGCCGTCTTTACAGTATGGGCTTTTTTAGTGATTGGGCACAGCATCGCATCCACACCAAAACCATCCTATTGCCACAAGACAACCCCGCATTCGCTTTGGCCATCGCGCGGTTTGCGCAATTTGCAGGGCGTTTAGGCTTGCTCAGTACGGCATCGTTAACGCTTACCAAGCCACTAGTGCATGCCCTATACCAGCATGATGCTATCGTCCTTAAGCTTGCCGATGCTGCGTTATTTGCTGAAGTTACTCACGAGTTTCAGCACAACATTGAGGCCATTAGCCGTATCGAACTATGGCTGCTCGGCTATGATATTACCCCTGGCCAAGACCAAACTGAATGGGAAAGACTGCGCGCGAAAAGAAGTGCCAGACCAAGGCGCCAGCTGTCAAAAACCACACTCGCCATTAGTCGTTTTTATCAAGACAATTCGTCAGAAGCGCTTCATGCAAAACAACAAAGCAACACTGTAGATGCGCAACTGATGGCTGCTTTTGCTGTTTTAACTCATGAACCGAGCAAAGACATTTATCTAGGTAAGCAGCTCAATAATACCGTGCAAAGCATTTTGTCGCACAATCAGCACAAAAAAGAATTTCAGAACCAATTTGCTCGGCTGGCCAACGGTATTTTTGATGGCCTCAAGCGAGTGATCCGCTGGTTATTTCGAGCCGTGAAACAACTGCAGCAGTTCACTACAGAATTTATTGCTAATCTCGCGCGCTATATCAGCAGAAAGGCCCGAAAATTTTATATTGGCGTGGTCAAAGCCATCGATATTGTGCACGCAGGCACCAGTTATTTGCGCAACTCAGTGTATCAGTTTAGCCAACCCGCTAATTTGCTGTTTAGCCACGACCATGATTTTGACCAATATTGTTTACTCAGCCCTAGCGCTACCCCTGCACAAATCAAGCACCATCTCGTGCAATATCGTTATCGCGTAAAGCTTTATGCCGCGAGCTTAAATATTATTAGCCACTTAATGCGTATGGCGCATCGGGTGCTCAAAACCGTAACCACACCCTTTGGTTGGTTACTGGCATTACTGGCACTGGCTGATTTCGCTAATTCGGCAAAGGCCATAAAACAACAACTCGATAGCATCGCTGATTATCAACTCAGCATCGATATAAAACAGGCGCTTTTTCAAGCACACATATCCTAAATTCAGCCAAGTCTTAGCCGCAACCGCTCGCTTAGTTCAGCATGTAAACCACCGCATCAGTGTAATGATGCACCCGTTACAGTTTGCTTAATAGGCTCACGGCGGCACTTAGCTGTTGAGATCGTATAAAACAGCGTACTATAACGGCAGTTTTTAACCAGGCGAGCCTTTATGAGCGAATATCCCGACTACCACCTCCTTGTGCCGACTGAAAGAGCGTCTTTTAATACCTGCTTTTATTGTGGTTGTATTGCCAGTGAACATGACTTTGCACCGCCATTAAAATACCGTGATTTCTTTCTCAGCACACAAGAACCTGCTGACTTTGTGAAGATCCCCAGTTGTCGTGAATGCTTTGAGCATTTAAAAAGCTGTAAAGCGGGGGCATTAGAAGAGCGCCGTGTTTACGCCAAGAAAAAACTGGCGAAAAAATATGAAAAAGCCTTAAATATTTTCGAAATGTGGACAGAAGAAGAACTCGCTGCGCTGGATTTTAGCTTAAGCCATAGCATTGCTGCGGGCTTAAAACTAGGTTTAGAAACCACCGAAAGGCTTAATTTTCCAGGTTTTAATTACGAAGCTGCCGGTATTAATCATCAAGTACATTATCACCTTAGCGCCAGCTTTGACGTATTTGGTGAAAGCTATAGCAGCTTTAGAGAAGCCCTAGACTATGCCAGTAAAGCGTATCGCATTCCCAAATTCACCTTAAAAGAATACTACGCAGAGCACGGCAACAGTTTTGAAAAAGCCATCCACGCGGTACATCGAGAAACCGCAGCCAAGGAGTTTCAAAAACAACTTACGACACTGTGCCAGCAATTTGCTAAACAACATAAGCAATCGGTCATTTTTGTACATAAACAAGTTGAGCGCTATTTAACCGAAAATGACACGCTCAGCATTAGCCAAGCGCTCGGCAAACTGTATGACGAGCGTATTCATCCCGCAGCAACACGCAAACGCTAAGTTCACAGCGTGTGATAAGCCTAGCCTAACGTGTCAAACCCGATGAGCGTGATTTAAGGCTGTCACACTCGACACAGCAGCCTAAGACGATAACAGGTATAACAAAACAGTAGAGCGCGCTGCAAAAATCCGTTGAGATACAACTAGTTTTACACTATCTTGGGGCTGGGTTACGAGTACTGAGCGTGTGCTAAATGCCAGCAAAGGCGATAAAAAAATTCGCAATATCTTTTGGAGGCATGCTGTTTATCGCGGCAGCGTTGCATAACCATGCGCTTGAAACCCCCTTTCTTATTGATTTCTCTCAGTTTGATCGTTATCTCGAACAATCTTCTCCAGCGTCAACAACACTGGCTACCTCATCGGCTTGGCAACAAATGTTGCAAGATGCTGCAAACTTACCGGTTGTTCAGCAATTAGAAACCGTGAACACGTTCTTACATAACACGCTAAGTTACGAGTTAGATGCCTCGCTCTATCAAGTCGAAGATTACTGGGCGAGCCCTGCCGAAATATTGGCATCAAGGCGCGGCGACTGTGAAGATTGGGCGATCACCAGTTACATCAGCTTACGCGCTTTAGGGATCCCTGATACACAGCTTCGCTTAGTCTATGTTCGAGCGCGCGTTGGGGCTGAACACAGCGGCCTCAGTTTAGCGCATATGGTACTGGCTTATTATCCAGATGCCGAAGCTGAACCTCTGATTATCGATAGTTTAATTCAAAATATTTTACCCGCATCAGCCAGGCCAGATCTAACGCCAGTATTTAGTTTTAATTCTACCGGGCTTTGGGCGGGTAGCGGCAATCAAAAATCAAAACACAGTGCGTCGGCGCGGTTATCGCGCTGGCGTGATCTGGTAGCACGATTATCACTGCAGGGCATTTTTTTATGATGCTGGGCAATATGTGGGTTAAGGAGTTTAGGCTATGTCTCTGATTAAGCAGTTATGGATTGGAATTATTGTTATTGTGCTCTTAGCCTTTGGCAGTAGCTTTTTTATTAGTGCCTACCAATCAAAAAGTTATCTCGCAGAACAACTACAAGTTAAAAATATCGATAATGCCACCGGAATGGCTTTAAGCCTGTCACAAATGGATAAAGATCTGACCACTATCGAGTTAATGCTCTCGGCGCAATTTGATACCGGTTATTACCGGCGTATTACCTTAAAAGACGTAGCAGGAAATACGCTTACAGAATTTACACTTAGCCCTCAACCGGTTGCCGTTCCCGATTGGTTTGCTAGTTTATTAGCGTTTAATGTTAAACCCGGTATTGCTCAGATCCAAGATGGCTGGCAACGCTATGGTAGTATTGAACTGGAAAGCCAAACCGATTACAGCTTAACCGCGTTATGGCACATTACCCAAGATTTAGCGCTAGGCTTTTTGCTGATTGCTATTTTTTGTGGTGTGGTGGGCAGCTTTTTACTCAAACGTGTTAGCCGGCCGTTAAACCAAGTAGTAAATCATGCAGAAGCGCTAGGTAATCGTCAATTCATTACCAGTGAAGAACCTTCAACCTTTGAGTTAAAACGCTTGGTTGCTGCCATGAATCGGCTAACCAGCCGCGTGCGCAGCATGCTAGAACAAGAACAAAAACAGCTGGATAGACTGCAAAAGCAACATGAATTGGACGATGTTACCGGCGCGTTTAACCGCGATTATTGCGCCAACTGGCTCGACAGTTATTTTGGCAATATTGAACACAGTGAATTAAGTTGCGTGTTGTTATTGCGGGTCAGCGAACTGCACGAGTTAAACCTGCAACTCGGCCATGCCAAAACAGATCTTTGGTTAAAACAGTTAATTGCAGAGGTTCAACAATATTCAGGGATGCGCTTAGTTAGCCGTTTAAATGGTAGCGATTTCTTTTTAGTTGTCGATCAGTTAGCTTCGACTGCTGAGTTGACAGAACAGCTGCTCAATCAACTCAATCAGAACTGTAAGGTTTCGCCCGATACGGTCAATGCACCGGTATTGTTGGTCGGTATGTCATTAGATACCGTCACTAGCCGGCAGCAAACATTAGCACAGCTTGATGCTCTATTAGTTGAGGTTGAAGCCTCGCCACAGTTACAAAGTAAGACACTACTCGATGCCAAGCCATACGCCGATTTAGCGGATGCAACCGACTGGCTAAAAGCGCTGCAGCAGGCGGTAACATCTGACAGTATTAGCTCGACTATTTACCCGGTGCAACTTCGTGATAGCCGTGTTATGCATCAAGAAGCCATGTTAAAAATGAAAATCGATGGTCACTGGTTATCAGCTACCCAGGTGCTAGGTTGGGCGCGGCGTTATCACTACACCAGTCAGTTGGATATCGCTATGTTAAAGCACGCTTTGTTGTTGCTGCAAGAGGACAAAGCGCTGAACTTAGCGCTTAATATCTCTGATCTTACTTTACTAGACGTCGCAACACATTATGAATTATTAACGCTACTACAGGCGGTGGAGCCATCGATCCGTGTGCGTTTAGCCTTGGAGTTTGATGAGCGCTTAGTGGTAAAACAGCCATTGCTGTTTAGCCGTTTCGCTGCCGCTTTAACCTCATTGTCAGTGAATGTTGGCTTGCAAAAATGTGGCTTTGCCATTAATGCCATCCAAGACTTAGAAAAACTAGGCATTGACTACTTAAAAATCGACGCTGCTTTGGTACGACGTTATCAAAACACAGAAAGTGCTCATTTGTTGTCGGGTTTAATCAAACTGGCACATACTTTAAGCTTAACCGTGATTGCCGAGGGTGTAAGCGCCAGCGCAGACATTGAAGGCTTGCTTGAGCTGGGTTTTGATGGTTTGACCGGCCCCGCTATTACTTAAAGCTGCCTAAGGCATAATGCTGTCGTCCTCTTCTTCATTGAAGAGGCTCAGCCTTTGCATGTCGTGGCGTAGGGTTTTACGGTTCAGTAATTTAACCTGCGCGGCCATCGGCAACTTGGTAAAAGTGATGATGCCGTTAGCTGTTAATAATTCAATCAAATCTTCAAGAACGCGAGCCAATTCTGCATCTGAATCTTGTAATTGTTCACTGTGGCTTAGCTCAGAACTTGCTGCTAAGGCATACGCCGGAATATTTTTTTGCATAAACTGCAAAAGGTCAGGATCATTGTTAGCAACAAACTCTGGATAGTCGGCGGATTGCTCCGTGCTTAACGCGACGATCTCTTTATTGCTGGCTCGCTTAACGTACATAAGATGCTTCCTTTAAAGCAGCATGATGAGTTGTAACCTATCTTTTACCCCAAGTTTAGCAAAGGTTGCCGTAAGGTGCTGTTTCACAGTGCGTTCGGTAATAAATAAACGCTCGGCAACCGCTTTGTTACTTAAACCTTGCCGTACCAAGCTCGCCACTTCGAATTCTCTTTTCGACAATTGCCCTTCAAAGGTTTGCCACGTTGTTTTGCTGGGGATCGCTTTAGATAGAAATCGATTGAGTTGATTAAGTAACGCTGCAGGGATCCACAAGGCACCATTATGAATAGCCGCCACGGCTTGGATAAAGTTAACGCTGTTACTGCCGGCATCCAGGTAACCTTTCGCACCCGAGCTCAACGCCACTTGCAGTTCAACTAAAGCGAGTTGCTGGCTGATCACTAACACTAACTTACTTTGCTGCAACTGTGTGACGAGCATCGTCCAATCGCTACGCGCACTGTGGATTAATACCACATCACAGGTATCTAACATCTGCATGTCGGCATCGGGATAAACATGCAGCTGCGGCTTACCAAATGCAGTAGTCCAGCTTGAGGCAGTAAAACCGGGAGCAGTAAAAATTGCTACATTGGCCATTAATTGATTATCTCTCTGTCATCGCGTTACTTTTTGCTCGAAGCAGTGGCTTCAGCAAATACGATAAGACCGTGCGTTTACCGGTAACAATATCGACTTGCACCGTCATACCAGGCAAGATGGTTAACTTATCATCCAGCTTTGGGCTGGCGGTACTTAATCTAACAACATAATAAGTGTTATCTTTTTCATCCGTCACCGTATCAGCACTGATATGACTGACACTGGCTTGCAAACCACCAAAAATAGCAAAATCATAAGCACTGATGCGAATAGTCGCCTGCTGACCAATTTGAATGAAAGCGATATCTTTTGGCGAGATTCTGGCTTCAATTAATAACTGATCGTCCAACGGCACGATATCTAAAATATCTCTGCCTGGGGTTAATACCCCACCTACCGTATTAATATGCAGCCGCTGTATGGTGCCACGCATGGGTGATCTCACTTCAGCCTGCTGCACCATATCCACTAAACCTGTTTGTAGTTCAGCAAGCGCAGCTAATTTGGCACGCGATTCTGATAACTGATTACGCCAACGATTCAGCACCGTTAACTTAATTTCTTTGAGTTTATTGCGTGCCTCTTGCAAGGCAGACTCAGCTCTCGCAGCATTGGCTTCAGCCCGTTTTACTTCGCCGCTAGCTCGTGCCACTTCGCGCTCTAAGCGTAAAATATCAATATCCGATACTGCACCACTCGCCAGTAATGGCTTGGTTACACTTAACTCTTGATTGGTCAATTCTAAGGTTTGGCTATATTGGAAAAGTGCGGCTCTGGCTTCAACTAACTCTTGTAAGCGTTGTTGCTGCTGCTCTGCTTGCACCGCTAATTGCTCGTTTAACTCGGCTAAACTATTACGATACAGTTGAATTTCGTGTTGTAGTCGATCGGGCGCTGCCGTTTTTAACTCTTCCGGAAACTGCGGGGCACTTTCGTTAGTTAGCGCTTGCAGCCTAGCGACCTCTGCCGTCAAGGCATAAAACTGTGCTTTGTTCTCAGCTAAGTTCGCGTTTGAACGGGTGGAGTCAACCTTTAGCAGCACCTGTCCTACATCCACCACTTCGCCTTCACGCACCAAGATATTGGTCACTAAACCACCATCCAGCGATTGAATGGTTTGTAATTGTTGCGAAGTGACCACTTTGCCATCGCCTCGGGCAATTTCATCTAATGGCGCAAAAGCAGCCCAGACAATCAATGCCACTACACTAAATAGCACACCATAAAGCAAAGCACGCGCCGATAATGGCGATTGCGCTATACGCGCCCACTCCGCTTCAGAGACCCAATCTTTTGAATATTTATGCGGTTGATTACTCATGCGTTGTTACCCATGATACGACCTTGCCGCAGTGCTTCCATAACGGTGTCTTTCGGACCATCGGCTATGATTTTGCCGTTATCCATCACGATAATCCGATTGGCTAAAGACAACAATGGGCTGCGATGTGTAATTAACAACAAGGTTTTACTCTCAGCAAACTCACCTAATTGCTTCCGAAAGGTCTCTTCACTGCTGTAATCTAAGGCTGCTGTCGGCTCATCCAACAGTAAGATCGGCGGATCGTTATAAAGCGCTCGGGCAATCGATACGATTTGCTTTTGACCGCCAGATAAGTTTTGCCCCTTTTCACCAACTTGCATTTCAAATCCGGCCGGGTGCTGACTTAATAATTGATTTAACCCAGAGATGTTACAGATATTGAGAAAATGCTCAGCGCTTTTCGGCGGCGCTGCTAATTCGATGTTGTAACGCAAAGTGCCACGAAACAGGCTGATATCTTGTGGCACATATCCGATATTGTTTCGCACCTGATTAATGTCTAACTGACGAATATCGATACCATCAATCAATACCTGCCCTTGCT
The DNA here is from genome assembly GCF_016343785.1 of Alishewanella maricola. NCBI lineage: Bacteria > Pseudomonadati > Pseudomonadota > Gammaproteobacteria > Alteromonadales > Alteromonadaceae > Alishewanella > Alishewanella maricola. Next base: position 4,494 of record NZ_JAEINI020000011.1, on the reverse strand, counting down.
CAGCATCATGTAAGCCTAAGATCAGTTTTTCTAGGGTCGATTTACCCGAACCGTTTCGGCCTAAGATGGCAACATGCTCACCGGGCTCGATAACAAAACTGACATTTTGTAACGACGGGACATCGCTATCTTGATAGCTGAAACTCACATTTTTAAATTCTATTTTGCCTTGTAGTAAGGGTTTATCAATGGTTTGCCTTGTGGCGTTTTGCTCTGAAGGATAAGCCATGAGTACATCCAGCTGTTCATAAGCGGATGACGCATAATGAAATTGCGCTAATAATCCGGTAGCTTGGCTTACCGGTGCTAAGGCACGCGATGACAGTAGATAGACCGCAATTAAGCTACCTTGTGTAAGGTTGCCATCGATTAACAGGTAGACACCAATAATGATCACCGCCACACCCGCAAGCTGTTGAATAAACGCGGACACATTACTGACAGAGGCTGATACCGAGCGCATTTTGGCACTGTGATGAGCACAGCTTAAAGACAACTGCTCCCAGCTGTGCTGAATATCTGCATTAACATTATTGGATTTAGTCGTTTCTAACGAGCCTAAGGCTTCAATCAAGGTCGCATTGCGTTCAGCCACCGATTTAGCCGATTCATCCGATAAAAACTTCAGTTTGCGCTGAGCAAAATAAGCATAAATCAACGAAATGAAAGCCCCAACTAAGATCGGTGCTAATAAGGGCAAACTGATCATGCCAATCACGACGCAATACAACAGTACAAAAGGAAAATCGGCCAGCGCAACAATGGTTAAAGAGCCGATAAAACTTCGCACAAATTCAAAAGATTGCACAATTGAAGCAAAACTACCGGTTGATTGCGGTCGATACTTCAACTTCATCGACAACACTTTGTCCATAATGGCAGACGAAAGCATCACATCCGTTTTACTTGCCGCTAAATCAACAAAATGGTGTCTCAACAGTTTTAACACTAAATCAGCTACCAACACTAAGCTAATGCCAGAGGCCAAAATCCACAGAGTGTGCGTAGCCAAATTGGGCACAACTCGATCATAGACGTTCATCACAAACATCGGCATCGCCAATGCAAACAAGTTGATCATGATCGCGGCTAGCAACACATCGCGATATAACGAGCGGTTTTGCTTAATGACACCCCAAAACCAATGCAGGTGCGCCGGTAATTTAAAGTGGTTAATTTTATCTGCCGCATCGGTTTTCGGCCGCACATAAAACACCGAACCTGCGTACAGGGCATCAAGCTCGGCTAACGGCAATGTAATGACACTGGCTGGCAATTCAGGATAACTGATGCTGACCTGCTGCTGCGCATGATCAATACTGTGAATAATGCAGGCTTTATTGTCGTGCAGTGTCAGAATAGCGGGGAATAACGCCGTGTTTAATTGTTTCAACGGCCGCTGTAGAATTTTTGAAGCCAGTTTGGCGCGATCGGCCGCGCGATGAAATACCGCCGGACTAAGCATGTTGTCTGCTAACGGCAAGCCACTGAGTAAGCTGGCAGGACTCACTGCATAATGATGAAATTCACAGATATACAGTAAGGCTTCAAATAACGGGCCGCCCGTATGCTTGTTATCTGGGATCAATACGTCGATTCCTATGTCAGGGTTTATTCTGCAACGCGTGACACAGCATTGTCATATTTTCCAGTAACAACCGCTTCTATCCGGCGATTGACATTGTGTGCGGCTTCCGTATCAGCTTCATCTAACAAGCGACTCGCACCATAACCTTTAGTCATAATGCGTTCTTCCGCGATGCCATACTGCGAAACTAATATTTGCTTTACTGCATCTGCACGTTGTTGCGATAAAATATCGTTGTACCACGCCGCACCATCTGATGAGGTGTGGCCTTGTATTTCAGCTTTTGTATTCGGGTAACGCTGTAAAAATGCAGCAAAACTAGCTATTTGAGGTAAATATTGCTCTTCAATCACGCTTTGATTATGACCAAAGGTAATTTCCAAAGTAAATTTAGCCTCTTTTTGCGTAAAGACGGAGCAACCTTTGGCATCAACTTTATCGGTTATTGGCGTGTTAGGGCAAAAATCAGCACTGTCTTTCACCGAGTCATTATCGGTATCTTGATCGACTTGCAAACTACCGTAAACATCAACCGCAGGGCAAGCAGTGGCAGGGTCAACAGTTAATCTTTCTGCGCCAAGCTCCGTTAATGAAGGCCAAGTACTCGAGGTTAAACCTAGCGTATTGGTCAAGCTTCCCATCCCGGCTAAAGTTCTGGCCTTAGCGACACTTAAGGTGTAAATCGCGGCTAAATAAGCTCGACTGGCTTGAAAGTATTCATTTTCAGAGTCAAGCACATCTAACAATGAACGTTGGCCAATATCAAATTGTTGTTTATAAGCTGTTCTAACTTTATCGGAAGACAAGCGATGTTGATTTAATAATGGCAACTGCTCTGCTAACTTAGTGCCGTCGTTATAAGCAATTTGAATGGTTTGGCGAATATCAATACAGGCCTTATCGCGTAATTCTTCGGCTAAATTAACTTCTGAATAAGCACGACTTAGCGAAGCTGAATTACGGCCACCGTTATAAAAATTGTATTTTAATTCAATGCCAACGGATGCTTCATTTTGATCGGTTCTGACACCAATGTCTGAATAGTTTTGATATCCGTAACTACCCACTAAATTAACATTAGGCTTAAAATTTGCTTTCTGCGTTTGCACGCCCGCTTCAGCGGCTTTAATGTTGCGTAAAGCGGCATGATAGGCTGGGCTAGCTTGATAGGCCTGCTGTAGCGCTTGATTAACCGTGCTGGGCAACTGATCTGACGTTGTCACAGGTCTCATATCGGCTGCAGGTAAGGTACCGACAATTCTCAAATAGCGCGTTGTAACATCATGCAAGTTCGACGTTTCAGTAATCAGGTTGCTTTGCGCTAAGGACACACGACCGCTAATTTGCTCTAAATCGACAAATTTTGCGACCCCGGCTTTGGCGCTACTTTCGATTTGCCGATACACTTCAAAATGTTTGTCTAAATTTTCTTGCGCCAACGCAACCAACTGGCGTTGAGCCAACACATCTTGATAAGCCCGAAAAGCTTCTAACGCGATATTTTCAGCCGTTTCTAACAAGTTAAAATAGGCAACTAGCTGAAAGTTGGAGAATCGATTCACTTCCGAACGCGTGCGGCTGCCATCATAGAGCATTTGAGTTAAAGTCAAACGCGCATAAGCACCGTCATATTCTCTAAGCAAACCATAATTTTGCTTTTGATATTGTACCCCTAAGGTGCCATCAACAGTTGGTTTATAACCAGCGCGCACAGACTTAACATCATCGCCTGCGGCTAAAAATTCATACCATTTAGCCAGTACTTCGGGGTTTTTTTCTATTGCCTCTTTTGCAGCTTGCTGCACTGTTGAAGCGGCATAACTGGGGGAAGCGAAAATAATTAAGGTTGCAAAGAAAGGATACAGACATTTTTTTATCACTGACACTGCTCTCAATTGGAATACACCTTACGTTTCTATAATTGACACAATCATTAATTCTATTTTAACAAATATACACTATACACATGGCTATAGTTAATAGAAAACAAGTTTTTACGAGATTAACTGTACTCAGGTCCAATGGTGTTATCTACAAACCCACCTTATCATATAAGTTGTGATAGTTATTTAATGGATACACTAATTATGTCAAAAATCGTTGCTCAAGCTGTTGAAGGTATTGTTCAAGTACAATCGACTAACGGTGAAATAAGAGTTCTGAAGCAAGGTGATATGCTACTGCCCGGCGACACTGTGATCACCTCAGAGCAAGGTTCGGTTATCTTGGCATATTTAGACGAAACCGTTAGCGTTTCCGCAAACCAACAACTCGTTATTTCTGAAAGTTGGCTGCAAACAGATATTACGCCTGAAGACTCCGCTGTTGCCTCAAACACTGCCGACGATATCTTAGCCGTACTTGACGAAGAAGGTGACTTACTTGAGCAATTAGATGCCACAGCAGCCGGTGCTGATGGCGGTTCAGCTGAGAATAGTGGTAACGGTTTTGTCCGACTTACCCGAATAGCTGAGTCAACCGAGCCAACACTATTTGAACTCGCTGCATTTTCTGAAGACGATCCTATTGCACCCTTATTAGCCGAATCAACCGCGGATGTTATTGAACCTGTTGAGATTACTATTAATAACATTACCGCCGATGATATTGTCAATGCGACTGAGGCAGCAGGTTTTATTACGGTTACCGGCACCGCCAGCGGGGGTGATATTGTGGCAGGTAATACTGTTACCCTGGTAATTAATGGCGTTACCTACACGACTGTAGTACTAGCAGATGGTAGTTGGTCTGTTAATGTGGCCGGTAGCGACCTGGCTGCAGACACCACTTTTGACGCTGTTGTGACATCAACTAACGCGCTTGGTAACACGGTACAAAACAGTGCAACCTCTACCCATACGGTTGATCTAACCGCCGATGCCGGTATCGTTACCGTAAATAACATT
>NZ_JAEINI020000010.1:0-115954 GCF_016343785.1 Alishewanella maricola | reverse complement strand
ATTTGAGACGCTTTGACCAACAGTAATTGCTGTAAAGTTTGAATAAACGTCAATATAACCATCGTCTCCAAAATCAAAATCATAGGTAAATATTTCCCAATCTGGTCCAAATTCCGCAGTAGGTATATAAACTAAATTGGCATATTGAGTAGCATCAAAGTAAAGCGTAAACCAATTGATATCCAACAATAAGTTGTTGGTAATAGTATAACGCGACTCCCAGGTTGTCCCGGTTATATTGGTCGCCGTGCCGCTAATCAACGCCGCAAATGCGGGCTGAAAGCTCAGCATCACGAAACAGGTTAACGTCGAGATTATTTTTTTTATCTGCATTTTTAAATTCCCGTAATTCATCTATTCCGCTTAAATCAGTTATAAGACTGAATGGAATATATGGGTTGCTGAAAACGACATTTATCACCTACTGGGGTATACATCGTTTGAATCGTCGCCGTATTAAAAGCAACATTTTCGGTTAAACGATCTTCTCCGCCACTGCTACTACTGCTTAGCCCGACCACCAAAACGTTACTTAACGTAATGGCATATTGCGTATACAAACTTGTGCCACATTGCTTAATAACATCGATTTGCACCTCATCAAAAAGCTCGCCTTTGGCAATCGCTAATCTCAGCGGATTACTTGCTGCATCTAAGTATTTGGTAACGTTAACATTACCAAGATTAAACGTGCCTGCCCCAGCCCCTCCGCCAACATGGGTGGTACCTGAATTACTTGCTCCCTCACTCCAGGCTAATACTTGGATCCACTCTTTGTGGCTTGAACTTTCTACCTCACCTTTAATGGCAGGCCCATCAATCTTCATAAAGATACCCACTGCTGTTGGACTAGTGGACGGCGGGGTTGGTGGTGGTGGCAAATCGCCTTCAATTCTCCAAACAAGATCCGCTAAGGTATAAGCTTGGCGTACATTGATTTGAATAGTGAAGTCATTACTACTTGATACACTGCTATTGGCCGTAATAGCACCAAACTCCACGTTTCCTTGAATAATTGATATGCTGCTTGGTGCTGAGACTAAACTGGCTTTCACGTTCGTTAAATCAACAGCTGAGACATTTTGCGCCAAGGCGCGTAATCGATATTCACTGACGGTACGGGTCACTCGGCGCGAACTTACTAAAGTAAAGTTTTTATCATCAATAATGATTTGATCATTAAGAACTTCAGCCACAGCAAAACCGGAAAAGGCGACAAACAGCCCGACCAAAAACCATAACAGGCTATAAAAGCTATTTATCAATAACCTCATGTGATTAACTCCTCATAATTGGGGTTACTGATTGGTTATAGCTGTACATTTGCCGCGATATTCCAACCTGTCGAAATTGGCGCTAACGGATTGCCAAATCTATCAATAGGATAATAGGTCCAGGTGACTTCAGCGAAATTCAATGACACATTTTCAGTCAGCCTATCTTCGCCGCCACTGCCTCCGGCAGAAAACGACGTAACTATGACATTTTTCATTTCTATCTTAAAATATTGCGTCGCACTGCCACCCGCTCTTCTTGCTATTAAGGTTGCCTTTTCGACACGACCGCCATTTGCCACTAACAATCTTAATGCCGGACTGGCACTGTCCAAATATTTAGTAAAATTAAGATCTGTAAAACTGGCTTTACCCGCCCCGCCACCGGCGCTCATATGCGTTGATCCCGAATTGGATAACCCTTCTGACCAAGCCAGAATATCCATGGCACCACTGTTTTTCGCGTCTTGCGTTTCACCAACAATACCATCTATTTCTAAAAATATATCAACGGCAGCGTAACTAACGATAGGCGTCAGTAATAAGCTGGTGGCAGTAACAATGGTGAGTAAACTTTTTGAGAGTGGATTTATTGTTTTCATAAATTATCCTAAGCAGGAGCTAAAGTGAACGTTCTATACACCTCAACTATTAATGCGAATGAAATGTTAATTTCATCCAAGAAAGAAATTGCCAATATTATTTTAAGTGATATTAAAAAAACGCTTTGAAATAGCACTAGACATACTCCTCAAATGCAATATCACCATAAAAATAATTTTTTTATTTCCTAAACACTATTTTTACACGCATATTTAATGCCATTAAAATTAAAGCTCACTAAATTAGCAGCTTAAAAAAACAAATAAAAATGGCAACATAACACTGTAAAGAAAGCTGACAATATTTTTATGCTATTTTATATTTTTTAGAAAATTCAGAGGAAAATAACTACGTTAGAAAATAAGATATAAATTTAATGATATTTTTTACATGAAGTATGAAAGAGAGATAATCAGGCTGGGATTTATTTATCTTCACAAAATAAACACTAAAGAGTAACCTCATGTAGCATATTAAATATTATAGTTTGTACTCACTTTTTAAATTATTCCCCTCCTGATTTAGGCTATATTTGAAACATTAAAAGAACTTAACTGTAAATTGATAACGCCTTAGGATAAGGTGTCAATAATGTCAGTAACGAGCCTGATCATGTCGCCAACTAAAAACAATAAGATCACGCATAATTTAGAATTAGCGAGAGCGCTGCATAAACAAGGCAACCTGATACAAGCTACTGCAGCCTATAAAAAGGTTTTGCGCTTAGCACCCACGCAACCTGACGCACTGCACTATTTAGGGTTAGTGTATTATCAAACAGGGCAAGTGAATGAAGCGCTATCCAATATAAAGCGGGCGCTGGTAATCGCACCACATTATGCTGATGCGATGAATAATTTGGCTAATATTTACAAAGAAACGGGCGATCTGCTAGCAGCCCAAGCGCTTTACACTCGGCTACTGAGCATTGCCCCCCACCACACCAATACGCTGATTAATCTGGCGATCATTTTCAAGCAAACCAAGCAAACACAAGAAGCACTTCATCTGATTCATCGCGCCTTAGCGCTTGAACCACAGCATGTGATTGCTCATTACAATCTTGGGAATATTCAGATTGACCTGCAACAGTTTGAACTGGCTAAATCTTCGTTTATGCAAGTGTTAATGTTAGAGCCGTTGCACCATCAAGCAACGAAGCAACTGGCCTACGTTTTAGCCGAGTTAGGTCAAACAGCAGCAGCTATCGAAACCTTACAAAACCTTATCGAACATAGGCCAGAGGATGCTATTGCTCAGCACCTTCTCGCCGCCTATGCACAAAATACTCCACCGCTTCGAGCCGCCGATAATTACATCAAACAAACCTTTGATCACTATTCTGCCAGTTTTAATCTGTCCTTGGCGCAACTGGAATATCAAGTGCCGCAACTTATTGGTGAAAAAGTACTCAGCAGCCTTTCTCCCGTCGGCTCACAGCTCGATATTCTTGATCTTGGTTGCGGCACTGGGCTTTGTGCTGAATTCATTAAACCCGTTTGTCGGGCTCTTATTGGTGTAGATTTATCTGCCAAAATGTTAGCTCAAGCTGCAAAACTTAACCTTTATAAGGAACTGCATGAAGCGGAGTTAGTTGAGTTCATGTCAAAAACGGCTAAACCATTTGATTGTGTCATTTGTGCCGATACCTTTGTCTATTTTGGGGAGTTGCACAGCGCCTTTTCTGCCACACTGCTTGTGCTTAAGCCTCACGGTTATTTTATTTTTAGTGTTGAACAACATAGTACTTCCGTTAATAGCAATGATTATTTCCTGCAGCGTAATGGTCGGTACAGTCACGCTAAAGCCTATATCAATACGGCGTTGCAGTTGGCAGGTTTTACCCTATGTACTATCGAAAACATTGTGCCACGCTTAGAAAAAGGTAAAGCCGTCTCGGGGGCGCTAATTGTGGCGCAAAAACCAGGCAAATAGACGCACTATATGACCGCTAAGTCGCTCTAGATTAACCAATAGCCAACACAAAAAAATAATAAAAGTACTATTGAGCCCACGACTTTTGATCGCCTGTTACGCGTATAGCGTAGATTGAAACCTGTTTGAGGAGAAACGTATGATTCACCTGCTTGGCTATGCTGGTTTAATTCCCTTTTTGTTACTGCCTGTTGTTAGCTTAGTCTGGCCGCTTATAGCCCCCGCACAAGCCATGTTGTTATTTCAGTTTTATAGCTGTTTAATTTTAGGTTTTATGGCAGGCGTTTTATGGCCGGTATTACATCAGCCTAAGGCGGCTACACAGCAAGCCTTAGCCGCGGTTAGTTTCCCCGTGGTTAGTTTTTTAGCCTTAGCTCTGCTTCCTGCTTACAGTGTGCTGATCCAAGCGGGCTTATTTTTAACACTAAGCTTTTATGAACATTTTTCTGGTATAAGCCAACATTATCAGCGCAGTTATCGTCAGTTACGTTATCAGTTGACTGCAGTAGTGGTCAGTTGTCATCTTGGGTATTTTTATTTTTATGGATAACGCAATGTCAGTCAGCCAGAACCAAGCCGCCTTATTTTTTGATGGTAGTTGTAAGTTGTGTCGGCATGAAATCAATTGGTTAGGCCCAAAGCTAAAGGGAAAAATGCAACTGGTGGATATTAGCCAGCCCGATTTCACAGGCTTTAACGGCGCCAGTAAAATGCAAATGATGCAGCAAATTCATGTTTGGGATGGCCAGCAATTTCAGATAGGTTTAACTGCCACACTGTTTTATTGGCGCCTCGCTGGTTTAAGGCTATTACCGGCTATTTTGGCTTTTCCTTTGATCCGCCCCATAGCCAATTGGGCTTATCAGTATTGGGCGCGCAAACGCCTAAAATGTACCGATGGCCAGTGTGAGATAAAATAGCCAATGCGTCCTCCTCGTCATCGTGTGCGCACCAAAGCGCAGCAACAATCCGACTTGCAGTTACTGCAATTACATGCGCGTATTGCTGATAAACTGTTGGCCAATTCTGAGCTGGCCATCCCCCTACTTGAAAAGTTAGAACTGCGCTATCAAACCGGTTTAATTAAGCATTGGGGTTATATTCGTTGGCACAGTATTTTAACGATGATGCATGAACCAGAGATCTTCAAACGGGCCTTGCTCGAAGACAGTGACAGCATGCGTCGACTGCGCCGCAAAACCCTGTTAACCGGCATCCTGACCGAGCAAGAGCGCGAAAATTTGCTACTGGAGCAGCAAACTGAATCTAACTAAGCATCCCATATCTTAAGCGAAAAAAATTTACCACGCGCCCTTACGTGGTTTAAGTCCTGAGCAGACAGATAGCCGTCTTGTATTGGCGCCAGCTTTGGCCGTACACTGCAAATCTTCATTTTTGATACTCTTGCAGGAACCACTATGTTTGTGCGCCCGCTTTTATTCATATGCTTACTGTTACTTGCCAGCCCTTTTAGCCAAGCCGTTCAGGCCAAGGATAGCTATACCTATGCTAACCTTGAGGAGGTGCGGGTTAGCCATTTGTACTTAGATTTACAGGTAGATTTTCAAAAGCAGGCCTTAATCGGTTTTGCTGAGCTGACACTGGATTGGCAACAAAAAGAGCGTAATCAGATTCTGCTCGATACCCGCGATTTAGACATTAAAAAGGTGTATGCCCGTCGTGCTGATGGCCAGTGGCGACAAGTGCCTTTTCAGTTGGCCGCGCGTGATGCGGTACTGGGCAGTAAATTGACCATTACACCGGGGTTTCAACCGAAGAGAATTCGTGTTCAATACCAATCTACTCCGGCAGCGTCAGGCTTACAGTGGCTGAGTAAAGCGCAAACCGCCGGTAAAACGCAGCCGTTTATGTTTAGTCAAAATCAAGCTATTCATGCCAGAAGCTGGATCCCAATTCAAGATAGCCCCGCACTGCGCTTAACTTACACGGCACGTATTCAAACCGATCCTGAACTGCTGGCGGTGATGAGCGCGCCCAACTCACCAAGCGCCGAGCGCAGCGGTGATTATCGCTTTAACATGCCACACCCCATCCCACCGTATTTGCTAGCGCTGGCTGTCGGCGATTTGCACTTTAAAGCGATGAGCGAGCAAACTGGCATTTATGCCGAAACTTATATTTTAGAGGCCGCGGCTAAAGAATTTGCCAGTACCCAACAAATGATTGCCGCCACAGAACAACTCTACGGCGAGTACCGTTGGGGTCGGTATGATTTATTGATTTTACCGCCCAGCTTCCCGTTTGGTGGTATGGAAAACCCAGTGCTGTCGTTTATTACCCCCACAGTGGTGGCTGGCGATGGCAGTTTAGTGAATTTAATTGCGCATGAGTTAGCGCATTCTTGGTCCGGTAACTTAGTGACCAACGCCACGTGGCAAGATCTGTGGCTAAATGAGGGCTTCACCTCTTATGTGGAAAACCGCATTATGGAGCAGGTGTTTGGCACTGATCGTGCGCTAATGGAGCAGGCCCTATCGGTGCAAGATTTAATGAAAGAGCTGCCCAGCCTAGCCGCTGATGACACACAGCTTTATCTGGATTTAAAAGGCCGTGATCCAGACGATGCATTTACTGGCGTACCCTACACCAAAGGCCAACTATTTTTGATGTTTTTAGAACAGCGCTTTGGCCGTGCGGTATTCGATCCTTTTGTGCGCCAATACTTTGCCGACCATGCCTTTGAAAGTATCACCACCGCAGAATTTGAGCGTTATTTAACCGCGAATTTACTGCAAGCCCACCCGGGTAAAGTCAGCACTGCAGAGGTGCAAGAGTGGATCCACGGCAGCGGTTTGCCTGCCAGCTCGCCTAAGCCGCAGTCGGATGCGTTTTTACGCGTGCAGCAATACAGCAATGCTTGGCGCTCTGGCTTAACTGCCCTTACCGAGATCCCCACCAGCGAGTGGACGGTGCACGAATGGCTGTATTTTATTAATAACTTGCCACTTGATATCAACCTTGGACAATTGCAACAGTTAGACAGTGCCTTTGCGCTGACGCAATCGAGCAATAGTGAAATTGCCCATGCGTGGTTTTTGTTGGCGTTAAAAAATAATTACACCGCGGTGTTACCGGCACTTGAGGGCTATTTGCTGAAAATTGGTCGGCGTAAGCTGATTTTGCCGCTGTATAAACAACTGGCCAGCACGCCAGAGGGGTTAGCACTGGCACGCAAAGTGTATCAGCAGGCTCGCCCTGGCTATCATCCTCTAGCCCAAGGCAGTGTTGATGAGATCTTAAAACTCGCTAACTAAGCCTCAGCCAATCAGCGTTAATAGCGCCCCCAAAGCGCCGCCAGCCAGCACCAGTTGCCAAGCTGGCCGGCGCCAAAACTGCAACGCCACAAACCCACCAAGTGCAATAGCCAGATCAACAACATTAAAGATACTGTTTTGCCAAATCGGCTGATACAAGGCCGCCAATAAAATACCGGTAACGCTAGCCCCTACCCCGGCCATCACTCGGCTGATGGTGGCAGAGCTGCGCAATTGCTGCCAATAGGGTAATACCGCTGCCAGCACTAAAAATGACGGTAAAAAAATGGCTAAAAGGGCTAATACCCCGCCACTGACACCCGAAACTGGGCCGGTATTTGCAGCCCCAAGAAAAGCCGCGAAGGTAAAGAGTGGGCCTGGCACCGCCTGTGCAGCGGCATAGCCCGCTAAAAAGGTGTCAGCATCCACTAGGCCATTTGGCACCACTTCAGCTTGTAATAACGGCAGTACTACATGGCCGCCACCAAACACTAAGGCACCGGCCCGGTAGAAGGATTCAAACAGCGCTAACGCAGCGCTGGGATACAACTGTACCCATAACGGCAAGCCGATTAACAACAGCAGAAACAGTAGCCCAAAGCCTTTGGCGGCAGTACTTGATATCTTTAAGGGTAAGGCGTTGCTGCTGCTCGGCTCTGGTGCTAAGCACAGATAGCCTAAGAAGGCGCCAAGTACAATTACCAGAGGTTGTAACCAAACAAGCGGGAATACTAATAGCAGCAACGTGCTGATGGTCATAATGCTGATTTTTGTTTTGGTATTACACAGGGTTTTTGCCATGCCCCAGACGGCATGGGCAACGACGGCAACGGCTACCAGCTTTAAACCATGCAACACACCTTGCGTGAGCGCGCTTTGTAAAAGGGGTAAGCTTACACTAAAGGCAATAAGTAGTATGGCGGAGGGTAAGGTAAAGCCTAACCACGCAGCCAAAGCGCCGCGGTAATGGCCTCGCAGCAAGCCTATGGCTAAACCCACTTGGCTACTGGCAGGGCCAGGCAAAAACTGGCACAGCGCAACGAGTTCGGCATAATCACGCTCGCTAAGCCATTGGCGTTTTTCAACGAATGCGTAACGAAAATAGCCCAGGTGTGCCACGGGGCCTCCAAAGGAGGTGATCCCGAGTACGAAAAAGATCCGGAACAAGCTCCAGAAGCGAGAGTGTGATGCGGTTTCAGTCATGGTTAACCTGTCATAGCGTTTTCATTATTATTAAGCAACGGCCCTTAGCTGCGTTTTTAGCGTCAGTTTACACAACGCTGCAAGCGTTGATGCACCTGGTGGCTAAACGCGACGTACAACTTTGCAAAGTACGCTGTGGATACATATTCGTTCAACTATCGCTGCGAGTTCAGTTCATCCGGTGACCCAGTACTCCGTACACCTTTGCTGGGGCACGCCGAAAATACATCCCTGTAGGCTCCTCTTTGGCATCCATGCCAAAGACGTCCCCAGCAAAGGGTACTGCGCACTTGTCACCTCGTTTGATATTTATGTGTCATCTAAGCTGAAACAAACATTATAAGATGCTTACCGTTACATAACGCCATGTATAACGTTATCTTTTAAAGGTATTTTCTAGCCAAGCAGAGAGCAGATATTGCTAAGCAAAGCCTCTCCGGCATTGATGCCTGACAAATTCATCTGAAACGAATTTGGACAGCTCTGCTGACCCTAAGGGGCGGATTCACGGCGTACCTCAGAAAAAATGGACGTAGCTCCTTGCCATATTTAGTGCACAAAACTCTTTTTGTGTGCCAAAAATTCACAACCACACCACTGTGAAACAGCTGCATGGTGTAATTTTGTATGTCACACTTCATTTATTTATTTATTGCAGTTTTAATCGCCAAGTACACAACACCGCCCCGAGTAACAGCAAACCGGATAACCACAAACACGCCACTAACCCATAACTTTGGTATGCCCAGCCTGATAATAAGGTTCCAGCTAAACGCCCGGCGGCATTGGCCATATAATAAAAGCCTACATCCAGCGACACGCCATCACGATTGGCACTGGCAACGATTAAGTAGCTATGTAAGCTCGAGTTAATGGCAAAAAACACACAGTAAAGCAATAAACCACACAACAGCGCGAGTAATGGCTGAGCGCTATACAGCATGGCGATACCTATTAACCAAGGCAACAAGGCTAACAGCAGTACCCAATTAAGTGCTGTACTGGCCGTTGGCGGCGCTTGCTTATTACTGCGGGTAAGCTTAGGGGTAAACGCCTGCACTATGCCATAGGCAATAACCCAACTGGCTAAAAACGCCCCCACTGCACTTTGTGACCAACCAGCAATACTCGCTAAATACAACGGCAACGCAATCACAAACCATACATCGCGCGACGCAAATAAACAAAAACGTGCCGCCGACAACCAATTTAAACTGGCACTTTTAGACAGCAGCTCAGTAAATTTCGGTTTAAAGCTTTTTTTGCCAAGATCCTGTTTCAGCAAGACTAAACTGAATACCCATACCAGCAACAAACTGCCTGCCATTGCCGCCATCGCGCCTTGAAAACCTAAACACGCTAATAACACCCCGCCTAAAAAGAACCCCACGCCCTTAAGAGCATTTTTAGAGCCAGTTAATAGCGCCACCCACTTGTATAACGCACCTTGCGCTTCATCAGGTAGCAGCAGCTTTATGGCACTTTTTGCGCTCATTTTATTTAGATCTTTGGCAATACCTGACAAGGCCTGCGCCGCCATCACCCACAGCACAGTAAGCTGTGCCGTGGGGAGCAATAACATGCTAAGTGCGAAAATTTGCAGCAATAACCCCAGATTCATGGTTTTGTTTAACCCCAAACGCGCACCTAGCCAGCCCCCCACTAAATTGGTGACAATGCCAAAAAACTCATAGAACACAAATAATGAAGCGATGGCCAGTGGGCTGTAACCTAACTGATAAAAGTGCAGCACAATTAGCATGCGCAGCGCCCCATCGGTTAAGGTAAAGGCCCAGTAATTACCGGTTACGATTAAATATTGCCGTACATCTGCGTTCATGCTGCTCTCTTATGCAAAATGGCTTATTTGGCCAAGCCAACTAATTTGGCTAACTCAACGGTGCGATTGGCATAGCCCCACTCGTTGTCATACCATGCATAAATTTTTACTTGGGTACCGTTTACCACCATGGTGGAAAGCGCATCAATAATGCTCGAACGCGGATCGGTTTTAAAATCTACGGACACTAAAGGCCGTGTTTCATAACCTAAAATACCGGCCAACTCACCCTCTGCTGCCGCTTTAAGTAGCGCATTCACTTCTTCTGCTGTGGTGGCACGCTCTACTTCAAATACACAGTCTGTCAGTGATGCATTGGCCAGTGGCACACGCACGGCATGCCCGTTTAAACGGCCTTTTAGCTCAGGAAAAATTTCGGTAATCGCCGTGGCCGAGCCGGTAGTCGTAGGTATTAAACTGCTGCCACAAGCCCGCGCGCGGCGTAAGTCTTTATGCGGCGAATCTAAAATAGATTGGGTATTGGTTAAATCATGAATAGTGGTAATGGCACCGTGTTTAATGCCTAATTTTTCGTGGATCACTTTTACCACTGGCGCTAAACAGTTAGTTGTACAACTTGCCGCCGTGACAATCTGATGAATTGAGGGATCAAACAACTGCTGATTAACCCCCATCACCACATTTAACACACCGGCTTCTTTAACAGGCGCGCTAA
The DNA here is from genome assembly GCF_016343785.1 of Alishewanella maricola. Classification (NCBI taxonomy): domain Bacteria; kingdom Pseudomonadati; phylum Pseudomonadota; class Gammaproteobacteria; order Alteromonadales; family Alteromonadaceae; genus Alishewanella; species Alishewanella maricola. The sequence continues at coordinate 105,148 of NZ_JAEINI020000010.1, read as the reverse complement.
CCACGACCCGTTTTACCCCTTGATCTAAATAGGCTTGCAGCAGCGCCTTGCTTTTCATTTTACCCGAGGCGTCGATTACCACATCACAGCCCGACCAATCCGTGTCAGCAATGGCTTTATTGGCGGTTACCTTGATGTGCTGCCCTTTGATTATCATGGCATCTTCATTGGCCGTGGCCTCATGTTGCCAACGGCCATGTACCGAATCAAAGTTAACTAAGTGCGCAAAGGTGGCCGCATCGGCCGCCGGATCGTTAATTTGCACAAATTCAAACTCAGGCCAGTCAAAGGCTGCGCGCAGTGCTAAGCGGCCGATGCGGCCAAAACCATTAATTCCTACTTTAATTGTCATTATGCTGTCCTGTTTTTCATTAACATTATTCAGTTTCGACTGTTGCGGCCGTTTTTAAACTTTTGCCAGCCACAATGCCAAGCGCTTAAAACTCTGTGTTGACTTTGTAAAGTGCATCGTTATTCACGACAACATTGACTGTCACGCGTTGGACGATCGCCCATAGCCGCAAGATTCGCTTGTAACGGCGCGAGAAAGGGTTGCTGCGCGACCGCCGTCTGCTTAAGGCAAGCTTGCGCCCACGGCGCTAAGGTTGGATTTAAACGGTAATACACCCACTGCCCCTGACGACGGTCGAGCAGCACCGCGGCTTTTCTCAGTATGGCCAAGTGGCGTGAAATTTTGGGCTGGGTATCTTGTAAGGCGGTCGTGAGCTCGCAAACACATAATTCTTGCTCGGCCATAATTAATAACAACGCATTGAGCCGGGTTTCATCGGCCAGTAATTTAAAAAAACTCAGTGGGGTTAAGGGTTTGTGCTGATGCTGTCGATCGTATAGCAGCACAAACATACTTAAGCGCTCGGCTAATTGATGAAGTGTGGTTTCAAAAGCATGAGAATCAGAACTTTGCTTTGGATCGCTAAAATCCCAAGCCAATAAATGCTTAGCGGTGATTTCGTTGGCGCACTCTGCCGTTGTTTTATTGCATAGCACAATCGCATAATCAAAATTGATATGCCGATATTTACTGAGGGGTTTGGCGTACAAACCCTCGGTACTGATACCCTGAGCGGCTAAAGTACTTAAAGCGCGAGGATCGGCAACAGCAGGCGCACTACCCCCACTGTATACTGTAAAACGATCCGCATATTTATGCCGAGCTAAGCCTTCCGCTAAAATAGAACGCGCGGAGTTCTCGGAGCAAATAAACAGTAGAGTGGGTAATGTCACAATTATTCACATATGAAAAAACGAATATGCGAATTATATTATATGTGTTTATTGAAACTGCAAGCCTAAAACGCAAAGTTCATCAAACTGCCACATAACACATTTTGAAACGGACCCGTCGTTAACGACTTTACGCATACTGAGATAAAGAAACGATCCACCATCAGCTCCGAGCATAGGCTCAGTGCTGATGGTGAAAGCAGAAGGGAAATTTAAAAGGTCTGTGGATGCCGTTGTAACCAATCGTTCATGGCATCAAGTACTGCAGGTTTTAGTGGTATGGCAAAAGCCGCAATATTTTCCTGTAATTGTTGAGTGTTAGTGGCGCCGATTATCGTGGAGGTAACGCCGACAACTTGATTGGTCCAGCTTAATGCTAGCTGCGTTGGACTGATGCGAAAATTCGCCGCCAGTGCAACAAAGTCAGCGATCGCGGCATTAGATTGTGCGGTATCTCGAAATAAGCCATTACGCTGAGCGATAGACCAGCGACTGCCGGCAGGTCGCGCCCCGCCGAGATATTTACCCGACAATGCCCCACCCGCCAAAGGCGACCAAGGCAGGTATGCCAATTGCTCATGCTGACATTGCTCTAACAAATAAGGCCAGTCTTTAGTGTGCAGCGGACCAAATTCGTTTTGCACTGAGACCATTCGAGGCAAGTTATGCTGCTTACTTAACTGCAAATATTGGCTGATCCCCCATGGGGTTTCATTTGACAAGCCACAATAACGGATTTTACCGGCCTGCACTAAATCGGCCAGTGTCTGCAAAATCGCTAAGATCTCATCTTGTTGCTGCTGCACATTGACCGTAGCAAAATTGATGCGGTTAACCGCATGCTTACCAAAATGTGGAGATGTGCGATTCGGCCAATGCAATTGATATAAATCGATATAGTCGGTATTTAAACGGCTAAGTGAGCCTTCAACGGCTGCGATGATACTTTGCGGGCTGATCGGGCTACCGTTACGAATATGACTAATACCATTACCGGCAATTTTGCTGGCAATAATCAACTTATCGCGCTGCGCAGCATGGCGGCTTAACCAATTACCCAAAATTTGCTCTGTGGCACCATAAGTTTCAGGACGTGGCGGAATAGCGTAAAGCTCAGCAGTATCAATAAAGTTTACACCAGCCTCTAACGCCAATGCTAACTGCGCATTGGCATCTGCCTGGGTATTTTGCTGGCCCCAAGTCATGGTGCCTAAGCAAACTCGAGATACACTAAGATCGCTGCTACCTAATATTGAATACTGCATGTTTGTCTCTGAATTTATTCAAATAAGCCGACTATAGCAGATTACTCTGCATTTTAGTGACTCGTTGCGGCGCAACTGTAGATGTTACACACAGGCAATAAGGCTAAAGCCCCAGAGACTAAACGCCAACAGGCCAGTTTTTAGCCGTTACAACAGCTGCAAAGAGCAGCTTGATACACGCATCACTAAAAAATTAGCCACTGGTTAAAGGCTTCTGCATATACACTGCATCTAAGCCATAACTATGCAAAGCGCACTGTGCTTTTTCGGCTATGAGCCTTTTCGCAATAAAGCCCTGTTTATGCCAAAAACGCTGCGATTTTTGAACAGCAACTAAGGCTAAACATGGCAGCGATAAAGCAGCCGCATGCTGCTCAGCTTGTTTTAACAGTATGGCGGCAATACCTTTACCCCGTGCAGCCTCACTAACGGCCAGATCATGCAGATACAATAGATCCGCTGCCGCTGCACGCTCAAATTGACTGGCTAAAACAGTCACATGCTGCGTCAGCGCAGGATAACTAAATAAATAGCCAAGTAACTCACCCGCTGTATTTTCGGCCAACCAGCAACTTTCTGCCGCCACCTTTAAACGAGTACCAAGTAACGCCGGTGGCTCATATAAATCGTCGCTATAGCAGTGATCTTGCAAGGCAACCACCTTAGCAAGATCATCCGCTTGCAGCAGACGGATCCTGACATCCATACTAGTTCGCTTGCCTAACAAAGTTTAAAGCAGCACAAATCGCGGTAACTTGTGCCATAACGCATTGTTCAGACGTAGCACTGGGGCTGTCTGGATACACTTCAGTGGTGGTCACATATGGGGCCTCTGTAACACGACCGCATAAACCCAAGGCTTTTTTTGGATAATTAATCACCCCCGGTTGTACCATAGGATCACCAATTAACTCACCGTTTTCGTCCGGCGGTGCGATATGCGTTACCTTGGCGACTTCATTAATAATTGCTTGCTGAAAAGCCGGCTCGGGTCGTTCTGCATCGCCAACGAGGTAAAAACCATCCGGAATGTTCCAATTGGTATTGACGGTGCCATCGCGCGCAGCTTTTGCTGGGCGAAACTCCGTATTATCACTGTCGGTGGTTTCATGTAAATCAATGTGTAACAAAGGGGTGATACCCAGTCGCTGTATATACTCACGTAAATAACGTGCTTCGTCACTTGCACTATCACCGCTAAATGAGCGATTTGGATCCACCGCCAAAGGGTTCCAGCGATTAATCGTTTCATAGGCCCAAGGGCTAATACAAGGTGCAATTAGCAGATTAAAATCAGCTAAATAACCCTCTACATGCTTAGCCGCAAAACGCAAAGCACCCTGCACGCCACTGGTTTCGTAACCATGTACACCCCCGGTAATTAACGCTAACGGTTTATCGTCTCGCCAATCACGACTCTTTAAAATATACAGCGGGTAACAAGCAAAACTTTGCGCTTGATAATCAACCTCACCATATTGCACTCTCTCGAAATGCGCATCTAGCGATGCTAAAGGCGCAACCACATCCTGCTGATAACTGCGTTGTACTTTTTGTAACGCCAACCATTGTTGTTTCTCAGCCGCTTGCCAAGGCTGGCCTAAACGGCCAATCGGGTAATATACTTCTGTCATAATGTCCTCTGTTAGCGCTGCTATCTAACCTCACTGTCTAAATTGTATAACAGTTTAAATTGCCATAAACAGCCTACCTGAAAGTAGCTACGAGGCCCAGATCATAGAACGTTATTACGACAATAATCTACGGCAAAGAATATAATTAAGCCCGACAGCAACGTGTCGCAGTATTTGAATAGGCTTGGCGTTATCACAAACCCGCCGCAACTTTCCCAGTGCCGCTTTTTTATGCAGCTTACTGGGGTTAATTAGCGTGTTTTACTACGAAAGTACATTAAAGCAAAACGTATTACCGGCCGGGATAAGCGTGTTATTGATAAGCTGGTTGTATGCGGCCATTTTGGCAGAAGTTATCTTGCGCCCACTGATATTTAAATTAAGCCATGCTATTACACTGCAAAACAAGGACGACGCTTGAGTCGAAAGCCCAGTACTGCTAGGCTAGTTTATGAATAAAACAAGTGCTTTAACCGCTATGAACAAAAGAAATTGGCTGGCAAAACAAATAGATCCTTCGTCATGGCGTCAAGAGGGGCTATCGCCATTCAATTTTTTCATATGTATTGTTATTGTACTTTCCACCATCTTCGCCATATTAGAAACAGAGCCTTTATTAACAGAGGCTTATCCTGAATACTTTGTTTTAATTAATCAGATATTATTATTCATATTTGCTACTGAGTTAGCCTTACGTATCTATATTGCGCCTTATGGGCACGGCGAACAGGGCATTAGCCGTTGGCGCTTTATTATTTCTGGCTGGACTTTGCTGGATATCTTAGTGCTGTTAACTTTTATGCCATTGTCCGAAGATTTACCGCTATTGGTGATTCGTTTGATGCGCGTTTTCCGTATTTTGCGTTTATCCCGGCTGACACGCTTTAATTACTCCCTCACTTTACTGCTGCAATCCATTCGTAAACGACAGACCGAATTGGGCATCAGCTTTCTAATAGCCCTTTTATTACTGTTACTCACGTCGATATTGTTATATTTGGTGGAAGGGAAAAGTAACCCAGAAGACTTTGGCAGTATACCGCGTACCATGTGGTGGTCTATTGCCACACTCACCACTGTGGGTTATGGCGATGTCACCCCCCTGTCGCCACTAGGTAAGTTCTGTGCCGGAATAACCGCGTTAATTGGTATTGGTTTAGTCGCCATGCCTACGGGCATATTGGCGGCCGCTTTTAGCGATGCTTATCAACAAGCTCGCGAACATAAAGCACAACACTTAAAACATTTAGAAGAAAGAAGAACCGCGGAAGCCAGCAAACGGGTTGAACAACAAAAAAATACCGAAGGCTAAAGCCATACCGCTTCAAAGAAATAACCATTTACAGGCTTGATAGGCTTGCAGGGCACAAGCTAACACTGTGTGGGCATGATAATCGGCTCTAAAGCCTGTTGTCGCACATGCTGTTGTAACCTAGGATAAAAGTCTAAAAATACCTGTTCAAGCTCAGTATAGCGCGGGGTAATTTCAGTAATAATGCCATCGAATTGATTAGCAAAACGAATTCGCTGAGCAATCCTATCTAACGCCATGCCGACTCGAGGTAATTGCTGGTAACTTTCAAACCAATCTTGCTGTCGTACTTTTTGCATAGTCCACAACATCTGCGCTGGCATTAGAGGTTCTGCATGGGCTAATTGCTGGTAGAGCGCTAACTTAGCGCGACTAAAAGGTTCTGCATAAAAGCGAGACCAATGCACTGTTAAAAAGTGGTCAAATAATACATCTAAAGCCACCCCTGCAAAGCGCCTCCTTGTTGATGAAAATTGCCGCTTAGCCAAACAAATAGCACTATCTGCATCAGTAAAAGCATCTACTGCACGATGATTAGCAAGGCCGGCTTTAATTGAGGGGGCAAGTAAAACAAGGCATACGCCTTTAGAGAAGTCACCCAACAAATTCCCCACTAACGATGGCGCTGTAGGCTGCGCTAGAGCCATATGTGCCAAATAGTTCATCATCACCTGTAATACAAAATTGCTTAAACGATTTGATAAAAAAACCCGCTATTTAGCGGGTTTTTTAGTAAGCATATCAATTATAAGCTGATGTTTTTCACTCGCGCTTTTTCATTGATGTAGCTCTGCCAACTACGTGTTTGACGCTCAGTTGCAGGATCCCGCTTGGCCGCTTGCAATGCCGCATTTGCTTCGCGATATTTACCTTGATAGAAGTAGGCTTCCATCAGGCTCATATGGATCTTACCAGCATCACGTGAATCAATGGCTAAAGAGGCATCAAAAGCTTTAATGGCATCGTTGTACTTTTGGATGGCTAAGTAAGCCATACCTTGGCGACGATACGCATCAGCTTCATTGGTCATTTTAGCTAATTCACCATAGTACTCAGCAGCTTTAGCAAAATCACGAGCAGCTTGGAAGTTAGATGCAATAGCATTTAACATGGTACGATCTTTTTTGATCTTACCGCTTTTCATGTATTTTTCGTAAATCGCTGCCGCTTTGTGCGGAATGTTGTTATTTGCATACATTTGTCCCAGCGTTTTCAGCTCAGACTCTGATTGCAAATAACCATTGTTGTAAGCGATTTGCAGAGCACTTAACGACTTTTGGTAATCTTCAACTAAGGTATAAAAGTTACCTAAGTAAACCCAATATTGGCGTTCTTCAGGAAACAGTTGCACCATGGTTTCTACCGTTTCTACCGTTTTAGGGTAGTTTTTAGACTCATACAAGGCGCCCATTTTCAGCATATAATACTGTTTGTTAGGCTCTTTGGCATAACGAATAGCATTATCAATCGGAGTAAGAACGTTTTTGTAATCACCTAGTTGGTAGTAAGCGTTAGCAATACGCAGATAGACATCTGGGTCTTGCTCACCGGTAAACTTCATCCAAGCTTCGTAGTTTCTAATGGCGTCTTTATGCATGTTTTCCATTGACTGCAAATCTGCAACCAGCTTTAACGATGCAGAATGATCCGCAAAACTTAATAAGTCAGACTTAACGGCTTGCTCAAGATACTTGATCGCTTGCTTGGTATCTTTAGTGGCATATAAAGAACCGATAAAACGTGCTAAAAACGCATTATCAAAATCATTGCCACCACGAATTTCTTGCAGTACTTGCAAGGCTTCGTCAATTTTCTCTTCGCTGTATAGCTCAAACGCTTTAGTTACACCGCGTCCTACCCGTTCACCAGGTAATTGCGTTTTACGGTTTTTGCGTTCTTCAATGCGTGCTCTGTCAGCATCAGTGATGTTAACCTGTGCCATTGCTGGCACAGAAAAACTAAAACTGGCGGCAACGATCAGAGCTGAGGTTAATAAAGATAATTTTTTCATTTCTTTAATCTCCCTGTTGCATGTCTAAGCTGAAATCTAGCTGTACTTGTTGACCAGGCTGGCGCATTGGCTTGCCATCAACAACTTTCGGGCTGTATTTCCAACGACGCAGAGCACGGATAGCTTCACGGTCGAATACACGACGTGGTTCGGCTTCAATCACTTCAACCTCATCCACACTGCCGTCTTCCATGATAGTAAAGCTTAAACGTACCCAGCCTTGTAAGCCGTCACGCGCTGCTTGCACAGGATACCGTGGTTCAATACGTACGATAGGCGTTGCATCACCGTCACGTAATAAAGAGCCTGGATCACCTAACCCCGTGTTTGCACCCAGATCAAGACCCGGCATATTGAACGACACGGCACCGGCAGTATTGCTCATTTCTGGCTCCGGCTGCTGCTGTTTAGGCGGCTGAGCCGGTGGTGGCGGTGGTGGCGGTGGTGGTGGAGTCCGCGTCTGTGTATCTGAATCCGGCGGTGTCGTATTAATTTCTATAATAATACGCTCCTGCTCAGGAGGACGCCGCTCGCCGCTGCCCTCAATGAGCAGCGCCATAATCAGAAACAACAGGAACGTTACCACGGCACCGATAATTAACGATGTTAGGAAACGTACCATAATTAGTTATTCTCCCCAGCAACAGTAATAACAAGCGACGGATCAGCTGCTTTAATCTGGTCCATAACTTCCATTACTACACCGTGTTTCGATTCTTTGTCTGCCTGAATGATAATGGTATCAGTAGGTGACTCAGCTCTTAACCGCTCGATGTTTGCAGAAACCCGCTCAACATCAACCGGACGCTTGTCCATCCAAACTTCACCGTTAGCACGGATAGCAATAAAGATTGTCGCACTAGGCTTTTTAGTGGCCTGGGCCGCTTCAGGTTTGTTGACATCAATACCTGCTTCTTTCACGAAAGAAGTCGTAACGATAAAGAAGATCAACATAATGAAAACGATATCCATCATCGGCGTAATGTCGATTGCGGCTTCTTCGTCTTCGCGTATACGTTTACGTGCCATAAAAATTCTCTCTTAATGATGCGGTAAGCTGTCTACGAGATCAGCTTTCTCTCGTTTGACTTTCACTTCCAGCCGCGAACTGAAAAATACACCTGACAAAGCCGCAACCATACCCGCCATTGTCGGGATAGTTGCCATGGAGATACCCGCCGCCATTGTGCGAGGGTTACCGGTACCTTGGGTGGCCATGATATCGAACACCGCAATCATACCCGTTACCGTTCCAAGCAGACCCACTAATGGGCACATTGCAACCAGTGTCTTAATCAGTAACATTCTTTGATCGAGTTGATCCGTCGCTTCAGAAATCCAGCAATCACGGACTTTATGCGCATACCAAGAAGTTGTATCTTCCCGAGCATCCCACTTAGCAATGATTTCCCGTTTCATCTTAGGAAAGATTGAAGTGACATACCAGTAACGCTCTATCATCAATACCCACATAATGAAGAGCACTATGGCGACAACGTACAGGACGTTGCCTCCCGTATGGATAAAATCCTGTACTGATTCCCACAGCCCTACTAGCTGGAGATTCATTAGGCTTTCTCCTTCTCCGCGTGAGCAGCAACAATACCCGCGCTTTGCTCATCTAGAACTTGTAGAATTGATTTAGCACGTGACTGAACGATGCTGTGAACGAACAGTAATGGTAAAGCACAAATCAGACCTAGCGCAGTAGTTACCAATGCTAAAGAGATTGAACCTGCCATCAGTTTCGGGTCACCTGTACCGTATAACGTGATTTGTTGGAACGTTAAAATCATACCGATTACTGTACCTAATAGACCCATTAACGGTGCTACTGCAGCAAACAGTTTGATTAAGCCGATACCACGGTCAACCGCTGGAGTTTCACGCAGGATGGCTTCGTCTAACTTAAGCTCTAAGTTTTCAACATCAGCAGATTTGTTGTCATGATAAACTTTCAGAATACGACCCAGTGGGTTTTTCTCTGATGGTGTACCCAGATTTTTCAGCTGTGCGCGCATTTTGCCGCCAACAGAAGCTAATACTAGGATACGCTCTAAGGCAATCAGTAAACCGATAGCTAATAATACGGTGATCAAATAACCAACCGTGCCACCCTGATGGTAGTATTCCATCAATGTTGCGCGTTGCTGATTTAAACGTAACAGTGAGTTACCTTTTGTTGGATCCACATACATACCCGCTAATTCACCAGCACCTGCGCTGTTAAACGTAGCAACTGAGCTTTGGATTTTAGACTGTGGTGCACGACCCAGTGGCTGTATTTGGTCAGTATCAACGTTACGGATCAAATAATCAGTCGCTGTAGTTAAGTGGAAAGCACCCAAACGAGTTACACGTTGAGTAGAAGTACCACCGGCTAACTCAACCACTTCAGCGTCAAATTTTGAAATTTTAGCTGATTCAGTCATTTCAGTTAACATCGCAACCCACAGGTCTTCCATCTGATCTAATGTTGGAAGTTCAGATGCTGCAGCGATTTCACGTAATGGTACATCACGGCCAGGATATTCGGCGCTAATGATTGAACTGCTAATGGTACCCAGTGTTTTGTTGGCTGTTTGACGAACCACACCGAATACTTCACCCATAGTACCTAAAGCGCTTTGTAACTCTTGTTGCTTTTGGGCGATAAGGATGTCGTTTTGAGCATATTCTTGCTGTAAACGTTTACCACGAGCTTCTTGATCAGCTAAGGCTTTTTTCGCCGCATTTAATAATGCTTGCTTATCGGCACGCTCAGCTAAGAATGCACGCTCACGCTCTTGGTTAACGCGACCTTCAACTGTACGTTGCTGTTGAATTTGTTGCAGTAATTGGTCTAACTTTTCGGTATTCGCTACCGCGTTGAATGCTACTGACGCAGAAAGTGTAACTGCCGCAGCAACAACTAAACTTTTAATTGCCATTTTCATCTATTCTTACTCCGCTGCGAAAAGTGGTACACGATCCATTTCAAGCGTGGCTTCACGACGAGCCATCTTGATAAAGTTACCTACTGAAGGTAAATAGGAAGCGTCTAATGAAACCCACTCGCCAGTGCTCTTATTGAACACCCAACCAGCGCTGCCATCTAAAGCGATTGCCATTAAAGATAAACGGCCTAAGTGAACGTAATCAACAGTAATTTCGCTACCGCCAGTGGTTAACGTGCCTTGGAAAGCGGCTAACTCGCTACCGTAACCCATTTCAATTTCATAGGCTTCTAGGATTTGACGGAATTGCTCTGAACGTTGTACGTCTGAGCGAGCCATCAATTCACGTAACCGCTCAATACGCTCTAAACGACGTTCAGTACGCAGTGGAATATCGGCTTTGATGAATTGCTCTAAAGAATCGATCATGCGGAACATGAGCGGTACTGTACCTTGGTTAGTTCTCTCAAGGCCATCAATCTGGCGTTGCACAGAGTTGATTTGACGTTGTTGGTCAGCAACTAAGGTAGCTAAGAAATCGTTGTATACTTTTAAATTGTCTGTTTGGTCAACAACTACACGGTACTCACCTAACAATTCCTGAGCTTGCTCATAAATTGTGTTGATTTTCTCTTGTGACTGAACAGCAGCACGTTGAATTTGATTATTTGCTTGATGAAGATCTTTTAAGTCTGTTGCTGCAGCTGAACCAGCCAGCGCGAAGCTGCCTGCCAACGCAGAGGCCACAAGACTCATATGAGTTTTTTTATTAAACATAGTTCCCAACCAATGATTGCTGATTAACGTAACCTGATGTTGTAAGGGTCGCCGTTTAAAACGACAGCAGACCCTCGTTTTAGAGGGTAAACCAACCGCATCATTACAGGTAAAAAGTAAGATGTCAACTGACAGACGCCCCTGAAACACCTGTATTTATGCGGGTTTTGTATGGTTTAACACCATTTTCTGAGTACCGATAAACTCATTATTAATTTTTTTTAACTCTTATTAATAACTCTGCTTATTTTATATGCGGCACTAATTTGCCCGCCGTATACAAATCTACCATAGCATCTAAAGATATTGGCTTAATTTTACTACCTTGGCCAGCACAGCCGAATGCCTCATAACGTGCAATACAGATATCAGACATCGCCTTCACGGACTCTTGTAAATACTTTCGAGGATCAAATTCTGCAGGATGCTTTGCCATATAACGACGAATAGCACCTGTAGAGGCTAAGCGCAAATCAGTATCGATGTTAATTTTACGCACACCAAATTTGATTCCCTGTTGGATCTGTTCAACCGGAACGCCATAGGTTTCAGGAATAGCACCGCCATATTCATTAATAATCTCCAACCAGTCTTGCGGCACTGAAGAAGAGCCATGCATAACAAGGTGGGTATTTGGAATACGTTGATGGATCGCTTTAATCCGGTCAATCGCCAGAATGTCGTCTGTTGGTGGCCGACTAAACTTATAGGCCCCATGAGATGTACCACAAGCAATGGCTAAGGCATCAACATGTGTTTCGCGAACAAACTGTGCGGCTTCTTCCGGATCGGTAAGCATTTGATCATGCGTTAGTTTACCAACGGCACCAATGCCATCCTCTTCACCCGCGTCGCCAGTTTCAAGCGAGCCCAAACAACCTAACTCGCCCTCTACTGATACACCACAAGCATGCGCTATTTCAACAACTTTGCGCGTTATATTCACATTGTAAGCATAGTCAGTCGGTGTTTTACCGTCCTCCGCTAGCGAACCATCCATCATGACAGATGAAAAGCCTAACTGAATTGAGCGTTGACAAATACCTAAAGAGGTACCGTGATCTTGATGCATCACAACCGGCACATGTGGAAACTCTTCCACCGCAGCTAAAATTAAGTGACGCAAGAAAGGTGCGCCAGCGTATTTCCGCGCGCCTGCTGATGCTTGCACGATAACCGGACTATCGGTTTTCTCAGCTGCCAGCATAATAGCGCGCATTTGCTCCAGATTATTCACGTTAAATGCTGGGATGCCGTAACCAAATTCGGCGGCGTGATCCAGCATTTGCCGTAATGATATCAGTGCCATGAGTTCCTCTCTTTTTGTGTTAGGTACAGTAGTAAGATTTTAGTTTTGTTATTTTGTTATTTTTTTGCACGTTCTTCTAAAATGGCGACCGCGGGTAAAGTTTTACCTTCTAAAAACTCTAAAAAGGCACCACCACCGGTTGAAATATAAGAAATATCTGCCGCTACACCATATTTATCAATTGCAGCTAAGGTATCACCTCCACCTGCAATAGAAAACGCTGAGCTTTCTGCAATAGCGCGAGCTAAAGCTTCAGTACCTGCGCCAAACTGCGCAAATTCGAATACCCCAACAGGACCATTCCAGACTATCGTGCCGGCTTGTTTTAGTATAGCGGTAAGTTCTGCAATGCTGTCTGGTCCGATATCAAAGATCATGTCATCGTGGTTAACTGTAGCAACCGGTTTTAAAACCGCTACTGTGTCAGCACTAAAGGCGCTACCCACCACGACATCTGTGGGTACAGGAATGTTGCCACCGCGCGCTTTTGCTTGCGCCATCAAGCGCTGCGCTTCTGGGATTAAATCATTTTCACATAACGATTTACCGACATTATGGCCATTTGCGGCAATAAAGGTATTGGCAATACCACCACCGACAATCAGTTGGTCCACAATATTGGATAAAGATTCAAGCACCGTGAGTTTAGTTGACACTTTAGAACCACCGACAATAGCCACCAATGGTCGTTTCGGATTCTTCAGCGCTGCGGCTAAGGCATCTAATTCAGCGGTGAGCAAAGGGCCCGCACAGGCAACAGGTGCGTACTTAGCCACACCGTGAGTAGACGCTTGTGCGCGGTGCGCAGTACCGAAAGCGTCCATCACAAACACATCACATAATGCCGCTAACTTTTTTGCCAACTCGTCATTGTTTTTGCCTTCGCCTTTGTTAAAGCGCACGTTTTCAAAAACCACCACTTCACCAGCGTTAACCTCGATCCCCTCGAGATAATCGGCTACTAACCGCACAGGAACAGTAAGAGCTTTTGCTAAATAATCAGCCACAGGTTGCATTGATGATGCGCTGTCAAAGACGCCTTCTTCAGGTCGGCCTAAATGCGACATCACCATCACTTTGGCGCCCTTGCTTAACGCTAACTCGATGGTTGGCATTGCCGCTCTTAAGCGTGCATCAGAGGTAACAACCCCCTCACTAACAGGGACATTTAAATCTTCGCGGATTAACACTCTTTTACCGCTAAGATCCAGTTCGGACATGCGAATTACTGACATTTTATTCTCCATTGCAAAAAGCTTACCCTGCCATAGCTCTGGCGGTATCCAACATACGATTGGCAAAACCCCATTCGTTATCGCACCAAACTAGACACTTAACTAATCGTTTATGACTAACCCGCGTTTGCGAGCCATCAACAATACAGGAATGTGGATCATGATTAAAATCGACAGAAACCAAAGGCTCTTCAGTATAATCTAGGATACCGCGCAATGCTTGTTGGCTGGCTTCGCGTAACACCCGATTAATATCATGAATACTGACATCGTGATCTAAAGTCACGCTTAAATCCATTGCCGTGACATTTAACGTAGGCACCCGCACTGCAATGGCTTCAAAACGGCCGGCCAAGTGTGGCATGATGCGTTCGATACCCAAGGCTAATTTGGTATCCACCGGTATAATCGATTGACTGGCCGCTCTCGTGCGGCGTAGATCGGGATGATAAGCATCGATTACTTGTTGATCATTCATCGAGGCATGAATCGTTGTGATGGTACCGCTTTCCACACCAAAATGCTGATCGAGCACCTGAATCACCGGCACGATACAATTGGTAGTGCAAGAACCGGCTGAAATAACTTGCATGCTCGATTCGAGTAAATGCTGATTAATACCAAATATAATAGTGGCATCAATGTCAGCTGCCGCGGGATGTGAAAATAACACTTGCTTGGCACCCGCATCGAGATGCCACTGTGCGTGCTCTCGCGTAGAAAAAATGCCGGTGCATTCCAGTACCACATCTACTGCTAATTCGCGCCAGGGTAATTCCAGCGGATCGGCCTCTGCAAACAGGGCAATATTATCGCCAGCCACCGTTATCCCACCCGGAAACGATTGCACAGCATAACCAAATCGACCATGCGAGCTGTCATACTTTAATAAATGTGCGACACCAGCTGCGTCGGCCAATTCATTAATCGCGACGACTTGAAATTGCTGTTGCCAGCCATTTTCATAAATAGCACGTAAGATATTGCGTCCAATACGGCCAAAGCCATTTATTGCCAGTTTTATTGCCATAAACGTAACTGCAAGAACCTTATCTGCGGGTAATACTGTGCACCTAACGCGCCGTGCTAATATGAAATGAAGCAGAGTGATGATGCAATTCATCACCACTTTACCTCATGCATCCTTGCTGGCGTAACGAGGCATTGTTGGCCCCATTAGCGTTGAAATGAACAGCACAGACTCAATAAGAGCCGTTATAAAAGCTTAACTTAACTCAGTAATTGCTGAGCAGCCTCAAGTACTTTTTCGGTAGTAATACCAAAGTGAGCAAATAATTGCTCTGCCGGTGCTGACTCACCAAAAGAGTTCATACCAATGATGGCACCGTTCAAACCCACATACTTATACCATGTATCTGTAATGCCCGCTTCTACCGCAACACGTTTGGTCACGGCTTTTGGCAAAACGGCTTCACGATATGTAGCATCTTGTTGCTCAAACACATCAGTAGATGGCATGGAAACAACTCGTACCGCTTTTCCGTCAGCTTGTAATTGTTTTGCTGCTTGCATAGCCAGTTCTACTTCTGAACCTGTGGCAATAAAAATCAGTTCAGGTGCATCAGTGCTATCTAATAGCACATAACCACCACGTTTAATCGCGTCTAATTGCTCAGCATTACGGGTTTGTTGCACCAAGTTTTGACGCGTAAAAATCAGGCTGCTTGGTCCTTCAGTTCGCTCAATAGCTTGTTGCCAAGCCACCGCTGATTCAACTTGGTCACAAGGACGCCAATTCATTAAATTAGGGGTAACACGTAAGCTGGCCAGTTGCTCTACCGGTTGGTGTGTTGGACCATCTTCACCTAAACCAATCGAGTCGTGCGTATAAACAAAAATAACCCGTTGCTTCATTAGTGCGGCCATGCGCACGGCATTGCGTGCATATTCCATAAACATTAAGAAAGTCGCACCATATGGTACAAAGCCGCCATGCAAGGCAATACCATTCATCATGGCTGACATACCAAACTCACGCACGCCGTAATAAACATAATTACCGCTGGCATCCTTGGCAGTCAGAGGCTTACTGCCCGACCAAATAGTCAGGTTAGAACCGGCTAAATCAGCCGAACCGCCCATAAACTCAGGCAATAAGGGGCCAAAATTATTTAGTGCATTTTGCGATGCTTTGCGCGTGGCAATCGTTGCCGGGTTAGCTTGTAGCTTGGCGATATAGGCCTGGCTTTGCTCAGCCCAATTTGCCGGTAATGCACCGCTACTACGACGTAAAAACTCCGCAGCTAAAGCGGGGTGAGCGGCTTGATAGCTAGCAAAAAGCTGTTGCCACTTAGCTTCTGCTTGTTGGCCAGTGGCTTTCGCATCCCAATCTGCATAAATATCAGCAGGAATATCAAAAGGCGCATGTGGCCATTGTAAAAAGGCGCGAGCAGCGGCAATTTCGGCATCGCCCAGCGGTGCACCATGACAATCATGGCTACCACCTTTATTTGGTGAACCATAACCAATCACCGTTTTACAACAAATCAAGGTAGGCTTATCGGTAACCGCACGCGCTTGCTCAATGGCCGCTTTTACTGCTTCAGGATCATGCCCATCGACATTCGGCACAACGTGCCAGCCATAGGCCTCAAAGCGTGCTGGAGTATTATCAGTAAACCAGCCTTCAACGTGGCCATCGATAGAGATACCGTTATCATCCCAAAAGGCTATCAGCTTACCTAAGCCTAAAGTACCCGCTAAAGAACAGGCCTCATGCGAAATGCCTTCCATCAAGCAGCCATCGCCTAAGAACACGTAAGTAAAGTGATCAACGATATCAAAACCTGGCTGATTAAATTGTGCGGCTAAGGCTTTTTCTGCTAAAGCCATACCTACGGCGTTGGTAATACCCTGCCCTAATGGACCCGTAGTGGTTTCTACACCGGGGGCATAACCGTATTCTGGGTGACCCGGGGTTTTAGAGTGTAATTGACGAAATTGTTTTAGATCGTCAATGCTTAATTGATAACCACTAAGATGTAGTAAAGAATAAATCAGCATTGAGCCATGGCCGTTTGATAACACAAAGCGATCACGATCAGCCCAATTTGGATTGGTTGGGTTATGCTTCAAGTAATCTCGCCAGAGTACTTCGGCAATATCTGCCATGCCCATGGGTGCACCTGGGTGGCCCGATTTAGCTTGTTGTACCGCATCCATGCTGAGTGCACGGATAGCATTAGCAAGTTGTTTACGAGATGGCATGTTTACTCCTGAAAATTGGGCGCAAGGCAAGTTAAGCGCCTAGCTTGCTGCTTAAATTACCACTATTTTCACTCAGCTGCCGGCAGATGGCAAATGTTAATCTTGCTAGATGCCTTTATTTCCTTGGCATCTGATCTAAAAACAGCGCCTGGCGTAATTGACGGAAAGAAAGACGTCTGGGCGTCAAATATTACTGGTAATTACCCGCAATTTTCACTAAAATTAGCGGCTATTTTTTTGGCGCCCATCACTTTGCAACCTGCACTGGCATTGCTTGCCGGTACAAGCTTTTGCAAATAGGCGTAATTTTAGACAGGCGCTTTGGCGCATTCCGCATTAACCAACGTGGTGGAAAACAACTAATGGCACAACATATTTTCACGTCTGAGTCAGTTTCTGAAGGACATCCGGATAAAATTGCCGATCAGATTTCAGACGCAGTGCTGGATGCAATATTAGAACAAGACAGTAAAGCACGTGTTGCGTGTGAAACTTTCGTTAAAACCGGTATGGTGCTTGTGGGTGGTGAAATCACTACTTCAGCTTGGGTTGATATCGAAGAGATCGTTCGCAAAACCGTGCGTGAAATTGGTTATACCCATTCAGACATGGGCTTTGATGCTGACTCTTGCGCAGTGTTAAACGCAATTGGTAAACAATCTCCTGACATCAACCAAGGTGTTGACCGTGCCGATCCAAGCGAGCAAGGCGCAGGTGACCAAGGTTTAATGTTTGGCTATGCAAGCAACGAAACCGACGTTTTGATGCCTGCTCCTATTACTTATTCGCACCGTTTAGTACAGCGTCAGGCGCAAGTACGTAAAGACGGTACCTTACCGTGGTTACGTCCCGATGCGAAATCGCAGTTAAGCTTCATTTATGAAGACGGTAAGCCCATCGGTATTGATGCAGTAGTCTTGTCGACACAGCATTGTGACACCATCAGCACCGCTGATTTGCGTGAAGCCGTTATGGAAACCATTATCAAGCCAGTATTACCGGCAGAATGGCTCACCAGCAAAACCAAATATTTTATTAACCCTACTGGCCGTTTCGTCATCGGCGGTCCGATGGGCGACTGTGGTTTAACCGGTCGTAAAATCATCGTTGACTCTTACGGTGGTATGGCACGTCACGGTGGTGGCGCTTTCTCAGGTAAAGACCCATCAAAAGTTGACCGCTCAGCGGCTTACGCTGCACGTTATGTCGCGAAAAACTTAGTGGCTGCCGGCTTGGCCGAACGTCTTGAATTACAAGTGTCTTATGCCATCGGCGTAGCTGAACCAACTTCCATCAGCTTAGAAACCTTCGGTACTAGCAAACTGAGTGAAGATGAGTTAATTAAACTGGTGCGTGAACATTTCGATCTGCGCCCACATGGTTTAATTGAAATGTTGCAACTGGAAAGACCAATTTATCTGCCTACGGCCGCTTATGGTCATTTCGGCCGCAACGAGTTCCCGTGGGAACAAACCGATAAAGCCGAGTTACTGCGTCAGTACGCAAAATAAACAGTTGTTGTATAAAAACTAAAAAAAGGAGAGCTCAGCTCTCCTTTTTTCTTTTTTTAATGGCCGTTCAGCTGATTTGCCGCTTACCTGACGCTAACTTTTGTGTATGATTATTGGTTAGTTGTACCTTCCAGGGTCATTCACTGTAACAGTGAGTACACAATAAAAAATAAAAAAAGGATATGTTATGTCTGAACAAACCGCAGCCAATAACAATGGCTGGATGAATCGTGCGCTCAATACGATTGAAGTGGTGGGTAATAAATTGCCCGATCCTGCCGTATTATTTGCATTGTTAATGGTGATTGTTTGGGTAACCTCGTGGTTACTGTCGGGGGTGAGCTTTGATGAGCTGGACCCTCGCTCTGGTCAACAAATCGCCATAGTCAACTTGCTTTCGGGTGAAGCGTTAACGAACTTCACCTCCAATATAGTCAATACTTTTGTCACCTTCCCGCCGCTAGGTGTGGTACTGGTTGCTATGCTAGGTTTGGGCGTTGCCGAATATACCGGTTTTATTAATGCTGGCCTTCGCTCAATTTTATCCGTTACCCCGAAAATGCTACTGACCCCAGTACTTGTTGCGGTAGGTGTACTCAGTCACGTTGCGGTTGATGCAGGCTATGTGCTCGTGGTGCCGCTTGGCGCAGTGATATTTTATGCTGCAGGTCGTCATCCATTAGCTGGTATTGCTGCCGCCTTCGCGGGTGTATCCGGCGGCTTCTCAGCTACTTTCTTTGTGCCATCGAGCCTAGATCCGTTACTCGCCGGATTAACACAAACCTCAGCACAAATTCTTGACCCCAGCGTCACCATCAACCCGCTGAATAACTATTTCTTTACCACTGCGTCAACCTTTTTAATTATTGTCATTGGTTGGGTCTTGACGGATAAAGTAATTGAACCTCGCTTAAAAACAACTAAAGTTGATGGTGATACGTCACAAATGGTGACCATGGAAGCTTTATCGCCTAATGAATCTCGTGGTTTAAGAGCAGCAGGCTTGTCGATGTTAGCGGTTATCGCCTTACTTGCCTTAAGTATCGTGGTACCAGAACAAACACCTTGGGCAGCTAAACCAGAAGAGGTATTAGCCGGTGTAAACCCATTGCTTACTGCCGCCGCACCACTAATGAAATCGATTGTGACCATTATCTTTGTGTTCTTTTTAGTGCCAGGTATTGTATATGGTTATGTGTCTGGCTCGGTTAAAAATCACCGCGATGTGGTCAAGGGCATGAGCCATGCTATGAGCGGTATGGGCTATTACATTGTGATGGCATTTTTCTGTGCACTATTTTTATACGCTTTTAACCAATCTAATCTAGGTGTGTTACTCGCCGTAAAAGGCGCTAATGCTTTAAAGGCTATGGGCTTGCCTTTGAGTATGACGCTGGTGGGTATTGTATTCTTATCCGGCTTCGTCAATTTAGTGGTCGGTTCAGCATCGGCTAAATGGGCACTGATTGGCGCCATTATGGTGCCAATGCTGATGGAATTAGGCATTTCGCCTGACTTAACGCAAGCGGCTTATCGGGTAGGTGATTCTTCAACCAACATCATCACCCCACTGTTACCCTACTTCCCACTGATTGTAGTGTTCTGCCAAAAGTATGTTAAAAACAGTGGTATTGGTACCTTAGTCGCACTGATGCTGCCCTTCTCGGTTGTGATGCTTGTATTGTGGACGGCTTTCTTGCTTGGGTTCTGGGCATTAGATCTGCCACTGGGCTTTGGATCAACTTACGAATACGTGCCCGTGCGCTAAGCTGTTTACGGCCACTTTGCAAAACCGCTGTTCGCAGCGGTTTTTTATTTTGAACCCGCAGCTCAGGCTGCTAACATTAACGCTTTTAGCATCGGAACCGCCGGCATGCGTATACCTCGTATTTATACTCCTCAAACGTTGAGTGTTCATCAAACACTGCTGCTTGATGATGACGCAGCAAATCACGTGTCTCGCGTGTTACGCATGCAAACGGACCAAGCCATACAACTCTTTAATGGCGATGGTTTTAATTACAATAGCCACATTGTTGATGTTAGCAAAAAGCAAGTGCAGGTAAAGGTTGTGGCACAACAGGCTAACCCGGTTGAGTCACCGCTATCTATTCACTTAGGTCAGGGTATTTCCCGCGGCGATCGCATGGACTTCGCTATTCAAAAAGCCGTAGAGTTAGGTGTGACTGAAATTACCCCCCTGTTTACCGAACGTTGTGGCGTAAAACTAGATGGCGAACGATTGGCTAAACGTAACGAGCAATGGCAAAAAATTGCCATAAGTGCCTGTGAGCAAAGTGGTCGCAGTGTTGTGCCAAGGGTGCATCCGGCCATTTCTTTAGCGCAATGGCTGGCCCAACAAACAAAAGAATTAAAACTCACCTTAGATCCGCGCGCCAGCGCCACCATTAAAACATTAAGTCCAGCGCAAACAATTCGGCTGGTTATTGGCCCGGAAGGCGGCTTTACGGATGCCGAAGTCATCGCTACGGCCCAAGCCCAGTTTACGGGTATTCAGCTTGGACCGCGCATTTTACGAACAGAAACGGCTGCACTAACCGCCATTAGTGCCTTGCAATTGCAATTTGGCGATCTTGCCTAAGGTTAAATGTTATGACGATAAAACTGGGTATCGTGATGGACCCCATCAGCCAAATCAACATCAATAAAGATTCCAGCTTTGCCATGCTGCTGCAGGCGCAAAATCGTGGTTATGAAATTCATTATATGGAAATGGCCGACTTGTATTTATTACAAGGCCAAGCGCGTGCCCGTACGGTTACGCTGCGGGTACAACAAGATCAACATAGCTGGTATCAATTTGGTACAGAACAGGATATCGCCCTAAGCGAACTTGATGTGATCCTGATGCGTAAAGATCCACCGTTTGATACCGAATATATTTATGCCACTTACATGCTAGAGCGAGCAGAAGACTTGGGGACTTTGATCGTTAACAAGCCGCAAAGCCTGCGTGATGCCAATGAAAAACTCTACACCAGCTGGTTTAGTCAGTTTACGCCTAAAACCTTAGTCAGTCGTGATCCTTCGCGTTTAAAAGCCTTCTATAAAACTGAGCAGGATATTATTTTGAAGCCGTTAGATGGTATGGGCGGCGCATCGATCTTCCGCTTACAACCGGGCGATCCGAATATCAGTGTCATCATTGAAACGCTGACTGAACATGGCAGTCGTTACGCTATGGCACAACGTTTTATTCCAGAAATTACCCAAGGTGATAAACGAATATTGGTGATCGATGGTGAACCTGTGCCATACTGCTTAGCAAGGATCCCTGCTTCAGGGGAAACACGCGGCAATCTGGCCGCTGGTGGTCGAGGTGAAGCTCGAGCCTTGTCTGAAACCGATTGGCAAATCGCTAAAGCCATCGGTCCAACACTAAAAGCCAAAGGGTTAATCTTCGTCGGTCTAGATGTTATCGGCGATAAATTAACTGAAATCAATGTTACCAGTCCAACCTGTATTCGGGAAATCGAAGCCGCTTTTCCGATCAGTATTACCGGCATGTTGTTTGACGCCATTGAACAGCGCCTGGCAGCACGCTTAACGCCGTAATGATATCGCGGAGGTTGTATGCAAGGATTTCAGAACCATTTTCTCATTGCAATGCCTGCTTTGGACGATCCGATGTTCAAACGCAGTGTAACCTATGTTTGTGAGCACAATGATGAAGGCGCTATGGGTATTGTTATCAATCACCCTCTCCCGGTCAGCGTGGCGGATTTATTAAAACAACTCGAAATAACCTTTGATGCCGACAGCCCGGTGGCTAGTAGCCAAGTTTGTGCTGGAGGCCCAGTACAGAGTGATCGTGGCTTTGTATTGCATACCGCTAAACCGGGCTATCATAGCAGTATGCCATTGGAAAACGGCTTAATGGTCACGACCTCAAAAGATATTTTGATGGATTTAACCACCGCCGCTGCGCCAGAGAAGTTTATTTTGGCGCTGGGCTATGCCGGTTGGACCGCCGGCCAGTTAGAGCAAGAAATTGCAGATAATAGCTGGCTAGTAGTGCCTGCCGATAATCATATCATTTTTGATTTGATCCATGCTGAAAAATGGCAATCCGCAACCGCGGCCATTGGCATTAAACCTTGGCAATTAACCAACGAGGCTGGCCACGCTTAATGCAACATCGCACCATTTTATGTTTTGATTATGGCACCAAAAGTATCGGGGTCGCTGTCGGTTCAGAATTAACCGGCAGTGCTACCTTACTTCCTGCTTTAAAAGCGCGTGATGGCATTCCGGAATGGGAGCAGATTGAGCGCTTAATAAAAGACTGGCAGCCGCAGTTATTGTTAGTCGGTTTACCGCTTAATATGGACGGTACTGAGCAAGACTTTACTGTGCGAACACGTAAATTCGCCAACCGCCTCCATGGCCGCTTTGGTTTAGCCGTCGCGCTACATGATGAGCGTTTATCCACCGCAGATGCGCGCAGTAGACTATTTGCAGAAGGCGGTTACCGTAATCTGAGTAAAGACAAAGTAGACAGCCTGTCGGCACAAATCATTTTTGAGGGCTGGCATGAACAACAACACTAAGCCTGACTTGCCACAAGGCTATTATCAACACTACAAAGGGCGTTATTACCAAGTTGTTGACTTGGCTATGCATAGCGAAACCGCCGAATGGCTAGTGATCTATCGTGCGCTGTACGGCGATTTTGGCCTGTGGGCTCGCCCCGCCACCATGTTTAGTGAAAACGTTGATATTGCTGGCGAACTGATCCCGCGCTTTAGTTATGTTGGCTCAACCTTACCCAAAGCACTAAGCTCACTGGCGAATACGCCTTAATGATGGGTAACAGTGACGCTAATAATCTCGCTGTTACCCATACTACAACGCGCTCTAACTTCGTTGCCGATACCACTCACCCAGAATTAAGCTCGCGGCCACGCTCACATTAAGCGATTCCACTTTACCGGTGCCGGGTATTTGCAGCGCGATGTCCGCGTTTTTTGCGACATGTTGCGATACACCAAACATTTCTTCACCAAACACAATCACCACTTTGGCCGGTAATGGCGTGTTATATAACGAGCTGCCGCCATGGCTAGAGGTTGTAATAAGCGTATAACCTGCCTCTTTACAAAGCTTCAGCGCCAGTGGCAGATTGTCGCAACTTAAACCATCGACAAATTCCCCGCCGCCTTCAGCGGTGCGCAGCGCCGCGCCCGATTGTAATAACTCAGGCTGCTTCATAATAATGCCGCCCACGCCAAAATGGGCACAGCTGCGGGTAATAGCGCCTAAATTATGCGGATTACCTACACCATCTAACGCCAGCAAACAATCTTGTTTGCGGCCTTTCTGTTGTAAATAGTCAGCAAGTTTTTGCTGCGCTTTACGTTTTACCAGCAGCACTATGCCACCGTGATGGCCACTGCCGGCTACTTTTTCAAGATCGGCATCATCAACGATATGGTAGGCTTTTTTCGCTGCGGCTAAATACTTCATCATATCGGCAAACTTTGGTGCCAGCTGCGCCGATAAATACAAACGGATTACTGACTCTGGCCGTTGTTGAAACATGACCCGACAGGCATTCTCACCGTAAATTTTACCTTCGTTATCCAACACGGTTTTCAACGGCTTAGCGGTTTGCGGTTTTAATGCGGCTACCGGACGTTTTGCTTTATTTGCTGCTGATTTCGCGTTTTTCATCCAAGGCTTTTGCAACGGATCCGCTGCTTTGCCGCCTTTTGGCCGTTGTTGTGACATACCCATTCCCGTTTCTTTAGCATTTTGCTATCGCTTGCTGTATGCCGCAGATTTTAGCAGTTAGGCGCCGACAATACTTGGTTTTTTCTTGCACCGAGTCCGCGTGGGTCTGCTGCAAAGCGATTGCTATTAGTGCCATGGTTTTAACACTTGTTTTTTTAAGTTAACGCAGTATCCTTGGCGCCTTAAATGGCAAAGCAAGGCTCTTTTTTATGCTCAGTTATCGTCACAGCTACCATGCGGGTAATCACGCCGATGTGGTAAAACATCTTACCGAGGTAGCCATCTTAGACTACCTGCTAAAAAAAGATAAACCGCTGTGTTATCACGATACGCATGCCGGCGCGGGCCTGTATAGTTTGCAAAGCGAACACGCGCTAAAAACCGCTGAATACCAAGGCGGTATTGCTAAACTTTGGCAATACGAAGCGCAAAGCTCCTTATTAAAACGCTATATCGCGCTAATTAACCAACTTAACCCCGATTGCGAACTGGCTTTTTATCCGGGCTCGCCGAAAATTGCCGCGTTAATGCTGCGTAATGACGACCATATTCAAGCCACTGAACTGCATCCTACCGACTTTCCGGTGCTAAAAAGCCAATTTGTGCGCCGCCGTTATACGCGTATTGAAAATACCGATGCTTATGCCGGCTTTAAAGCGATGCTGCCGCCCTTGGTCAAGCGCGGTTTAGTGTTAATAGACCCGCCTTATGAGTTAAAAACCGAGTATCAAGACTTGGTTACAGGCTTACAAGAGGCCTATAAACGCTTTCCGCAAGCGACCTATGCCATTTGGTATCCGGTGATTGAACGCATCGCGGTTGAAGCCTTTATAAATAGCCTTGTTGCTACTGGCATTAAAAATCAGTTACGTATTGAGTTTAATTTACATGCCGATAGCCATGGGCATGGCATGACGGGCAGTGGTATGTTGGTGATTAACCCGCCTTACACCTTAGCTGAGGACATGCAAAGGGCGTTAAACGAAGTGCAACAACAGATCGGTGAAGCGGCCAGCCGCTTTAGTATTACTCAACTGGTTGGAGAATAAATATGCGCAGTTTTTTAGTGTTATGTGCACTGTTAATAAGCTTCAATAGCTTTGGTTTTGGTCGCACGGGGCATGCGCTGATCTGTAATATGAGCTTACAATTACTGTCGATACAAACCCAACAGCACGTGGCGAGCTTAGTTGCCGCCTCACCCCATACCGAATTCGCCAGTGCTTGCGCGTGGCCAGATGAAGTGCGCAGTGAAGAGGAATATCGTTGGAGTGCGCCCCATCACTATGTGAATATGCCGCGCCCAGAACAAGAAATTAAGCATGAACACTGCCCAGAACAAGGCTGTATTTTATCGGCTATCGCCGATATGCAGCAGCGTTTAACCGCAGATGCGACTGACTGGCAAGCCTTGTTATTTTTAGCGCATTATATTGGCGACTTACATCAGCCACTGCATGTCAGTTACGCCGATGATCTTGGCGGCAATCGCACTGCTGTGTATTTTTATAACCCAGAAACGCCGGCTAATTTACACGGCATTTGGGATAGCAGCATGCTGCACAAACTCGGTTATGACGAAGATTACCAGAGACAAGAATGGTTATTTTTGCAAATTAACCCAGAAAACACCGCTCTGTGGCAACAAGGCAGCGTGTTAGATTGGGCAAATGAATCTGCACGGTTAACCTTTGATATTTATCAGCATTATCGGCCAGGCATGTTAATTGACGACAGCTATTTAGCACAGTATCAAGCTAATTTAGAGCAACGTTTACAACAAGCTGCGGTGCGATTGGCGCTTTTGCTAGAACAGCTGCTCGGTCAATAAGGTTTTGCCTCAAAACGACCAAACGCTTATTTGATCCACCCTTTGCTAATTTGCCGGAACAACTCTGTTCCGGCGCGCTCTAGCCATTCAAAGGCTAACATTTCCTTGCTGATCACTACTGCACCGGCTTGTTGCATGCGACTAAGCGCCAACTGTTTGTTTTCAGGCGTACGCGAGCCGACTGCTTCGCTAACCAAATACACTTGATAGCCGGCAGCAAGTAAGTCTAGCACCGTTTGCAACACACAAACATGCGCTTCTGTGCCAAGCACCACCACTTGTGGCCGTTGCTGTGCGGCAACAGCCGCAACAATCTCGGGTTCACGCATAGCACTAAAATGAATTTTTTCATGCACCGCGCCACTAGGAAGTAACTCGAGCAATGAGGGGATAGTATGACCTAAACCAGCAGGATACTGTTCTGTCGCTATTACCGGCACGTCACATAAGCTGGCAATTTGTAACACCCAAGCGGCAGCCTGACTCAGCTGCGCCTGATCAGCAATAGCTGGAGCCAATTTGCTTTGGATATCAATCAGCAAAACCTGACTCTGTTGTACCTGCAATAACATAGAGACTCCTATACTAAACCCTTTGACTAAAACACCCTTACCGAATCATCCGTTTTATTGCCCACGCCACAACGCATGGCATAGGGTCTCATGCTTTTCGCGACTTAACAAAATACGGGCTAATACCAAGTCGGCACTGCCGTTCTCGCCCGTCACACCAATTTGCGCCTCGAAGTGCAGCTCCGGTTCAAGCTCTTGGTTGACCGTATCTAGCCAATCCGCACCTGGCACCACCAAATCGACATAGCCCCGTGCTTCATAATGCTGTTGATAAAACTGATAGTCTTCAGCAGATAGGTTATCGGCTGCTAATTCTTCAAATATATCAAAGGCATGGTCACATAATTCATCTAAAGACCACATTTCCAATTCTTGCATAGACCCCCCACATAATTTGCCGCAGTATACCAAGGCTTTGCGACGAAAGCTTGCCTACTGCTACAATAGCGTTTTTGCTATCTTGGTTTAACTATGTACCTGTGCCCACTGTGTCAACAAGCTTTAGTTCTGAATAATAAACAGTATCAGTGTGTCAATCGACATAGTTTTGATCAGGCCAAAGAAGGCTACGTTAACCTGTTGCCAGTACAGCAAAAAAACTCGCAAGATCCAGGTGATAATAAAGAGATGATGCAAGCCCGCCGCGCATTCTTGCAAGCCGATTGGTATCGGCCCATGGCCGAGCAAGTTGGCGCCACGTTACAACCGCTGCAAGTCACTACTCTGTTGGATCTGGGGTGCGGCGAAGGCTATTACAGTAACCTATTACAGCAACAATTAACTATTGAAGAACAGCATGGTATCGATATTTCAAAAAGTGCCATTCGCTCGGCAGCAAAACAGTATCCACAGGTTCACTTTGCGGTCGCTAGTGCCTATAGCTTGCCTTTTGCCGCAGGCTATTTTGATGCCATAGTGCGTATTTATGCGCCCTCTTTAGCCAGTGAGCTAAGCCGTGTGCTCAAAGTGGGTGGTCACTTACTTACCGTTACCCCCGCCCCTGAGCATTTGCTGCAACTTAAACAAGCGATTTATAGCGAAGTACGTTTGCACAGTGATGCCGTTACTGACATAACAGGTTTTCAGCATGTTGCAAGAGAACGGTTGAGTTTTCAGCTAACGCAGTTAACGGCAACCGATTTAATGCAGTTGATCACAATGGTGCCATTAGGTTGGAAGTTCAGTGCTGCAGTCAAAGCAGAATTACTGGCACAAGCGCCAGCAATTCAATGTGATTTCTATTTAGATTTATATCAGAAAGTTGCCAAGGCTTAACAGCTAGACGCTTTTTTTGTGCTGTTTTTCTCGGAAAGTTTGCAACCTGCCAGTAAACTGGCTTTGTCTTCTTTTTGCATTGCCGTAAACATGGTTGACCAAAAATGCGTGCTTAATTCTGCAACCACATTCGATTCCGCATTTAATAAAATCACTAAGCCCAACTCACGATCTTTAGAATACGCTAATTCGGCACGAAAGCCTTGAACCCAACCACCGTGATACACCAGTTGCTCTTGACCAAACTGATAAACGCGCCAGCCCAGGGCATAATGAGCATCGGTAATATGCTCACGCCACTGACGACGGCGCAGATCGCGAACTGTGCGAACACGCTTGTTCGTCATATATTGCAGTTGTTCGCTATTTAGCACCTCGGGGTTATAACCTAATTGCGCAATTAACCAATAGCCTAAATCGATAGCACTAGCATTGACCCCTGCAGCAGGTGCAAAACGATAGTAACTTTCGCTAACGGTACGTGGATACCATTTACCTTTAGCTTTCACATGGGGAATGGCGCGATTTTCAGTATCTAAAAACCCCTGATAGCCCACCGATGCCGTTGGCATATGCAGTGGTTCAAAAATATTCTGCCGTAGCAAACTGGCATAATCTTGCGAGGTCGATTGCTGCATAATGGGTTCAATTAAACTGAACAAGACATTTTGATAGCCATAACACTGGCCGGGTGTACACAGCGGATCTAACTTTTGAAATTGTGGTAAAATGCGTTCAGGCTGAAAATTAGCCTCAATCAGGTTGTCATAAGCATTGGCAATTACCCCAGTACTTTGCGACAGTAAATGTTCTACTTTTAATTTATTATTGAACGAACGCGTTTTAAACGAAAAATCAGGCAAATAGCGATTAACCGGATCATCCCATTTAAAATGACCTTGCGATGCAAGAATACTGGCTAACCCGCCGGCGAAGGTTTTAGAAACAGAAGCAATTCGAAATACCGTAAAAGCATCAACGGGTAGCTTGCTACCCACTTCACGTACACCAAAACCCTTAGCGCGGATAATCTTGTTTTTATAAACAATAGCATAGGCGGCACCAGGCACTTGCTGTTGCTGCACTTGTTCTTGAAAGAACTGGTCAAACTCTTTTAATAGTTCTGGCGAAGGCTCGGCAAAAACTGTAAAGCTAGCACCTAAACATAACAAACCGCATAACGCTTTTAGCAAAATAACCTCATCTACTACTGATCTACCGCTTCAGGGCAAATCAAGGGTTAGTCTTGGTTAATCATAGCAGCTAAACCCCAGTGTACTCTAGGGTTAGTTCTGCGTTACCTGCTATTTTTGTTTTGGTTGGTTAAGGCACTAACCCTTTATTTTCAGGCCTAAGTACAAGCCGGTGTATTTTATTAACAAATGCACAAACTATAATGCCAATAGCAGCAAACGGCCCCAAATCACCCACAGCACCACACAACCTAAGACAAATAACCGAAAACGTGGACGCAAGGTATTGCTACCAATATGCACCACGGTATGTGCGATACGTAGCAGCACAAAGGCCGTACCGAGCAACAAAAAGGTCAAATCGGCCAAACCAAACTGCAATATAAATAACACACTAAATAGATACAGCATGGGCATCTGAAATTGATTATCGAAATTACGGCCGGTCGCTATGACTTGTTGATCCGCGCCACGTAAATCCATGGTTTGAAAAGCGGCCATGTTAATTTGTTTGTTACGAGCCGCTTTGAAACGTCGCCGCCCCATCAGCACCATGACCACGCTTGTTAGCACGACTTGCGCAAAAACGGTCAATAATAACCACTTTTCCATCTTTTATTTCCTTAAATCAACGATATTGTTGTTGGGTAGTATGCCTGTTTTAAGGTAAAACAACCAATAAAGGTCTAAAGGCTAATGTAAATTTAAACTACGCAAGCTAGATGACACTGCGGTATCATAAGGGCGCACTGGCAAATGCTGTGGCTATGCAGAGCAAACAGCTGATGAAAACGACGCAGTATAGGCTTGTATAGGGTATGAGGTGTTAATGGATAAATTAAATGCGCTGATGCTCGTTCGCGCTTTAGCCGCTGAAAAAGAAGGATTACCCCTGCTAAAACACTTAGTGGGCTGGGTAAACGAGTCACGCTTTAGCTTTGAGCGCAAAAAACGCGCTAAAAAATTATTAGAAACACTGCAACAAAATCTCGCTGAAAGTGAAATGATTGCCAACAACTTGTTCAGTTGGCTGTGCAGTGTGCATATCTATCCGGCATTAGTCAGCCTTGGCGTTTTTTCGCGTCGCGGTTTTTTTCGCGAATTATCTAGCCGCCTCTATGAAAAAGTGAACCCAGCACCGCGGGATCTGAGCGAATTAAAAGATGTGCTGGCCGAAGTCTTTAAAAAAATTGTTATTGATGATGAAGAGCATGTTGATGGCCCAGGCTTGTTTACCGAGTTCAGCAGCTTTTTTCTAAGCGTAGTCAGCAAAGAAAAACTAACGGCATTTGAAGAGCACATGCATGAAGATGCCCTGTGTGCACTGGAAATGCTCAGTGTCTGGATCGCTGCAGAAGAGATGGAGCCGGATCTGATGCGATTAGATAAGCGGCTCAACAACATTGATTCTGCATTTATTGCGCTGCATCGTGAACTAAATATGTTAGTGGGCCATTATCGGCAAAAACAACCGGATGTCGAATTACCGCTCTACGACTGTGCACATTACATCGTGATGGTTGAGCAATGCTATGAGCAAATAGACCGCTTAAGACGCCGTGCGGCAGCAGCAGGCAGTACGGTGGCCGTGTCTCATCTGTTAGAACGCTTAGAGCAAACGCTAAGCCGGATAGAACAATTAGTGATATTGATCACCGGTCAGGATCGCGCCGAGCTGCACCGGCATACTTTAGAGTTAACCGAGCAGTTACTGTATACCAGCCGCGAGAAAAAAAGCGTCCGTGCGCTATGGCGCAGCAGTACTCAGCTGTTATCGAAAAGCATTAGCGTGAACAAAAGCAGCCATGGTGAACATTACATCACCCGCGATAAAAGCCAATTTTTTGGTTTAGTGGCCTCAGCCGCAGGTGCAGGCGTGATTATTGCCATGATGGCACTGATTAAAATTCATATCCAAGCGCTAGGGTTATCTCCCTTTTCTACCGCTGCGCTGGCCAGTTTAAATTATGGCTTAGGTTTTGTGCTCATTCATATGTTAGGCCTGACTGTCGCCACCAAGCAGCCAGCCATGACTGCGGCCAGTTTTGCCGCTGAAGTTGAAAAAGGTGAAAACGGCCGGGCAGCCCATAAAAAACTGGCCACCTTACTGATTGACGTAAATCGGTCGCAGTGGGCTGCAGTATGGGGTAACGTAAGTATTGCCGTGATAACCGCTTCAATTATTGCCTTGAGCTTTTGGTATTGGCAAGATCGCCCCATTTTAGATGCTGCGGCGGTGTCTTATCAGTTAGATGCCATCTCGCCTTGGCATGGCTCACTGTTTTTTGCGGCTATTGCAGGGGTTTGGTTATTCTGCTCGGGCATTATTGCCGGTTTTTTTGAAAACCGCGCCAATTACCTTGAATTAAATTTACGGCTATACCAACACCCTTTACTGAAACGGCTCCTACCGCAGCGCGCGCGTAAAGCTTTTGCCGAATATTGGCATGAAAACTATGGCGCCTTGGCCGGTAATTTCTTTTTTGGTGTGTTATTGGGCATGACCAGCTACTTAGGCTACTTGCTTGATTTACCGTTGGATATTCGGCATGTCGCTTTTGCTTCAGCCAATTTAGGCTACAGCACAGTCGATGGCGATTTGGGCCTCTTCGGCTTTTTGTTTTATCTAGTGATGGTGTTATTAATTGGTTTTGTTAATTTGTGGGTGAGCTTTACTCTCGCCCTAACCGTGGCACTGCGCGCACGGGGCACGCAAATTGGTAAGTTTTCGTTGTTACTGAAAAGTGTGTTCGAACAAATAAAACAAAATCCGTTAAATTTATTCTTTCCAAAAGTGCAACCCGCTAAACCAACACAAAACAATAAAAAAGCAGATGACAGCGCCGTTAAGCGCGCTGAAAAACCGCAAGAAAGGGTTAAAACTGCGGATAATTAACACCATATCAACGCCCTGCTGCCGGTTAATTTAAACCGCAGCAGGCAGTTAAATCCTGCTAGGCTTGAAGCGCAGCTAGCTGATTTTCTATAGTAAGTTTCTATACTGCGCCGTCAGCATTTTTAGGGTACCGTAATGGCTCAATTGTATTTTTATTATTCGGCAATGAATGCCGGTAAATCCACTTCTTTACTGCAAAGTGCCTATAACTATCAAGAACGCGGCATGACAGTGGCCATTTTCACCGCCGCTTTAGATAATCGTTTTGGTTTAGGTAAAGTCAGTTCGCGCATTGGTTTGGCCATGGATGCGCACATTTTTGATCACCAATTCGACTTTTTCACTACACTGCAACAACAAAAAGCCGCAGGTCGTTTAGATTGTGTGTTGATTGATGAAGCACAGTTTTTATCAAAAACACAGGTGCGGCAGCTGACAGACGTAGTAGATGAGCTAAATGTGCCGGTGTTGGCCTTTGGCTTACGTACAGATTTTTTGGGTGAAACCTTTGCTGGAAGCCAGGCACTTTTAGCTTGGGCGGACAAATTGATTGAATTAAAAACTATTTGTCATTGTGGTCGTAAAGCGAATTTTGTGGTGCGGTTAGATGAACATGGCCAGGCAGCGACAGCGGGCTCGCAAGTACAAATTGGCGGTAATGAAAGTTATGTTTCGATGTGTCGTCAGCACTTTAAAGCGCTAGTATGGCAAAAGCCAGAAACGGCTGAATAGCCCTTTGGCTACAACAAGAACATGCGGGTTAGGCTTTTAGGTCAATACGCTGATGAATGTTATGCCAGTTTTCAGGAAACTTGCCTTGCAGTACATAGGAGAAAGCAATTAACTCGGCGATAATCAGATACAAGGCCTTAGGGATCTGATCGCCTAATTGTAATTGGCTTAACAGCCGAGATAACTCGGCATCTTCATGTATCAATACACCGTGCTCACGCGCTAGGGCAATAATATCTGCTGCTAACTGGCCATGCCCTTTTGCAATAATAATGGGCGCGCCGGCGCCGTCATATTTTAGCGCGGTAGCGCTTTGCTCTGGCTGATCACTCATAGCGACCTCTGCTTGGCTTAACCTTGTTTTTGTTGATGCAAATTGACCAACAATTCAGCTTCAGCGCGTGGCAATTCACATTCACGGATAATTTCTTCGAGATCCGCGCCCAGCTCCACCATCTTCATGGCTCGGCTATAAATTTTACTCTCTGGATCGCTTAGCGCAATCACTTGATGCTGTTCGTGTAGCTCAGCTAATTGGTTTTTTAAGCGCTGTTGCGACTCTTGTAAATTGAGTACACGCTGGCCAACACCAATCACGCCTGAGCGCAGCTCTTCTAGCTCAGCCTGCGCTGTGGCCGCGTGTTGCTGGCTGCTCTCAAGCTGAGCACTTAGTAGACTGACTTTACGCTCAACTTGTGCCAAACGCTTACTCAGCCATAAGGCCAGAAACAGCACACTGACTATGCCTAGGCCTAACAACGGCCAGACTAACCAAACGGGTATGTTCATCAAAGGCTGTTAATCTCGTCCCATTCTTCATCATTTAGCATTTTATTTAAGTCAACCAAAATGAGTAACTCACCATCGCGGTTAGACACACCTTGAATAAAACGCGCACTTTCATCGGTACCGACATTTGGTGCACTATCCACCTCAGACTGTTTTAAGTAAACCACTTCGGCGACACTGTCGACCAAAATACCAATTACTTGCTTTTCTGCCTCGATAATCACCACACGAGTATTATCGGTGACTTCGGCTGGAGGTAAACCAAATCGAGCCCGCGTATCAATAACGGTAACAACGTTTCCGCGTAAATTAATGATGCCCAGTACATAATCTGGTGAGCCAGGTACAGGTGCGATCTCACTGTAACGCAGCACCTCTTGTACCTGCATCACATTGATGCCGTAAGTTTCTTCCTGCAAACGGAAGGTTACCCATTGCAACACTTCGTCGACAACCTGTTTTTTATCTGCCGATTGGGAAACTTTATTACTCATCTACAGCTCCTCGTGCTCTATTTCTGCGGGCGTTGATATCGAGGCCTTGGTTTAACAAGGCGATTAGCTCGTCAACTTCAAGTAAGACACACATATGTTCTTTGATCAATCCGGCGATCCACGGGCGCTTGCCTTGGTGTTCACGCCACTTCACTTCTTCAGGTTCTAAGGTCATGGTATCAATCAGGCTTTCGCAACAAAGCCCCCAATTACTTGACCCTAACATAATGAGATAATTATAGTTTAACTCTTGTTCCAGAGTTTCGTTATATTTTTCTGGCATGACCCAGCGCGCGGTGTCGACCACATTGATTTTTTGTTCACGATACAACATCACGCCGCGAAACCAATTCGGCTTGCCAAATAAACTGGTAATGGTTCTAAGCTCATGAATACCACCAAGTTCAGTCAATGGCACTGCAATTTTTAAACCGGCCACATTAAAAAATAATACTTGAAACCGTTCTTTTCGATACGCTTTCGCCGTTGTATCGGAGGCAGCAGCAACGGTATTAGCCGCTAAACGCTGTGCTATGGGGATCGCTCTGTTACTGGCAACCTCAGTGTGCTGCACGGCCAGTTTGGCCGGTGCTAAAACGGGTTCAACCGGCGTTTTTACAATAACCGCGGCGGCTGGGGCAGCCACGGGCTTCGCAGTAACAGCTTGCGCTAATAATGTGTTTAATTCAGCACGTTGTTTTTCCGCAACAGCGCTGACGGCGACCTCAGCGCGATCATCGTCTTCGGTTAGTAAAGAATCTAAATAGCCTTGAATCACTTTTTGACTGGCAATTAACTGGCTCATATTAAGCCTCCGGCGTTAATTGCAGCAAATAAGTCAGCAACGTATTGTAAGCAAATACACCACGAGCATTGCTGGCAAACATATGCGGGGGCGTTTGTGCTAACGACGCATCGCGAAACTTCGTATCAATAGGCACCACAGAAGACCACACCTGATCCTGATACGTCTCTTTTAACGCTTTATAAGCTTCTAGCGAGGCTCGAGTACGTTTGTCGTACATAGTGGCAATTATAGTATAAGATAAAGCTTGTTTAGAGCCGCGCATTAACGCCATGGTCGCAATCATACGCTCTAAACCTTTCAGTGCCAAAAACTCGGTTTGTACCGGTATTAACACGCGCTGACATGCCGCCAGCGCATTGACCATTAAAACCCCCATCACCGGGGGGCAATCAATCAATACATAGTCGTAATCGGCGTCAATTAACTGTAAGGCTTTTTTCAGTAATAAGCCCATCCCCCCTTTATTGCCCATGGCGCGATCGAGAGTCGCTAACGACATGGATGCGGGCAGAATATCTAAACCTTCAGCCTGAGTCGGGCAGAGCGATTGTAATATTTCTTCACGGGTAATCTGTTTACCGCGCATAAAAATATCAAACACACTCACTTCTAGCTCTTCGGCATCAATACCAAAATAATAGGTTAAAGAAGCATGGGGATCGGTATCGACTAACAGCACACGATGACCGCGCTCGGCCAACAAGCCACCAAGCGTCACTGTGGTGGTGGTTTTACCTACTCCACCTTTTTGATTTGCGACTGTCCAAATAACCACTATTTAGGATCCTGTCCTTGCGGCACGGCGTCAGGGTTTTCCTGACGCGTTGTAATACGTATCCCGCCCCCAGGTAAAGCAATAACTTGAATAGAACCATCTTCTTGAGTGACTTGACGCAGTTGCTGCTCTAAGGCGGCATCTGCTTCTGGGCTTAGCTGCTCGGGCCGATAACCATAACGAGAAATGGCAATCACCACTTTACGATTTTCAGCCCGACCGCTGGCGGTACTGTTATCGGCACTGGGATAATACTGACCGAAGCCTTCAATTGCCATACGATGCGATGGCGTACCAGACTCTTCTAATAAGCGTAGCACTGAAGTGGCACGTGCAACGGATAATTCCCAATTAGATGAAAACACTTCATTACGGATAGGAATATTATCAGTATAGCCTCTGACTCTTAAAAAGTTATTGATTGGATTAATGATTTTGCCAATTTCTTTTAACAAAGTACGGGCTGACTCTGTTGCAGTGGCGCTGCCTGACGCAAATAATAACCCGCTGTTTAGTTCGATCACCAACCAATCTTCATCTTGCCTAAGTTTAGCGACTCCTTGTTCAATTAAATTACTTAGCGCCTGTGTCAACTCTTGCTCTATGGATTGTAAGGCGCTGCCTAAAAAGCGTTGTCTGACATCAGATAAGGTCGCTGAGTCGGCAACCAGTTCCGGCCCTTGCGCCGGTTCAAGGGAAGTGCCGTACAATGGAAAATCACTTTGTTTATTGCTTAACGGTAATAAGGTTTCACCGGTGGCGGCGGTTTGGTCTTTGACCGTTTTATCAAACACTTTGGTAATAGAATCGGTGAGTACACTAAACTCTTCATTTTTGACTAAAGATAACGCATAAAGCACAACAAATAAGGCAAACATTAAAGTCATGTAGTCAGCATAGGACACCAGCCAACGATCAAGATCTTCGCGTTCAGTTTGTTGCTGAGAACCTCGATGTCGATACATACATTAACCTGGTCGATAGGCGGCAAGTTTCCGCTCAATAGTCCGCGGATTTTGCCCTTGGGCAATAGACACTAAGCCTTCAATAATCAACTCGTGATAAAGACTTTGTTGCTGAACTAAGTT
The DNA here is from genome assembly GCF_016343785.1 of Alishewanella maricola. Classification (NCBI taxonomy): domain Bacteria; kingdom Pseudomonadati; phylum Pseudomonadota; class Gammaproteobacteria; order Alteromonadales; family Alteromonadaceae; genus Alishewanella; species Alishewanella maricola. Next base: position 68,478 of record NZ_JAEINI020000010.1, on the reverse strand, counting down.
TTTTAATTTGTTCCCTAAAGGAATAAATACAAGGTTCGCGAAACCAACGCCATAAATGGTGGCTACAAAAGCAGTGGCGATGCCCAAACCGAGCCTATCAGGATCACTGATATGACTCATTGCTTGAATAAGCCCCAATACCGCGCCAATAATACCGATAGTCGGGCTGTAACCACCCATCGCTTCAAAAATACGCGCGCCACGCAGTAAACGTTCGCGAGTCAAACTTAATTCAGCATCTAAGGTGCTTTGTAAGGTGTCGGCTTCTGCACCATCAACTAACAAGTTTAAACCACGATGTAAAAACGGATCGGATTCTTCTAGTGCTGCCGATTCCAATGACAAAAAGCCATTAGCACGCGCTGAATTTCCCCACTCAACAATCCGGTTCATGGTTTGTTGTACAGGTAGCGCCCGGGGTAAAAAAGCCCATGGCAGCATAGATAAGCCCAAGCGAAATTGTTGAAATGGGGTTTGCAACATTACTGCCCCCAGCGTGCCACCAAATACAATAATAAACGCCGGTAAATGCATTAAGGTACTGAGGGTACCGCCTTCTAAAACAAAGCCGCCAGCAACCGCTACTACCGCCAGTATAAAGCCAATAAACGCCAACTTATCCATGCTTTAGTTCCGTCAATATTCTTGCAGCCACATCAGCTAAAGGCACTTCCGCATCCATTAATCCTGCTGCTGCAATCGCTTGCGGCATCCCATAGACAACACAACTGGCTTCATCTTGCGCCCAAATGGTTGCGCCCTGCTGTTTCAGCATACGTGCACCTTCGCGACCATCAGACCCCATACCGGTTAATACAATCGCCAGCACTTTTTGCTGAAACACCCTTGCGGCAGTAGCAAAGGTGACATCCACACTGGGTTTAAAATTAATTCGCGGGGAATCATCATCTTTGATTTTTAAACGCGCTTGGCTTTCATTGCCATCCACCAACATTTGTTTGCCGCCGGGCGCTAAATAAGCCACACCTGGGCGCAACAGTTCATTGTCTTCGGCTTCTTTAATTTCAATTTCTGCCAACGAGTTTAATCGCTGCGCAAAAGCGCCGGTAAAAGCCGCAGGCATATGCTGAATTAGGATAATCGGTAACGGGAAGTTAGCGGGTAACGCCGTTAAAATACGTTGTAAAGCAACGGGACCACCGGTAGAGGTACCAATGGCAACCAGTTTGTATTCTTTACCACTGCTTTGGGCCACGGCAGAGCTGCGTGGGGTTAATGTAGGCCGTGGCATGGCACTGCGAGCCGCGAGGCTGCGACTGGCATCAGCTAATGGCCGCGTTGTTACATCGGCGGTGCGCGTCGTTGGCATAGCAGTTTTTGCTAACGGAGAGTGTGCGAATGTACTGCGACCTAGGGGGCGACGTCTTGCAACCGCTTTAACGCGATCGCGTAACACATCGATAGCTTCTTGCTTATCGCGGGCAATATCTTCAAATTTTTTCGGTAAGAAATCGACAGCCCCTGCTTCTAGCGCGTCTAAGGTCGCTTTCGCGCCTTCATGTGTTAGCGAAGAAAACATTAAAATAGGGATACGCTGAGTTTTCAGTATTTCGCGAACCGCAGAGATACCGTCTAATACGGGCATCTCGATATCCATGGTGATCACATCCGGTTTTAACGCTAATGCTTTCGCTATGGCTTCCTGCCCATTATTGGCAGTATCAATCACCTCTAACTCGGCATCAGCCGATAACATTTCGGTTAATCGGCGGCGGAAAAAACTTGAGTCATCAACGATTAATACCCTAATAGTCATGCAATACTCACTTAACCACGTAGCGTTTTAAAGCGCTCGAATTTTATTTTTGACTTTTTAGCATAATGCTTAAGCAGGTTTGGCACGTCTAAAATCAAGGCGATACCACCATCAGAAGTTATGGTAGCACCAGCCATGCCAGGTGTACCTTGTAATAAAGCATCAAGCGCTTTGATCACCACTTCTTCTTGGCCAATCAGTTGATCAACCACAAAACCTACCTGCTGCTGGCCGATTTGCACGATCACAACATGACCTTGTTCGCGGCGCAGCTTTTTATCAGAGCCTTTGACCAACCAATGTTCGAGGTAAAACAAGGGTATGGCTCTGTTGCGCACCACGATGGTTAACTGGCCATCAACAATATTCGTTTTTGCTAGATCTAGATGAAAGATTTCATTGACACCGGCTAAAGGTAAAGCGAAGGTTTGTTTACCTACCACCACCATTAAGGTTGGCAAAATAGCTAAGGTTAACGGCACCTTGATTTCTAGCGTAGTGCCTTCACCCAATTTCGAACTAATATGCACGGTACCGTTCAGTTGAGTGATCTTGGTTTTCACCACATCCATGCCGACACCGCGACCAGATATATCTGAAATCTGCTCTTTAGTTGAAAAGCCGGGTGCAAAAATCAAATTAAAGGCATCGGTATCCGACATTCTGGCGGCCGCATCGGTATCAATAACACCGCGTTTAATGGCTATACCTTTGAGTTTTTCTGGATCCATACCGGCACCATCATCTTGAATGGTCAACAGAATATGGTCCCCAGCTTGGGTAGCCGCTAATTTCACAATACCGGTCCGTGCCTTACCTGCAGCTGCACGGACATCAGGCATTTCAATCCCGTGGTCAACCGAGTTGCGCACCAAATGCACTAACGGATCGGCTAAGGCTTCCACCAAGTTTTTATCTAAATCGGTTTCTTCACCTTCAAGGATTAGATCGATATCTTTTTTCAAAGAGCGTGCTAAATCACGCACCACACGAGGGAAACGACCAAACACCTTCTTAATGGGCTGCATGCGCGTTTTCATCACCGCACCTTGAATATCCGCAGTGACCACGTCAAGGTTGGCAATCGCCTTAGTCATTTCTTCGTTTTGCGTTGAGCTGGATAAGCTTACCAAACGATTGCGCACCAACACTAATTCACCAACCATATTCATGATTTGATCTAGGCGTTTAGTATCGACTCGTACCGTTGTTTCAGCGGCAGCGGCAGCTGCAGCCGGCGGTGCGCCTTTATCCGCTGGCGTTGCCACAACTGGTGCAGCCGTTGCGGCAGGCGTTTGCGGTGTTGTTACCGGTGCAGGTGGAACTGGACGCTCCGTAGCTTTAGCCGCCGGGGGTGTCACTGGCGCTTTGCCTTTGCCATGCAATTGATCTAATAAGGCTTCAAACTCGTCGTCAGTAATTTCGTCATCTTTTGGCGCAGCAGCTTTTGGCTTGACGGGTTCAGCTTCTGCAGGAGCTTTAGCTGGAGTGTCGGTGTTAAAACTGCCTTTACCATGTAACTGGTCTAACAGGTTTTCAAATTCGTCATCGGTAATGTCATCAGACATATCAGCGCCAAGATCAGCACTCGTTTTCGCAGTAGGCGCACTATCACGACCAGGGGCACCGCTGCCATGCAGCTCATCAAGCATACGCTCGAATTCTGCTTCAGAAATACTGTCGATATCACCCGCATCTTCAATTTCTGCAGCCGCTTGAGCCGTTGCGGCTGGCGGCGCTGACACTACTGGCGCTTCAGCGACCGGATCTGCAGCGGCAGGTTCACTGTAGTGATGCAGTGCCGCTAATAAATCAGCCGCCGCTGGCGTTAACGGTTGCCGACCTTTGACTTCGGTAAACATACTGTTGACCGAATCGAGCGCTTGCAAGATCACGTCCATCAATTCTGGCGTTACCGAGCGTTTGCCTGTTCGTAAAATATCAAATACGTTTTCCGCGCCATGGCAGACATCAACTAATTCGGTTAGCGATAAAAACCCCGCCCCGCCCTTCACCGTGTGAAAACCACGGAAAATCGCATTAAGTAGCGGCGCGTCATCTGGGTTATTTTCTAACTCAACTAACTGTTCTTGCAGCAACTCCAAAATTTCACCGGCTTCTACCAGAAAATCCTGAAGAATATCCTCGTCCATATCAAAGCTCATCTGCAGACACCTCAGTTAAAACCCTAAGCTAGACAGTAAGTCGTCGACATCGTCCTGACCATTTACTACATCTGCACGCTCAGCGGCATCAATAATCGGACCTTCGGCAGCAACCAACGTTTTAGTTTTACTTTTTGCGGGTTGTTGTTCCAGAAATTGCGAACTGGATTTACCAAAAGCAGTAACAAGACCGATAAGGCTTTCTTCGACTTCTCGTACTAGTTCAATCACACGGCGAAGAATTTGCCCAGTAAGATCTTGAAAATCTTGCGCCATCAAAACGTCAGTTAACAAGCTGTTTAGACGTAATGATTCGCTCGAGGTTTTTTGTAAAAAACCATCAATATTATGACAAAGCGCTTTAAATTCAGCTAAGGGCAAATCGCGCTGCATCAACTTTTGCCATTGCGGCATTAATTGCCCAAGTTGTTTAGTGATCTCATCGGCAATCGGTAAACAAGATTCTACGGCATCCATGGTACGGTTAGCGGCTTGCTCTGTCATATCAATAACATGGTTTAAGCGCTTTTTCGCATCAGGAATATCTTCTTGCAATATATTGCTAAGAGCTGGATCAAATCGAAAGTTTTTTAAGGAATCGTGCAGTTGTCGGGTAATTTTACCGACCTCAGCAAATAGCTCAGATGAGCCAGGCGTACCTAGCTGTTGCACCAGTTGATTAGCAACTTCTTGCTCACCAATCTCCAGTAGCTGAACGAGTTCTTTTGCTTGTTCAAGCGTAATTAATGGGACCTTAGTCACAGGCATGGCTTTACTCCTTGGCAAGAAACGGTTTAACCGATCCGCTCAAATACTTTCGCCAGCTTTTCCTGTAAGGTTGCAGCAGTAAAAGGTTTGACGATGTAACCATTAACGCCAGCTTGAGCTGCCGCGATGATTTGTTCTTTTTTAGCTTCAGCCGTTACCATCATCACCGGAATGTGCTTCAGCTTAGCATCGGCTCGAATTGCTCTTAGCAAATCGATACCTTGCATACCCGGCATATTCCAATCTGTGACCACGAAGTCAAAATCTCCGCCTTGTAACATAGGTAAAGCCGTGCTGCCATCATCTGCTTCTGAAATATTTGTAAAGCCTAGATCGCGCAACAGATTTTTGATGATGCGTCTCATAGTAGAAAAGTCATCTACCACAAGGATTTTCATATTTTTATTCAAAGTCCCCTCCGAAGAGAAAGTCATCCAGATAATATGGATGCATTACAACCAAGCCTGCATTCGGCCTTTTAAACGCACCAATGCCTGACTATGAATCTGACTGATACGAGACTCGCTAACATCCAGCACCGCCCCGATCTCTTTTAAGTTTAGTTCTTCATTATAATAAAGCGACAGCACTAACGCTTCTCGCTCTGGTAAACTGCTGATGGTTTTGGCAAGTGCATCGTTAAAGGCGCTGTTAGCTTGATGCTGATATAACTGATCGGTATCGCTATCATCAGCAGTGACCAACACGTCTTCAGAAATACCAAGGTCTTCAATACCAATAATTCGACCCGAGCTAACATCACTAAGCATATGATGATATTCATCTAATGAGATAGCAAGTTTTTCTGCGACTTCATAATCTTTTACGTCACGGCCCAACTCAGCTTCTAGCTCGGCGATGGTGTCGGCAATTAAACGGGAATTACGATGCACTGAACGCGGCGTCCAATCGCCGCGACGAATTTCGTCTAGCATGGCGCCGCGAATACGAATGCCTGCAAAGGTTTCAAAACTCGCGCCTTTGCTACCATCGAAATTTTTCGCAGCTTCAATTAAACCGATCATCCCAGATTGAATTAAGTCATCGACTTGCACACTGGCCGGCAAACGGGCCAATAAGTGATAGGCAATACGTTTGACCAGCGGAGCTTGTCGCTCCACTAACTGTTGCATGTGGTCTACGCCACCATAAGCGGCAAGCTTACTGTTCACAGAACCCCCTAATCAGACTGTGGCTGTACTAACTGCTCCAGAAAAAACTCCAGATGCCCAGATGCACTGCCTGGCAACGGCCATTTCACGGCTTTAAGCGCTAAGGTTTTAATTGCCATACTCGCCGGTGTTGTTGGGAAGGCTTCAATAAAAGCTTTCTGTTTGCGCGCAGCTTTGCGCACGTTTTCATCCTGTGGCACGGTGGCCACTAATTCTAAACTGACATCAAGAAATCGATCAGTGACACGAGTCAGTTTAGCAAATAATTCTTGGCCTTCTTTTAGGCTGCGCACCATATTCGCTACAATTTTAAATTTATCGACGCCATGGTCGCGACTTAAAATCTTCATTAAAGCATAAGCATCGGTAATGGAAGAGGGTTCATCACATACGACCATTAAGACATCTTGCGAGGCACGAGAGAAACTAAGCACCATATCGGAGATACCCGCGGCGGTATCAACTAGTAACACATCAATAGGTGTGTGTAATTCACTGAAGGCACGAATTAAACTAGCATGTTCTACCGGAGAAAGCTCCGTCATATTTTGACTACCGGAGGTGGCAGGCACAATTTTAATACCGTAAGGCCCCTCTACTAAAATATCGTCTAAAGTAGCCGATCCAGCAAGGACATGGGATAAATTTTTATCGACGCGCAAACCCAACATCACGTCGCAATTGGCTAAACCGAGATCGGCATCAAGTACTAAAACCTTTTTCCCCAGCTGGGCCAGCGCCATAGCCAGATTCAATGTAACGTTGGTTTTACCCACGCCACCTTTACCGCCGGTTATGGAAATCACTTTTACCATCTGTTTCTTCATTTTTCTAAGGCCACTGGCTTGATCATCGGCTAATACATCTTTAGGCATAGGCAACTGCTACCTGCGTTGTGTCGTCTTGATACCATTGATGGCGGTTATCACTGTGTTGTTGACGTAACTGCTCCGCTTCTTTTACTAAATCGGCCGCGTCAGCAATCCGAATATCTTCTGGCACACGTTGGCCATGTGTTAGGTAACTGACCGGCAAGGCATTTTGTAATGCCACATTGATCACTTCACCTAAACTTAAACATTCATCCAATTTGGTGAAAATACAACCTGATAAGCCAATGCGTTTAAATTGTTGCACACTTTCTTGCATCACGCGCGCCTGAGCTGTGGCTGACAATACCAGATAACTTTTTATTTTAACACGAGAATTATGGACCAATGACGCAAGTTTCTCGGCTAAACGCACATCGCGTTGACTCATGCCGGCAGTATCAATTAAGACCAGTTTACGCTGTTGTAGCTGATTCAACAATATCGCCAGCTCTTCGCTATCTTTCGCCTGTTTAACTGGGCAACCGATAATGCGGCCAAATGTCGCCAGTTGTTCAAAAGCACCAATCCGAAAACAATCTGTGGTAATTAAAGCCACTTGATCAACACCGTGTCGTTTGGCAAAACCCGCGGCAAGTTTGGCTACGGTGGTGGTTTTACCTACACCTGTTGGGCCGACTAAGGCAATAACCCCGCCTCGACGCAAAATATCATCATTTGTGGTATTTAACTGCCCTGTGAGTAATTCTAGCGCAGTATTCCATGCAGCAGCGGCATTTAAATCATCGGGCATGAAACAGGCTAACTGATCAGCGATTTGCTCAGACAAGCCCATTTGTTGCAAATTTTCAATCACAAGTGCCCGCACGGGCTCGCGCCGAGCTAAATCTTGCCACATTAAACCCGAGACTTGATGCTGCAGTAATTGTCGCATCGACAGCATCTCAGTTTGCATTTGTGCGAACTGTTGCTGCATTAATTGTGCTTGAGCTTGCTGGGCTTGACTAATTTCTTGCCATTGTGCTGACTGAGCTTGAGTATTGCCAGAATTTTGACGTTCAAATTGTGGGGCTTTTTGTAACGCGGGCTCAGCAACCTTTTGCTTGGTTAGTGCCGCTGCGGGGGCTTGCGGCTCCCGACCTTGTTGCTTAATCATTTGTCTGGCGAGTAAGGCGCGTAATGAATCTGCTGGATCCGCTTCTGGCTCGTCATCAACACTGACACTAAAGCGAGGCTCGGCGCGTGCACTGGCACTTGCTACCGTTTCTGCAGTATTAGAAGCCTGTAATGGCGTGGCTTGGCGAGGTGTTGCTGCTGGGGCTTCTGCATCAATCGCCGCAACAATTTCAACACCACCAGCGACTTTTTTATTAGATAAAATAATTGCATCGGCGCCGAGGAACTCTTTGACTTCTGCCAGGGCGCTGCGCATATCTTTGGCAACAAAGCGTTTAATTTTCATGAGTTACTCCTAATTCTGCTGACCGATTACACTAACGATTCGAATTTGTTTGTCATCGGGGATCTCTTGATATGACAACACTCGTAGTCCTGGGATAGTGTATTTCACGAATCGTGCCATGACTGAGCGTAAAATTCCTGACGTCAGCATAATGGCACTTTCACCGGTCAACTCTTGGTTTTGATGCGCTTCTTGTAATGACTGCTGAATGCGATCGGCTAACCCGGGTTCAATACCTGCGCCATCGTTACCCGCAGCCTGCATGGATTGATGCAACATTTGTTCAAGCTCAGGCGCAAAAGTAATCACCGGGATCTCAGGTTTACTGCCCACCACCTCTTGCACAATAAGCCGACGTAAAGAAATACGACAAGCCGCAGTTAACACATCAACATCCTGACTTTTCGCGCCATATTCCACCAAAGTTTGTACAATTGTGCGCATATCACGAATTGGCACACCCTCGTGTAATAAGTTTTGCAGCACTTTTACTACGGTTGTCAGTGGCAGTGTTTCAGGGACTAAGCCTTCCACTAGCTTAGGTGAGTGCTTGGCCAGCATATCTAACAAATTCTGTACTTCTTCATGGCCTAATAAACTGGCGGCATGATTCGTTAAAATTTGGCTAAGATGCGTGGCAACAACGGTGGCCGCATCGACCACGGTATAACCTAGTGTTTGAGCATGTTCACGCTGATCTTTACTAATCCACACCGCATCCAAGCCAAATGCCGGATCTTTGGTGGCAATACCTTTTACCGTACCAAACACTTGGCCAGGGTTAATGGCTAACTCATTATCGTGGCGTAATTCCCCCTCACCATTTGTTACGCCCATCAGGGCCACCCGGTAGCTGTTCGGCTCTAAATCAAGGTTGTCGCGAATATGGACTGGCGGTACCAAAAAGCCCAACTCTTGTGATAACTTTTTACGTACGCCTTTAATCCGATTTAACAACTCGCCGCCCTGGGCTTTATCCACAAGCGGGATCAAACGATAACCCACTTCTAAACCAATGGTATCAACGCCATGCACATCGTCCCAACCGATCTCTTTCACAGTTTGTGATTCAGGCTTAGGTTGGCCAGCCGTAGCTGCGCGCGGTTGCAAGGCTGTCGCTTTTTCGCTGGCCAGTTTTTTGATATACCAAGCTACGCCGCCCAATAACGCTGCTAAGGATAAGAATGAAAAGTGTGGCATGCCGGGCACAATACCCATTAACGTCATCACGCCAGCGGCGACAAACAACACATGGGTGTTATCACCCAACTGACTAGTCATTTGCTTGCCCAGATCGCCTTCTTTGTTTTGGCGGGTGACGATAATGGCAGTACCAATCGATAACAATAAACCCGGGATCTGCGCAACCAAGCCATCACCTATGGTTAGTAAAGTATAAATTTCCATCGCATCGCCAAAACTCAGATCGTGCTGCATCATGCCGATAAACAAGCCACCAATCAGGTTGATCACCAAAATAACGATACCGGCGATAGCATCGCCTTTTACGAATTTACTGGCACCGTCCATCGAGCCATAAAAGTCGGCTTCGTTAGTCACATCTTCGCGGCGTGCCTTGGCCTCTTCTTGGGTAATTAAACCAGCATTTAAATCGGCATCAATGGCCATTTGCTTACCAGGCATCGCATCTAAGGTAAAACGTGCAGACACTTCGGCGATACGACCGGCACCTTTGGTCACCACCACAAAGTTGATAATAATTAAGATCAGGAAAACCACGATACCCACGGCATAGTTACCGCCGATCACGACCGAGCCGAAGGCTTCAATGACTTTACCGGCCGCATCGCCGCCGTTATGCCCTTCCAACAACACGACACGGGTACTGGCTACGTTAAGCGCTAAACGTAAAATGGTCGCAATTAAAATCACGCTGGGAAAAATACCGAAATCTAACGGCCGTTTGGTATAGATGGTGACCAGCAACACCACCAGCGCCAGCGCGATATTAAAAGAGAATAAGACATCCAGCATAAAAGGTGGCAGCGGTAATACCACCATAGCCAATGCCGCCAAAATTAAGACTGGCGTGCCGACACCCTTAAGGTGTTGAAGTTGGGATCGATCAAATTTACTGTAAAGCTGGCTCAACTGCATGGATAACCTGACAATTTAATGACGGAACAACAGGCTAAAGCAATAAACGTTCCAGTATCAGGTGAGGTTATTGAAAAGCAGCTAAATGAGCGATAAAACCGTGCCGACACTTTATCGGCACGCGGCGCTCATTCGTGGTTAGTGTTTAAATTCATCAGGGATGGGTAGCTCTTTCGCGAGATTTTTCGGCCGACTGCCCTTGCCTTTACGATACAGGCGTAATTGGAAAACATAAGCGAGCACTTGCGCCACGGCCGCGAATAATTGTTCGGGGATCGGATGATCAAGTTTAGTCGTGTAATAAATCGAACGGGCTAGCGCCGGTGATTCAATCACCGGGATTTTATGGCCATTGGCAATTTTTCGAATATGCATGGCGATATCATCGACGCCCTTGGCCACCACCACCGGTGCGCGGAACTTGCCTTGATCATACTTTAACGCCACCGCATAATGCGTTGGGTTGGTGACGATAACATCCGCAGTGGGGACTTGCTGCATCATCCGTTTCATCGACATCTGCATTTGCGTGCGACGTATCCGCGCCTTGATCTCTGGGCTACCCTCCGAGTTTTTATGCTCGTCTTTAATTTCTTGTAGCGACATTTTTAACTGCCGCACATGATTCCACTTTTGATAAGGGGCATCGACGATAGCAATTAACGAGGTACTGGCACAAAGCCCTAAAAACAACCATCCTAAGAAATATAACGCTGATTCAATATTATTTGGTTCGCTCATCAAAGACAGCGCCATAATATCCATAAAGAACAGCTTTAAGAGAAAAAAGGCCACACCCACCACTACTGCCACTTTTAAAAAGCTTTTACCCAGCTCTACCAAGGCCTGTAAGCCGAACATGCGTTTTAAGCCCTTCAATGGGTCCATTTTACTGGCTTTGGGGCCTGCAGCTTGCCAACTCAGGTTAAAGCCTCCTAACAAGGTATTACCTAAAAACGCGGCAATAAGGATGAGAGAAAATATGCCGATTAAAGGCATAATGAGTTCGCCACCCGCATCGCCCCAGGCAGTGAACATGGAATTCGTTTCAAAAATATCTTTTTCATCCAACCGTAACATGCGCTGACCAATGGTGAGCACTGCCATGGCTAGCATCTTGCCAAACACCAATAATGCTGCGGCGCTGCCAATGAGTACAAAAGCCGTGCCAAGGTCTTTTGAGCGGGCTATCTGGCCCTTTTCTGCTGCGTCTTGCAGCTTCTTGGGCGTGGGCTGTTCGGTTTTTTCTGCGCCGGAATCTTCTGCCATGTCAGCCTCCTAGCAACTGATCAGCCGACAGCTGTAATCAATTACATGCTGCCACTGTTTATCGTAATGGAATAAAAAGGTATCGAGTGTTAACCATAAAATCAGCAAGCCTGACAGCATGGTTACAGGGAAACCAATCGAGAAGATATTCAGCTGCGGTGCAGCTCGAGTCATGATACCAAACGATAAATTGACCATCAGCATAGCGACAATCGGTGCCAAGGCAATTGCTAGCGAAGTGGCAAACATCCAACCGCCAAACTCAATAATGGTCCAGTAGTGCGTTACATCCCACCATTGACCGTTAATCGGCAGAGTATCGAAGCTAAACACTAGCATCTGGATCATAATCAAATGACCATCGAAAACAAAAAACAACAAGGTGGCTAAAATCAGATAAAACTGACCGATAGCAGGAACCGTCATGCCGCTCGCCGGATCGGCCATTGATGCGAAGGCTAAACCGGTTTGCGCTGCCAGTAATTGCCCTGCCAACACAAAGGTATTAATAAACATCAACGAAATAAAACCAAGGGCAAAGCCAATGGTAATTTGCAACAGCACTTCTAAAACCATGGCAAAAGAAATCAACTCTGGGTAAACCGTTTTTGGCAACATTGGCATCATCACTAGCGTGATCATCACCACTAAACCGGTTTTGATCCGCGTAGGGATAGTGCGCACGCCCAAGCCAGCCATAATCATCAACATACCGGTCACTCGACACAGCGGCAGCAGAAAATCAGCAATAGCCTGTAACAGCGTTGCCATCAAAATTTCCATTAGCCAACTACCGTTGGAATGCTTTGATATAAGTCGACGGTATATTCCATGATCACCCGAACCAACCAATGCCCGCCGAACATCAGCGCTAATAAAGTGACAATTAAACGCGGTAAAAAGCTTAACGTTTGTTCGTTAATCGAGGTCGCCGCTTGAAAGATTGCCACAATTAAACCGACAAACAATGACGGCAAAATAATGGCGCTTACCAGTAAGATCACGATAAATAATGAATCACGCAACACATCAACAAAGATCTCTGGACTCATGTGCCGACTCCATAACTGGTGGCCAAGGTGCCCATCACTAAAATCCAGCCATCGACCAGCACAAACATCATTAACTTAAAAGGTAAGGAAATAATCATGGGTGACAACATCATCATACCCATGGCCATCAAGACGCTGGCTACCACAAGGTCGATAATCAAGAACGGGATAAACAACATAAAGCCTATTTGAAACGCCGTTTTTAATTCGCTGGTGACAAAAGCCGGGATAACAATAGTCATCGGATAATCTTGCGGCTGCACAGCCACATCTAAGCCCGCAATCTGCGCAAAGGTATCCAAGTCTTTAACCCGCGTTTGATGCAGCATAAAGGCTTTTAAAGGCACAATGGCCGCATCAAGTGCCTGCATCGGATCCAGGGTTTCAGCAAGGTAAGGTTGGATGGCTTGCTCATTGATGTTTTTAAACACCGGCGCCATGATAAAAAACGTTAAAAACAGCGTGATGCCAATAAGTACTTGGTTAGATGGAGTTTGCTGTAAACCGATAGCTTGGCGCAGGATGGCCAGCACCACGATGATCCGAGTAAAACTGGTCATCATGATCACCATTGCCGGCACAAAACTGAGCGCGGTCATGATGGCCAGTACTTGCAGCGTGACACTGTAAGATTGTGAACCATCAGAATTGGTCGTCACAGTCAGTGCCGATAAACTGCCATTATCGGCCAACAGATCAGGACTTAGCAGAGCTAACAACAACAGAAACAACAATCGCAACATAGAAAAATCTATTTTTTCAGGAATGATTGCAACTGTGTATGAAAGTCTGATGCCAACTTTTCTTCGGGAAGCGGATTTTCTAATTCAAAGAGCAAATTAATGTTATGTGGCGTAACGCCAATAACACGTTGTTTGCCTTGCATTTCAATAACTAAGATACGTTCACGCTGCCCTAATGGCAGAGATGAAATGACTTTAATATGTTTAGTACCTGGCAGGCGTAACGACAGTTTTTTAAACAACCACCCCAAACCAATCACTAAAACAACCACCAGCGCCAGAGAAATGACGATTTTCATCAAGGTCATCGAGCTGGGTGTTGCTGCACTATTATTCTCGGCCGCTTTCAGCCGAGCTGTACGATCGCTTGCTGTGTTACTGTCAGCCGCTGTCTCTGCTAACGGCGTGCTGGTGTCTTTTACTAAGGGGTTAGGCTCGTCCGTGACTACTTCAGCGGGTAACGGCTCAGCCAGCTCTGGCTTATTGACCGCAGGCTCAACCGTGGCCGCAGCGCGCTGCTGCGGTGAGTCTGTTGCAGGCGGCGCAGTAGCTAATGCCTGCAGAGGCAGCCACAGGCAACAGGTTAAGGCGAAAAGTAAGCTACTATTGCGCATTAACGTAACTTCTTAATCCGCTCAATTTGGCTAATCACATCCGTTAATCGGATACCAAATTTGTCGTTAACCACCACCACTTCACCATGCGCAATCAGGGTACCATTGACTAATACATCTAAAGGCTCACCGGCGATCCGTTCGAGCTCCACCACCGAACCTTGGTTCAGTTGCAGCAAATTACGAATACTGATTTTAGCGCGGCCTACTTCCATCGAAATAGTCACGGGAATATCTAAAATAGTATCGAGCTTACGCTTATCTAGCGAATTGCCCTTATCGTCTTTTAATTCTTCAAGATCGACCTTTTTTGCATCACCACCTTCAGCCTCAGCCATCGCTGCTGCCCATTCGTCCATTGTGTCTTGATCTTCAGCCATCGTTGTTACCTTCTTTCCCGCTCACCGATATATAAATCGGCCTCTAATTCTGAAATATCTGCATCATTGTCCAAGCGACGGCCACCTTTGGTGAACACTTGTAGCTCAGACTTAACCGATTCAGGTCGCTTAATCTTCTCGGAAATCTTCAAGGCGACATTATCGCGAGAACGCCCCAACTTCGCACGATACGTCGGTAAATCTTCTACCAGCACGGTAATATGCTCTGGCATTTCGACCGGAATAATATCGCCCGCTTTTAATTCCATGATTTGCCGCAGCGTTAAGTCAACTTCCAGCATTTTGGTGCTGAGATCGACTTTGACATCCATAATTTCATCACGCAAGGCTCTAGACCAGCGTAAATCGGTGTCTTCTTTATCGCTTTACACACCGGCATCTAACAACTCACGTATCGGTTCTAGCATCGAATAAGGCAGAGCAACGTGGAAATCACCGCCGCCGCCATCTAATTCAATATGAAATGAGCTGACCACCACGACCTCAGTGGGGCTGACGATATTCGCCATGGCGGGGTTCACTTCCGAGTCCAGATATTCAAACGACACATCCATTACTGGCGCCCAGGCTTCTTTATAATCTTCGAAAATGAGTTTTAATAACATCTGAATGATACGACGCTCGGTAGGCGTAAATTCACGCCCTTCAATTTTGGCATGATAGCGGCCATCACCACCAAAGAAGTTATCTACCAAGATAAATACTAGCCTTGCTTCCATGGTAATCAGGCCCGTACCTTTTAAAGGACGGAAACGCACCATGTTTAAACTGGTTGGCACAAATAGTGTGTGCACATATTCGCCGAATTTAATCATTTGCACGCCGTTAATCGACACTTCGGCAGTGCGGCGCATCATATTAAACAAGCTAATGCGCATGTGCCGAGCAAAACGCTCGTTTACCATCTCAAGCGTAGGCATCCGACCACGGACGATACGATCCTGCGAAGAGAAGTCGAATTGAATAGATTGACGCCCTTCTGTGGCTTCAATCCCTTCGATATCTTCTTCTTCTACGTCATCGACACCATGTAATAGCGCATCAATTTCATCTTGGGACAATAAATCGGACACGGTTGCTCACTCTTATTGCATAACAAAACCGGTAAATAGCACTTCGGCTATTACCACAGAACCCACCACATCCAGCATGGCGTTTTGTAAATCAATTAACGCTTTATTTTTTAATTCTTCTTTGCCTGTAGCTGAAATCAATTCGTCAGCATTAGCAGCACTAAAGGTGGCTAATAAGGCGCTTTCAATTAACGGAATATTCTTGAGCGCCAGCGCTTGGTTTGCTTCGCCTCGCACCATTAATTGCACCCGGATTTGCACTAAGCGATCTCGCGATAAACCGGCTACATTAAATACAAATGGCCGCGGCAATTGCACATAAAGCGCCGTGCCCTGCACCACCGATGTACCGTCGGCAGCAGTTCCACCACCTTCTTCAGTCACTTCAGTACTGGCAGCGGGTGTATCTGAACCCATAAAGAAAAAATAACCGCCACCGGCACCCGCTAATACCACCACGAGCGCAATCAGCATCATAAGCTTTTTCTTTTTGGCTCCCTGATCAACAATCTCTAACTCATTATCTGCCATTCTGTATGGCTCCCTTTGCCGTCAAAAAACTGACTAAATTACTGGTATTATGCTCAACTGTCACGGCTGTTGTAAACGAAAAGCCGTGATAACTGTGAAATCGACTTACTTTCAGCCGCCAAACGGCTAAACCATCTCAGTCTGCTTAGGCATAGTAATCCACGATACGCTCACTATGTTGCACCTCGACACTGCGCTCTTGCACTGGGCCATCAATATCATCAAACAGCGCCGAACCTTGGCCCTGACCTTGCTGCGAGCCAGAATCAGCAGATTGCCGGTCTTGTCGCGATTGCTGTTGCACCTGACCTTCGCCTAATTGAATGCCCTGTTGTTGCAATAATTCACGTAATCTCGGCATTTGTTGTTCTAATAGCTCTTTAGCATGGGCTTGTTGCACTATAAACTGCACCGAAGCTTGTTCTTGCTGTAAATTAACGCGAATTTGCATTTGCCCCAATTCGGCGGGATCTAAACGAATATCCGCCACCTGAATATTTTGCCTTACCATAATTTGCACGCGTTCCCGTAACTGGCCGGCCGCATCTTGCTGTAATTGTAACTGCTGCATACTGGTGGGTAAGGTTGCTACAGGGGCTTTGCTTTGATGAGCGCGCGTTTGTTGTTCTAAAGCGCCAGCGAAACCCTCAGCACGCAGCATATTATTAGCTAATTCACTTGCTGTCGGTGAGCTGCTACTGGCGACTGGCACGTTATTCGCTTGCTGCGCCAAACTCACTTCTAGGTTTACCGCGGCAAACTGACGAGCATCTTGGCGTTGCTGGCCCGATTGCTCATGTTGTTGCTCGCTGTTGGTGGCATTTTTGGCCACATTCTCAAGGGTGTTTAACTTGGTGTTTGCGGCGGTCTCGACACTGGCTGTAGGCACTTTAGTCAGCTCGGCTGTCGGCGCAGTGACAATAATAGGCTCAGCTTGTTCTTCCGTCACAGTATTTAGCGAAACAGGTTGTATCGGCGCACTTTGCATAGCCGCGGTTGCTGCGCTCTGATCGCTTGAAGGTATCGCGGTAGAATTTACTGCTGAGACGCTCGTCTGCGGCGTCTCTACCTGACTGGTTTTGCTATTTAGGCTGTTACTGGCGGCCATTTGTGCCTCTAAATCGGCTAACGCCTGCTCCGCTTCAGCGGTCATAATATCGGCGTTACTATCATTTTGCTGAGCTGCAGCGGCCAGTGAACTGACGGGTTGACTCGCTATGGTGTTGACCGGGATGCTCTGACTAGCCATCTTATTTATAGCGCCGGTTTCAGATTGATTACTGACCACTGACTTAATAGCAACCGCTTGCTCTGGCAACATAATGCGCGAGTTTTCTAGCTCAAGGTCAACTGAGCTAAGCTCAGCGTTTTGTAAACTTTGTTCATTTTGTTGTTTTGCCGTTAACACTTTAACCGTTTGCTCATCCAGCACCGCTTTGGTCTCTGCCTTTACTGCTAAAGGCTCTAACGAGGCCAGCGCTGCGGCTTTATCGGCCGTTCTCTCTGGTGCAACATCACCTAAGTTTGAGTCATTAACCTCGGTCAGCGCCGCATCATCCGTTATCGGGATAATCGGCGTGAGGCGATCAGTCACTGGGCTGTCATTTAGCGTAAATTGTGAGGCACTGGTTTTTTGCTTTAAGGCTAACAATGCTGCAGCTTGCGCTTGCTCATCCTGCTGAGCTTGAGTAAGCGCTTTATCACTCACGGTAGTTGCTGCCGCTGAGGCATTACTCAATGCCGATTTCGCGCTATCATGACCAAGCGCTGTGGCCTTTTGCTCGTCGCTTGACGAGAGCTTAGCTAATACGGCTGCATTGGTGTCTATTACATCGGTTGCTGCTGCATTTGACGCTTGCTGTTCAGCAGTTAGTGCCTCTTTGGGTAGCATACTCGCGGCCAATTGTGCCGCAGTAAAAGTGTTTAATTCAACATCGCCAGCAGGCATGTCTAAACTAAAAAACTGCGCATCTACTTCGCTAAAAAGGCTATCTTCGGGTAAGGGTACAGGCCCGATAGTTTGAAAATCTGGTTTGGGTTGAATTTGAAAAAACTCAGCGGCCACCTGCGCTCGGTAACGCAACTGTGTACTGGTATCCGTAGATTGTTTAATTAACCCCAACCACTGCTCAGCAATATCTAAATCAGGGGCGAGTTCGCTTAATGCGTCAATGCTATCCAATAGCATGTGATCGGTTACCATTTTCGGCTCAGCAACAACTGCACGATTATCGGCTGTCGTTACAGCAGGCTTAGTAATGCTAGACTTTGTGGACTCGCTGCTTTCTACAGAAGTCGCTTGAGCTTTGTCAGCTTGACGCGAATTGGCGGCAACATTTTGCCCTGCAGTACTCTTTTGTTGCTTATCTTGCAGCAATTGTTGAAACACACCGGCTTGCTGCGTACTAGCCGGGTCATTAAATTGCCCAGGTGCAGCCTGCTCGCCAGAGGGTGTGCTGTCTAAGCCGTTAAACATTAGGGAAAACTGTAAGCCTTGAGTCATCTGTTACTCCGCCTGCATCTAAGCTGCTGTGTAAGCCTATTTATATGCAAATACCATACAAAAACCGCGCCACTTTTAACTGTTTGTAATGGTTTAGAACTGCTCTGTCTGTTTAGTACGTTGATAAAAACGTTGCGCCGCGTATTCATCGGCCAGTTTTTGTTGTTGTTTTTCTGCTAGTTGAAATTCTTTTTGTCGAGCTTGTTCAACCAAGATCTCTAAAGCTTTACGCTTGGTCTGCATTTTTAACCAGGTTTGCCGCCGCTGCTCTGCCGCGTTACGATTTTGCTGTACTACCCGACCTTGCTGAGTTAATGCCTGATCTAACTTACTGATAAAACTTACATACTGATTATATTGGCGACCACCGAGGCCGGCACTGCCTTGCTGCAAGCTTTGCTGAATATATTCAGTGCGATAATCGGCTAAGCCTTGATATTTTTGCTCAGCCTGCACAAACGCTTGCTGTGCTCGTACAAATTGCGCCTGCAAGGTTTCCTCACGCTCTTTTTGTACTTTAATTAACAACGTTAAACGTTCATTGGCCATTAGTTAGCTCGCTTCGGTTGGGGAGCCAACTGACTAAGCAGCGTCAGACACTCATCATATTGCACAATTTCTTTCATGCCTTGCTGTAAGAAGGTATTGATGCGCGGCAACATGTTGATGGCCAAATCTAACTGCGGATCACTGCCTCGAACATAAGCGCCTATGGCAATTAAATCTTTGCTTTGCTGATAACTGGCATATAACTGCTTAATACTGCGCGCCATCAATTGGTGTTGCTCGCTGGTTACCGCGGGCATGACTCGACTGATCGATTTTTCAATATCAATTGCCGGGAAGTGCCCGGCATCGGCAAGACTGCGCGACAGCACAATGTGGCCATCTAAAATCGCACGTGACGCATCGGCGATCGGATCTTGTAAATCATCACCCTCTGATAGCACGGTATAAAAAGCGGTTATTGAGCCTTGATTGCCCGAGCCATTACCTGCACGTTCAACCAGCGCCGGTAATTTGGCGAACACCGAGGGTGGATAGCCCTTCGTGGCGGGTGGCTCACCAACGGCCAGGGCAATTTCGCGCTGCGCTTGGGCATAACGCGTAATAGAGTCAATCAGCAGTAACACGTCTAGGCCTTGATCACGAAAATACTCGGCAACTTGCACCGCCGTTTCACAGCCTTTTAACCGCATTAACGGTGACACATCGGCCGGCGCGGCAACTACGACAGAGCGTTTCTTACCTTCTTCACCTAAAATTTCATCGATAAATTCCTTTACTTCGCGTCCCCGCTCACCTACTAAGCCCACCACAATGACATCCGCAGCCGTGCCGCGCGTCATCATGCCCAGCAGCACACTTTTACCAACGCCAGAGCCGGCAAATAAGCCCATACGCTGCCCCTTACCAACGGTTAAAATGGCGTTAATAGAGCGGATCCCGACATCTAGCGGCTGTTTAATTGGCCGCCGATGTAGCGGATTTATCGGTTTACCTTTACCTGTAGCATAGTGTGTTGCTGTAATTGGCCCTTTGCCATCCAGCGGTTGGCCTACACCATCAATTACCCGCCCCAGCAATGCCATGCTGAGCGGCACACCTTTGTGCTGCAACAGCGGCGTGACCCGAGCGCCCGGCACCACGCCGTCAATATCATCTTGCGGCATTAAAAACACGCGCTCTTGGGCAAAACCCACCACTTCCGCCATAATTTGGCCGCGAGCACTGTCGACTAAACAGGCTTGGCCAATAGCAGCGCTGCAGCCCACGGCTTCCAGCGTTAAGCCAACTACACGCACTAAGCGGCCAGAAACCATCGGCCGGCTCTGATGTATATACTGATGTTGCTGCTTAACACGGTTAAGCAAGCTGACAGGTTCAGTCATAAAACCCCTGTGTTGTGCTGCATAAGCAGCATTGTCAGATAAAAAGCGGTTTACTCTGGAGAGGACTGATGCAGGAAGTGTTCCAAGCTGCTTTGTAGACGTTGCGTCAAACTTCTGTCGACACTGGATTTTTCGGCTTCTACCAAGCAACCGCCTTGTTCTACCAATGGCTCAGCACGTAATTGCCATTGGCGTTGCTGTAAATCATCTGCAGAATAATGTTCGCGGATAATGGCTAAATCATCTGGATGCAGTTTAATCAGCAGTTGACCCGCTTGCATCGGTAAGGCCGCTGTGGCTTCTTGCAATGCTTGCAAAATCACCTGAGGATTGGTTTTGACTTCAACGCCGATCACTACTTTGGCCATTGCTAAAGCTAACTCGGTTAATGCCTGCTCAACTTGCTGATTTAAATCGGCCAGCGGTTGCTGTAATTGTTCGATTAACGCCGTTAGTTGCGCCAATTTTTCATCGATATCGGGCTGCGCCGCCGCTAGGCCTTGTTTTTTGCCTTCAGCCAAACCTTGCGTTAAGCCATCTTGTTGCCCTTGTTCACGGCCTTCGTTGTACCCCTTACTAAAGCCTTCGTCTTTACCCTCGG
Organism: Alishewanella maricola; assembly: GCF_016343785.1. Lineage (NCBI taxonomy): Bacteria > Pseudomonadati > Pseudomonadota > Gammaproteobacteria > Alteromonadales > Alteromonadaceae > Alishewanella > Alishewanella maricola. The sequence goes on along the minus strand of NZ_JAEINI020000010.1, from coordinate 47,507 downwards.
TAAAGCCTTCATCATAAGCAGATTGCCGCAGTTGCTCCATATCGGCCGCAGTTAGCGGTTTAAAGCTTTCTTCTTCCTCGGCTGGGTCAGAGGTCGTCGTTGGGCTTGGGCGTCGTAAATTCAGCGCATTAGTATGCCCTGGCAGCATTTCGGTATCTGCCGTCATATCGGGGGTATCCCAAGTTTGCAGCAAATCAGAAACCGCTTCGTCAGGCGAAAAAGGTTTTTTATATCGAAACGCATCTTTACTCATCTAGCCCTCGCGCTTAAACGAATTCTTCGCCACCGCCGCCGCCTAACATAATTTCACCGGCATCAGACAAGCGTCGTGCCACCGATAAAATCTCTTTTTGCGCGGTTTCAACTTCACTTACCCGAACTGGGCCCATCGCTTCTAGATCGTCTTGTAATAATTCAGCGGCGCGTTTCGACATGTTCTTCAAGATTTTCTCTTTCAGATTCTCATCGGTGCCTTTTAAGGCTCTCATTAATACATCTTGTTGTACTTCACGCAGAATGGCTTGGATACCACGATCATCAACGTCAATCAGGTTTTCAAACACAAACATCAGATCTTGAATTTGTTGCGCCATTTCTTCGTCATGCTCACGGATAGAATCCATCAGCTGACCTTCTAAGTTGGTATCTAGGTAGTTCAAGATATCGGCCGCTGCTTTTAAGCCGCCCATTTTCGCGGTTTGTGCACCTGCTTGACCGGCAAATTGTTTCTCCATAATCTCATTCAACTCTTGCAACGCAGCGGGTTGAACTTCTTCAAGGTTTGCAATGCGCATGGTTAAGTCCAATCGCACTTTTTCTGAAAACTGCGATAAAATTTCGGCCGATTGCTCTGGCTCTAAATAAGATAAAACGATAGTTTGAATTTGCGGGTGCTCGTTGCGAATAATATTGGCAACCTGCTTTGAATCCATCCATTTTAACGAGTCGAGGCCGCGGGCCCCTCCACCAAGAACAATTTGGTCAATCAGATTTGCCGCTTTCTCTTCACCTAACGCCGCCGTTAATGCTCGCTTGATAAACTCTTCGCTTTGGAAACCAATGGTGCTGAAATTCTGAATCTGTTCGATAAAGCGCCGATGTACCGCTGAAATCTTAGCTTGATTCAAATCAGTAGTTTGCGCCATCGCCATACCAACCCGCTGTACCTGCTTCGGCTCTAAATGCTTAAGAATTTGCGCGGCGTCTTCTTCTGACAAACTCAGTAATAAGATAGCGGCCTTTTCGACACCATCTAACTTATTGACATCAAAGATTTTAACTTCTTTTTTCTCATTCATCTTCAGATAACCAATTCTTAACTACCAATGAGGACAGCTCTGGTTCGTTTGCCACTAAGGCACGCACCGCTCTTAATAAATCTTCGTCACCATGTAAATCGGGTAACATCAGGGTGCCATCTGGGGCAAATCCGACTGACTTCTCATCAAATTGTGCCACAGCTATATCGTCATCATTACCCAGATCTAAACCATTTGTCATAGCTTGTTCATCATAAGTATCAACGGTTTCAGTTGGGTTCATGAGTTTTTTCAGCATTGGCAGCACAATAAAGAGTAGCAGCACAATGATAACCAAACCACCCATCACCAACTTAACGACTTGCAAGAACCAATCTTGTTCATAAATCGGCACATCAGATAATGCTTCGACTTGTTCACGAACGAAAGGCACCGAAATCACTTCAATAGTATCGCCGCGCTGAACATCAAAGCCAACGCCACCTTGTAATAAACGGCGAATATTCTCTAATTCTGCTTGCGCCATCGGAGTGGCGGGGCCAAGGGTGCCGTCGTCTTGAGGGACGCCTTGTTTATAATCGACCGCAACCGACACACTTAAGCGACGTATAACACCACTTTGCTGAGTGGTATGGCTAATTGTAGTATCAAGCTCAAAGTTACGAGTAGATTCACGACTATTGCGCCCCGGGATCACCGCTTGTGAACTGCCCCCAGTAGCTTGTTCAGGAATTGCCGAAGGCATAGGCGGTTGATTGGACAACGCGCCAGGAATACCGCCACTGCCGCCGCCAACGCTGTTTTCTTCAATCACCATTTCGCTGCGAATTGCCGGTAAATCTGGGTTATAGCGTTTTTGGGTTTGCTCAACAGCGGTAAAGTCCATCATTAAATCCACTTGCGCAGTATAATTTCCCATGCCCAATACCGGTAATAAGATGGAATCAACTTTCTGACGATACTCATCTTCACGACTACGTTGCATTTCTAATTCACGACGATTGCGGGCTGAACTGCCACTTTGAGAACCGCTATTTAGTAAACGGCCATTTTGATCGGTAACGGTGACACGACTTGGCTCTAAACTTTGTACGGCTGAGGCAACTAAATCGACAATCGCATCAACTTCACTATCGCGGATCACTCGGCCGCCACGTGCAGTGACTAAGACCGTGGCGGACGGTAAGGATTGTTGTCGAGCAAACACGTTTTCTTTAGGAATAGCCAGTAGTACCCGAGCTCTGGCAATACTTTGAAGCTCTTCAATAGTTCTCGCTAGCTGTTGCTCACGGCTGTGTTTTAGCCGTTCCATTTCTAAACGTTGACTCACCCCAAAACCGCTGTCTTGTAACAAAAACTCGGTACCCAATGACGGTTCTTGGTTTAAACCTGCACGAGACAAACCTAAGCGCACATCTTGTAAAGAATCTTCAGGCACTAAAATAACGTTACCTTCTAATTTGTATTTCACTTTTTGCGCGTCTAAATGATCGAGCGTTTGGATAAGCTCCTGCGTGTTGTAAGTGCCTAGTGGCCGCATTTCAGGGGTTTTAGCCCACAGGATAATCAAGATGGCGATGCCCAAACAAATAGTTAACGCCACGATCAACGTCACCTGTCTTAGCAAATCACCACTTCCACCCAGGGAACTTAAAAAGCCCGCCTTGTTTTGCGCTTGATTGTCATTACTAAAATCGGTGTTGGTTAACGCCAGTTCTGTCGATTGATTATCTGCCACCATACTTCTCCTGCTTGCGCTGTCTGTCTAATTAGACCGGCATCGACATAATTTCTTTATAGGCTTCGACCACTTTATTACGAACTTGCACGGTCGCTTCGAAAGCCAAAGAGGATTTTTGTGATGCAATCATGGCTTGCGCCAATGACACCTTTGGATCGCCCAATTCAACGGCATTTCGCATTGCACCAGCTTGTTGCTGTATTTCATTAACACTGCCTAGCGCGTTTTTAAACAAGGTAGAAAAATCTGACTGGCTGCTGTTTGTCGGCTGCACCGCCATGCTTGGATCGGCTTCGAAGGGCAAAGCACGTGCTTGGGTTGCCATGCTTTGCATTTGGGCATATAACGCCTGACCTTTAATTTCCATAATGCTGCCTGTCAAAATTTTGTTATTTACGAGGATATAACAGACTAAGCAGAAGTTGTGCCAACTCGCCAAACACAGTGAAAACAGGGGTTATAACAAGATAGCCTTACGCAGCATCGGCATTCGTTGCCAAGCAGCGTAAGGCTTTGTAGTGAAATGACGTATGAGGCTAGCTTAAGCCGGAATATCAATACCTGACTCGCGCATCCGCGCTAATTTGTAACGCAAGGTGCGATCACTGATACCGAGTTTTTCGGCCACGTCTTTGCGTTTAAAAGCACAAGCCTGTAGCGTGGCGAGAATAAGCTTATGCTCTTGCTCATGAATTTCAGTTTTAAAATCAGTGGTATCTGCCATAGTCGCACTAAGACCTTGCACGCGTGGCACGGCACTTTGCCCCAGTGAACCCGGCACTTCTAATAAAATATCAGCCGCCGCAATCTCAATTCCGCCTTGTAAAATTAAAGCACGTTGGATCACATTATCGAGCTCGCGCACATTCCCTGGCCAGCTGTGCTGGGTTAAACGCTGCTTAGCCGCTTTACTCAACTGGCAGGTTGGCCGTTGTTGTTTATGGCAATGCCGGCGCAATAAATGCTCCGCCAATGGCACAATATCTTCCGGGCGCTGGGCTAATGCAGGCCAACTTAACGGAAAGACATTTAAACGATAATACAAATCTTCACGAAACAGGCCATCGGCTACCGCTTGAGCAAGCTCTCGATTACTGGTAGCTAAAATGCGTACATCCAACTTAATAGTCTTACGACTGCCCAACCGCTCTACTTCGCGCTCTTGTAGCACTCGTAAGAGTTTAACCTGCAAATTCATCGGCATTTCAGTAATTTCATCCAGCAGGATGGTACCGCCTTGTGCTTGTTCAAATTTACCCGGACACGCCGCCACCGCGCCGGTAAATGCACCCTTTTCGTAACCAAATAGGGTAGATTCCAACATATTTTCGGGGATCGCTGCGCAGTTAATGGCGATAAAAGGCTCAGCTGCACGGGCTGATTGTTGATGAATATACCGTGCCAGCACTTCTTTTCCCGAGCCACTGGGGCCTAAGATCATCACACTGGCTTCAGAATGCGCCACCCGCTCGGCCAATTGTAACAAGGCTTTGCTCTGCTCGGCCGCGGCAATCGGCGTAAAGCTGTCTGTTGGCTCAGCGACCACATAACGCGCTACCGTACTGACCAGCACCTCAGGTGAAAACGGTTTCGATAAATAATCAATCGCCCCTAAACGAATCGCCTCAACCGCATCTTGCACAGTGGCATAGGCCGTCATCATCAGTACGGGTAATTGCGGAAATTGTTCGCGTAAGGTTTTTAACAAGGTTAAACCGGATACCGAGCCCATTTGCACGTCACTGATCACCAGCTGCACACTTTGTTTTTTTAATAGCAGCAAGGCTTCTTCGGCACTGGCGGCACTGAGCACCTGATAGTTGGCCAAACTCAGTGTATCGATTAAGGCTTCACGTAAACCGGCATCATCTTCCACAATTAATATTTTCAGATCTGACATGGCATTACTCCTTAGTCTTAGCAGCTGAGGCACTATGATGAATAGGTAAGCTGATCTCAAAACAGGCGCCACTTAACGCGCCCTCTGGCCTTGCTGCTAAATCAACATAATGAATACTACCCTGATGGCTATGCACCACCGCTTGCACCACCGCTAAACCTAAACCACTGCCACCGGCTTTATTGCTATAAAACGGCTCAAACATCTGCGCTTGCACGGCTGGGGGAATACCCGGGCCATTATCACTAAATTGCCAAGTTAACTGCCCTGCCTTGCCGATTTGCTGCGCTAAGCACAATTGCGCGTTATCGCCTGCGGCTTGTAAGCTGTTATGCAATAAGTTTAATAAGGCTTCTACCAAGCTGTTTTTATTGCCTAGTAAGGATAATTGCGGTGATGTTAAACTGATCTTAAGAGTGGCATGATGATGGCTAAGCAAAGCTTCACTGCGCAATTCCAGCTCGTCCATCAATTTCTGTAATGTTATGCTAGCCACGGCTTGTGCCGTACCTGAGCGCGCAAATAACAGCATATCGTTCACCTGCTGCTCTAAATCGTGCAAGCGCGCCAGTAACTTATCTTGGAATTGTTCACGTGATTGATTAGGCAGTTTTGGGCTACGTAAATTCTCTGCATACAGCATGGCAGAAGATAAAGGGGTGCGAATTTGATGCGCGAGCGTCGCCATCATTTTACCCAGTGTGGATAAACGCTGCAGATGACTTAAACGATTTTGCAGCTCACGCGTTTCGGTGAGATCGGTCAACACAATAAGCTGCCCAGAGTCTGGCGTTAAAGCACTGATTTGCAGTTTTACGCGCCGGCCATCCGTTAATGACACTTCTAGGCCATCATCACTGCGAGGTCGAAAGCAGCGGTTAATCACATTAAGCCATGATTCACCGAGCAAAGGCTCGCCAAGCATCTCTACCGCGACATGATTCACTTCAATCACGCGCCCCCAACCATCAAGCAACACCACGCCAGAGGGTAAGCATTGCAGAATGTGTTTTAACCGCTGCTCTTGCGAGCGCGCACTGCTTTTTGCTGGCGCGATCAAAGGATGCACAGTCGCACTTGATACTTCATTCAAGTGGCTGGTTGCGGTTAATACTGACATAGAGTGGCTCCTGCTGCTAAGGGCCAACGGCGAAGCAGTTGGCGGATCTTAACAGGAGCAATGCAGAGAATGTGCCATGATTAAATCATTGAGTTTAAACAGCTTTATGCGTCAACAATCTGACAGCAGGCTCAAAGTGCTACAGAGTTACTCTTCTTTACCTAGATTATATTTACGCATTTTTTCAACCAAGGTGGTGCGGCGCAAACCTAAAATATCGGCTGCCCGTGCCACTACAAAATCGTGGCGCTCTAGTGCTTGGGAAATAAAACGAATTTCTAATTCAGCGAGAAACTCTTTTAAATCTAAGCCTTCTTCCGGCAAGGTATCTTGAGTGATAACAGAGGTAAATGTCGCAACTGTCTCAAAACCGGCGGCCTCCTCACTGTCGCTGCTGTCATCGCTTTGAAATAACGCATTTAACAGATCACGCTCTTGTAACGCTTCTGGATACACCGGCTGATAAGATTCAACATCTAGGTGCTGATATTTTTTCGGTAGCTCAGCCACATCGACGATCTGATCCGGATACATAATCACCATACGTTCGAGCAAATTAGCCAACTCGCGCACATTACCTGGCCAACTGTGTAACTTCAAACTGTCGAGTGCGCGTTCAGTAAACTTCACTTTTGCTTGATGTGCGGCATATTGGCGGTTAAGTAATTCAGTAATTAAAATCGGTAAATCGTCTGCACGATCGCACAGCGCAGGCGTATCGATAGGAAACACATTTAAACGGTAATATAAATCTTCCCGAAAACCGCCGTCTGTGATCATCACTTCTAAATCGCGATGGGTTGCCGCAATAATTCTCACATCGGCTTTCAGGGTTTGGCTGCCACCTACGCGCTCAAAAATCCGCTCTTGCAACACCCGCAGCAATTTCACTTGCATGGGCTGTGGCATATCACCAATTTCATCTAAAAATAAGGTGCCGCCTTGTGCTAACTCAAAACGGCCTTTGCGGGTAGAAATAGCCCCAGTAAAGGCGCCTTTTTCATGACCAAATAACTCACTTTCTAACAATTCAGCCGGAATTGCCCCGCAATTAATTGGCACAAAAGGCCCATTGGCGCGGTTCGATAATAAATGAATATTCCGAGCGACCACTTCTTTACCGGTACCTGAAGGCCCTAATACCAGCACATTCGCTTCAGTTTTGGCTACTTGCTGGATCAAAAAACGAATTTTTTGCATGGCCGGTGTTTGCCCGACCATGCCATCGAAGCGCACTTGATTATCTTGCTGTTTGTGGGTGGGTAATAAGCGATGGTACTGCTGCGCATCGCGCAAAAGCTGCGTTAAGCTATTATAGGAAAAAGGCTCACTTAACACGCCAATCACGTTGGCCTGCTCTAATAAATAACTTTGGCTGTCACCTATAACTAAAAACGCACTTGCCGGAAATTGCCGAATAATCGCACTGGCATCTAATTGATCGGTCGCCCCTAACACAACCACCGAAGCCGGATGATGTTGTAGGGTATTGGCTAAATCATCAGGGCTAACAAGCTGATGAGCTTCACCAATAAAACTGCAGACGGTAGACAAACGCTCACAGCGATTTAGTTGTAAATCAACCAGATAAAGATGAGGGTTATCAGACATAAGCGCACAGTTTATAAGTATAATTGACTTTATTGTACAAGCTGTGTGCAGCCTTGCAAGGTAAAACGCTAATTTTTTGACAGGGCGTCAAAAAATTAGCGTTTAGTAAAATGAAGCATCATCCTGTTTAACTTAACAGCGACAGCGCCTGCTCTGAACTCACGCGCGCTTGCATGGCCACATTCACCGAGCTTTGCAATAAAATATTATTCGCCGCCCGCTCACTGCTAGCTTTGGCATAATCAAGATCAGCAATACGTGAACGCGCTTCAGAGGTGGCAACTTGCTGACCTGATACCGCACGAGAAGCACTATCAAAGGCATTAATGCTAGCCCCGACCTCAGTTTGCAACGCATTTAACTGCTCTGCCACAGCGCGCACGGTTGTCAGCGTTTGTGGCTGAGTTAAATCAATACTGAACAAGTTTTGACTGTTCAGCGCTGCGCCTAAGTCTTGGGTTTGTAATTGTAGATTGCTATTGCCAGCATTAAAGCTAAGCGCCGTATCCTCAAAAAGTTTCTTACCGGCAAACTCCGTGGTTAAACCTTGTTGGATATTAGCCAAATAACCGTTCGCTTCGCTTTGCAGCGCTTGTTTGTCAGCATCGCTGTAAATGCCATTACCGGCTGCAATTGCCAACCGCTCAATTTCATTCACGTTATCGCTAACTCCTTGCACCGCTTGCTCATAAACCCGCGCAAAAGCAACACCATCGGCAATATTTCGCTGCCCTTGCTGCTGACCGTTTATCGCGCTGTTCAACCGATTACTGATTTGCAACCCCGCCGCATCATCGGCAGCGCTGGTAATACGCTTACCACTGGCTTCTTGCTGGGCTAATTTCTGTTGTTGCTGTAACACATTATTTAAGATGTTATTGCTTGGCGTTGTAATTTTCATCAGCATGCCTCGTTATCAAATCTTAATTAAGTTTAGCCCTAAAGTGGTGTTAACTCAAATGAGTGACACTGTCAAAATACTTGCAGAAACATCTTAAGGCCCTACTTAAAATACAACTGCAGCGATTAACTTGCATCTGCTCAGAAACGGGTTAAACTAATTTAACTGACCTGCTGTTTTTACAAGACTTTTTATATTTTTGCTTTAGAGTAATTACAAATGGCATGTCTTATGCTTTACCGTAAATAACGAGAAAAATGGGTGGGCAGACAATGTTTGATGGTAAAACGATCCTAATCACTGGCGGTACCGGCTCTTTCGGGCATAAATATACCCAAACGCTTATTGACCGCTTTAAACCAAAAAAAATCATCATTTATTCACGCGATGAACTGAAACAATATGAGATGCAGCAAAGATTTAACCAAAGCTGCATGCGTTATTTTATTGGTGATGTCAGGGATGGTGACCGTTTAGTTAGAGCGATGCATGGTGTTGATTACGTTATACATGCCGCTGCACTGAAGCAAGTTCCCGCAGCAGAATATAACCCTACTGAATGTATCAGAACTAATATCAATGGTGCAGAAAATGTGATTAATGCCGCAATCGACTGTAATGTTGAAAAAGTCATTGCCCTCTCCACTGATAAAGCCGCTAACCCAGTTAATTTATATGGTGCCACCAAACTCGCTTCTGACAAATTATTCGTCGCCGCAAATAATATGGTGGGAGGAAGTCGCCCCCGTTTCTCTGTTGTGCGCTACGGTAATGTTGTAGGTTCTCGTGGTTCAGTTGTTCCTTTCTTTCAACAACTGATTGATAACGGCAGCGACCATCTGCCGGTTACCCATCAAGATATGACACGCTTTTGGATTAGTTTGCAGCAAGGCGTAGATTTTGTATTGAAGAACTTTGAACGGATGCTGGGCGGTGAGATCTTCGTACCCAAAATACCCTCTATCCGCATTACTGATTTAGCCAAAGCTATGGCCCCTGATTTACCCATTAAAATTGTCGGCATTCGCCCTGGTGAAAAGTTACATGAAATGATGTGTCCGGGTGACATGTCCTATCATACTTACGAGTTTTCAGACCATTTTGTGATTGCGCCTGCAATTAAGTTTTTTAATCGCAGTAATGACTTTACTTCTAACGGGCTTAACGAACAAGGCCAACCCGTTGAAGATGGCTTTGAGTATGTTTCTGACACTAACCCAGATTTTTTATCCGTTGCCCAAATTGCACAATTTAATTTGGAAGCGGCTCTATGATCCCTTATGGTAAGCAACAACTCGATGCCGAAGATATCGCGGCAGTCACAACAGTATTACACTCAACCTGGCTAACTCAAGGGCCACAAGTTCCCGCTTTTGAGCAAGCTATCAGTGAATATTGTGGGGCGAATCACGCAGTAGCCGTAAACAGCGCTACTTCAGCTTTGCATATTGCTTGTTTAGCTCTTGGCGTTGGACCTGGTGATCGTGTCTGGACTTCCCCCATTTCCTTTGTCGCCTCGGCAAATTGTGCATTGTATTGTGGTGCAACCGTCGACTTTGTCGATATCGACCCTAATACCGCCAACATGAGCATTCACGCGTTAGAAGAAAAGCTTGTTGAAGCGAATAAAAGCAACATGCTACCCAAACTGGTGATCCCGGTGCATTTTGCAGGTCAATCCTGTGAAATGGAAAAAATCGCAATATTGGCTTCGAAATACGGTTTTAAGGTTATCGAAGATGCATCGCATGCTATTGGCGCTCAATATCAAGATAGACCAGTGGGCAGTTGTCAGTATTCTGACATCTGTATTTTTAGTTTTCACCCGGTAAAAATTATTACTTCTGGTGAAGGTGGCATGGCGTTAACGAATCAGAGCGATTTAGCGCGTAAAATGCAAATGTTGCGCAGTCATGGGATTACTTCAGAAAGTGAAGAGTTCACGGAAGAAAGTCACGGCCCCTGGTATTATCAACAACTGCTGTTAGGGTTTAACTATCGGATGACCGATATCCAAGCCGCTTTAGGTCTAAGCCAATTTAAAAAATTAACGCAATTTATCACTGCACGTAACACATTAGCTTTGCAATATAATCAACTACTGCATGCACACCCAAGTATTATCCCTTTGCAAGTGCAGGCTGCTTGTTATAGCAGTTATCATCTGTATATCGTTAAACTATCAGGAATAACTCCCGATAAACATAAAGCCTGTGTGGAACATTTACGCAAGAAAGGTATTGTCGGCCATGTGCACTATATTCCGATTTATCTCCAGCCGTTTTATAAAAAGATGGGCTTTCAAAGAGGTTATTGCGAACAAGCCGAACACTATTATCAACAAGCGATTACCTTGCCATTGTTTCCCGAATTAACAACTGAGCAGCAGTTTTACATAATACAAGAGCTTATTTATGCATCAACGCAGATTGCATAAATAATTATGATCCTATTTGTTTAGATATGGAAAGCCATATGAATATCGCTATTATCCCCGCACGCGGAGGCAGTAAACGCATACCACGAAAAAATATTAAACATTTTTGTGGTAAGCCTATGATAGCGTGGTCTATTGAAGCAGCGAAGAGCTCGGGTGTTTTCCAACATATTATCGTTTCCACCGATGATGCCGAAATTGCCGCTATAGCAAAACAGTATGGTGCAGAAGTTCCCTTTGTTAGACCTGACACCTTAGCTGATGATTTTACGGGTACTGGCGCTGTTGTTAAACATGCAACAGAATGGGTAGCACAGCACTTAGGGCATCCTACCTATATTTGCACTTTATATGCCACCGCCCCCTTTGTACAGGCAGCCGATTTAGCCAAAAGTTTGCAACTACTAAAGCGAAGTAGCAAACAAATTATTTTTAGTGTCACTTCATATGCATTTCCCATTCAGCGCGCTATTAAAATTCTTGCTGATGACTCTGTTACCATGTTTCAGCCTGAGTATTATTCGAGTCGTTCTCAAGATCTAGAACCGGCATTTCATGATGCTGGTCAGTTTTATTGGTCAAGTTTTACTGCAGTACAAGAGCAAATATCTGCTTTTTCATCAGACGCTTTAGCCTATAAACTGCCCAGAATGCAAGTGCAGGATATCGATACAGAAGAAGATTGGGATAGAGCCGAATGGCTTTTTAAAGCACTAAAAAGGGATGCCGCCTCGGGAGGAAGACTGCTATGACTTCCGAACCAAAAATCATACATTGGAAAAGCCATCACGGTACCCTCGTTTGTAACCATAACGGTTTTGATCTTATTGATTGCAGCAACTGTGGTTTCAAGCATGTGGTGCCGTTACCTTCACCTGAAGAGTTAATCGATGTTTACCAACATGATTATTACGATCAGGAAAAACCACTTTATCTAAGTCGATATCAACAAGACCTTCCATGGTGGAATCTTGTTTATGAACAACGCTATCGGATCTTGTCTCAACATTTGTCTTCTTCACAGCGAACGATATTAGATATTGGTTCAGGGCCTGGATATTTTTTATTAAAAGGCAAAGAGCTTAATTGGCAAGTCTTTGGTATTGAACCGTCTGTTCAAGCAGCAACTTTTAGCAAACAACTTGGATTAGACGTTTTCAATGGCTTCTTTTCACCTGCTACGGCAGATACTTTTGGCAAAGTTGATGCAATCAACATGAGTTTAGTGCTCGAGCACATCCCCGATCCCGCCGCATTTTTGACCTTAGTTCATCAACAACTGAACAAAGATGGCCTGCTTTGCATCATCGTACCCAATGACTTTAACCCTTTTCAAACACTTTTAAACCAGCATTTGGACTATGCCAAATGGTGGGTAGCACCACCACATCATTTAAATTATTTTAATTTTACATCATTAAGCAGGTTATTAAATCACTGTGGTTTTGAAGTTGTCCATCAAGAAGCAACCTTTCCAATCGATCTATTCTTAACAATGGGTGATAACTACATTGGTCATGATGATGTTGGCCGCGCTTGTCACACCAAACGCATGACTTTTGAAAAAAATATGTTAGAAAATGGACAGCACGAATTACTTTCGGAGTTATATTCCGCGTTGTCAAAACTTGGTATTGGTAGAGAGGTTGTTGTGTATGCAAAAAAAAGTAACGCCTGAAATCACTAAGCAAACCCGGTTTTTACCTGATGCTTTACTCTATCAACCTAATTATTCACCCTGGCTAGCCGAGGACAGTGATTTTTCACGTTTGAAACAACAAATCGAGTCTTTTACTCTAGTTTCATCAGATCGCCTTTGGACTCTGCATTCTCTGGCGCAACAGGCCAAGCAATCGTTATTAAACTACCTGAAGTCTAATTAAGGAATTTGGCCATGAGCAATGCAGTCATTCAAACTAATGTTTGTGCAATTTGCGGCGCCACAGATATCAGTGATCTCATCATCAAGCATGACATTTCTTACGCTAAATGTGTGCGATGCAGAGTACTGCGGCATCACCCATACCCTTCTGCAGAACAAATAAGCGCATATTATACTCATTATCAAAGTTTAAAATCAGCGGGCTCCATCTATCTAAGTGACGATGGTTACTCAGTTTTTTGTCGAGACAAAAAATTAACGTTTGCTGATCTCGGCATAAAATTATCCGATTTCAACAACAAGCAAGTTTTAGATGTTGGCTGTGCGACTGGACAATTCTTGCAGATGATGCAAGATGCCGGCGCAACCAATGTTATGGGGTTAGATGCTAGTGCTGAATGTATAAATATTGCGAAAAGCAAAGGGCTAAATTGCCAGAATCAAGAATTTTTGGATCATCAACAACAATATCATGTTATTTCAATGTGGCATTTAATTGAACATGTTATGGACCCCATCGCATATTTGCATAAAGCATATGAACTTCTTCTTCCAGGCGGTTGGCTATTGATAGAAACTCCCGTTACAGGAGAATTATCAACAGCATTTGGAAGTGATTGGCGTTACTTGATGCCCATTGAACATCTCCACCTATTTCCATTTGATACCCTAGTGCAATTAACAAATCAAGCCGGATTCGCCTTACAACGCTTTACGCGATTTGGTAGCGGTAATGATAGTGGTACGGTTTCGCAACCCAACAAAGGGGCCATGGACCGATTTGCCAAATCTACTGGCTCAGGGGATACCTTGGCCATGTGGCTAATAAAACCCAATCAGCAAGCAGAGAAATAATTATGACCATGCAAAAAAAAGAGGCTATTCTCATCATAAGCGCAGGCATTATGCAAATTCCTGCCATTAAAACAGCAAAATCGCTTGGTCTGTATGTAGTTGCAACCGATCGTAACCCTCAAGCTGAAGGCTTTGCATTTTGTGATGAGGCCGTGGTAATTGATTCAAAAGACATTGCTGGGCACGTCAAATTTGCTCAAGATAATCAACAACGTTTAAACTTAAAAGCGGTATTTGCCGGCTCAGACATTGCCGTTACTGTTGCCGCAGTGACCAATGCGCTAGGTTTACCTGGGATACCAATGGATGTTGCGCAACGTTCTAACAATAAAGTATTGATGAAGCAGCGTTGGATTGAAGATGGTATTCCCACACCCTATGGTGCAGAAGTATCCAGTGAAGAAGAAGCACTAAAGATCCTTGAAAAGATCGGTTTCCCCGCGATTGTAAAAGCCGTTGATAATGCTGCCTCACGTGGCAGTATGAAAATTGATTCTGTGAGCCAACTAGCGATGGCCCTGCATAATGCCAAACAAGCATCTAAAACAGGTACGGCAATTATTGAACAATATGTAATTGGCACTGAGCAAAGTGTTGAAACTATCATATGGAATAATAAACATTATCATGTCGGCATGGCCGATCGTGAATTTGGTTTTCATCCCTATCATATTGAGACAGCACATGTTGATCCATCAGTACTAGATGAGACTCGACAACAGCAGATATATGACGTTGTTGATGCCGCAGCACGCTCGCTTGGAATTACCTTTGGGCCTGCTAAAGCAGATATGATTTTAACAGCGCAAGGGCCAATGATCTTAGAAATGACCGCTCGCTTAAGTGGAGGCTTTCATTCCCAGTACACCACTCCTTTAAGTAGTGGTAAAAATCCGATTAAAGCCGTGATGGAACTTGCCTTAAACCGGCCTTTAGATGAAAAACTGCTTCAGGATAGCGTGCATAAAACAGCAGTTTGTAGCGGTCTATTTCCCCCTAAAGGCAAAATAAAGGCTATTCATGGATTGGAAAAAGCGCGATCTATACCGGGTGTTGCTGAGATCATTTTGACTCGAAAAGCAGGTGATTATATCACCGATTTTATTGATAACGGTTGTCGCTTTTGCTGGGTTATCACCGTAGCGGCTAATGTAGAAGAAGCAAAAGCAATCGTCGCTGAGGTGGCCAATACTATTCATTTTGATATTGCACAGGACACCTAAAAGGAGCAGCTATTATGGTTCAGTTTATTGCCGAAGTATCCAGCAATCACGCCCGAGATTTAGCGCGTTGTTTTAAATTTATTGATGCCGCTGCTGACATTGGTTGTAGTGCAGTGAAGTTTCAATTGTTTAAACTGCGTGAACTTTTCTCAACTGAAGCACTCGCTTTTAAACCAAGCTTACTAGAAAGAGAAGCATGGGAATTACCTGTAGAGTTTCTGCCTGAGTTAGCCAATCATTGTCGTAAAAGAGAAATTGCATTTTGTTGCACGCCATTTTACCTGGACGCCGTTAAAGAACTGCAGCCTTATGTGGATTTTTATAAAATTGCCTCTTACGAACTTTTATGGGACGACCTTTTGATTGCTACCGCGTTAACGGGTAAACCTGTGATTTTATCTACGGGTATGGCAACGATAGATGAAATAAACCATGCGGTTTCTGTACTAAAAGCTAACAAATGTTCTGATTTAACCCTATTACATTGCACATCAGCTTATCCTACACCCTATAGTCAAGCTAACTTAGCTGCAATTAATACGCTTAAACAAGCAACCGGTTGCCAAGTCGGCTGGTCAGATCACACGGTGGAACCAGGAGTGCTGCAGCGAGCCATTCATCACTATGATGTTCAGACCATTGAATTTCATCTTGATCTCGACGGCTTAGGAGAAGAGTTTGCAACCGGCCATTGCTGGTTACCTGAGCAAATCGGACAAGTCATTTCTGATTATAAAAAAGCGATGCAAGCTGACGGCGATGGCGATAAAAAGCCAGTAGCATCAGAACTCGCTGATCGTGCTTGGCGAGCCGATCCGTCTGATGGTTTACGCCCTCTCGTATCGACCAGACAAACTTTAAAACCATCTAAACATGCATAAGCTTGAAAATCATACTATTTTGCTAGCTTGCCATGCTGGCAGTAAAATAGGCTTGGGGCATCTAAGCCGTATTAGTGTTGCTGCGCAACATTTAAAACCGCTGGGGTATGAAATGCACTTGTTATTACAAAGTGATCAGCATATCTCTCAAGCATTCCCAGACTATTTAACGGTTCAGCAAATCGATTTTGAGCAGAATATTTCTGAAACAATATTAAAACAAGTTACTCGTTTAAACTGTCGTTTAGTTATATTTGATTTTCATTATCACAGTACACCAGATACATTCGCAACTTTGTTAAAAGCACTGCATGTTCAGCTAGTCAAAACCATAGCAATTGATGCACTAGCTGAATATATAGAGCTTTTAACTATGTTATACACCCCTTCTTTTCAAGTGAATCCCACTTTATCTGCTTGGCAACAAGAAAAATGTCAATTCGGTTGGGATGCATTTTTATTAAAAGTATCGGCTGAAACCCTTGTTGAAAAAACCTATTCATTATTGATTTTAACAGGCGGTGCGGATACGACCAACTTAGGAAAAGAATGGTTAATCACGCTTGATCGACTGTTACCTGAAAATTTAACTTTTCACTGGGTGCAAGGACCTTTTGCAACCGCACCTACAAAGCCCGAAAATACTCAGCGAGAGATACATATTCATCGTAACTTGCCTAACCTTGCCAAACTCATGAACACCGTCACATTTGCAGTCACACTGTATGGCATCAGTTTTTATGAACTGCTCTATTACGGTGTTCCCTGCGTGGTCTTCTCACCATACGGAAACAAGGACGAACAAGAGCTTAATGAGATAAGTAAACAGCAGCTAGCCTTAGTCGCGAAAAATGAAATTGATGCGACTACACAACTACAACGCCTCATTAGTTCAAAAACACTGAGTCAGTGTTTAGCGATAAACGCCCAAAAACGTCTTGCTGGCGCAAACGGTGATAAATTACGTCACTGCGTCTCAACGTTATTGGAGGCAAAATGAAGCGTGGTTATCTTTTATTTCATCTAAATTTAGCGTTTTCCTCAATAGCAGAATCAGCTCGACCGGAAGTGATTCAACAATGTTACTGGCCAATACTTGAACTCATTGAAAAAAGCAACATCCCCATTGGCATAGAATTGACAGGATGGACATTACAACAAATCAATCATCTTGATCCGGTATGGGTTAATAAATTTAAAACATTGTTAGCACAGCAGCGCTGTGAATTGATTGGTAGCGGTTGGAGCCAATTAATTGGCCCGCTAGTTCCTTTTCAAGTTAATCTGTGGAATCAAAAACTCGCTTTAGCGCTTTATCAAACGCTTTTAAACTATCGTCCCACTCTCGTGCTAGTGAATGAAATGGCGTTTGCAAGTAGTCTTGTTGAACTCTATCAACAAGTAGGCTATCACGGTCTGATTATGGATAGAGATAACATTCGTCTTGCCCTAAAATATGAACATCATGACATGCCGACGCATGCCTGTGGAGTAACCACAACTAAACTCCCTGTGCTCTGGTCAGACTCGGTCTTATTTCAGCGTTTGCAAAGAGCTGTTCATGGCGATATTCCGATAGTTCAATATCTGAACTTTGTGCAGCAAAGAATGGCAAGTGAAGAATTGCCGTTAGCTATTTACGCAAATGATGCTGAAGTATTTAATTATCGTCCAGGCAGGTTCAGTACTGAAGGTAAAACCCACCCTGAAGGGGAGTGGACTAGACTGCAACGTATCCTAAAACAATTACAAGAACAAACTGGAATTGAATTTATTAGCCCAACAGACGCGTTGAAACTCAGTAAGCTGCAACCAGAAAATGCCATGAGGCTCTCTTCATTAAATCAGCCTATACCAGTTAAAAAACAGGCAAAATATAATGTTAATCGCTGGGCAGCTGCTGGCAGAGACAATATATGGTTAAATACACAATGCCACTCCCAATACCAACAGCTAAGCCATGACGCTAATTCATATCAATGGCAAACCCTATGCGAATTGTGGGCAAGTGATTTTCGCACACATATTACCCAAGAGCGTTGGCTATCTTGCTTACAAAAACTGTCCACGATTGACCGTGTAACCTCTCCATCAACAGTTCAAACTTTAGCATCAGATACTGAAAATAAGCTTGAGCTCAAGATTGATGATGAAGCAATTTATTGGCACTTAGCGACGTCTCAAATTAAATTAACACTTAACCTTCGTCGCGGTATGAGTATTGACAGCTTGGCATTCAAAAGCTGGCAATTCAAACCATTACTGGTAACCAAACATCAAGGCTATTTTGATACGATTGCACTAGCGGCAGATTTTTACTCAGGTGGTTTAATTATTGAAATGCCCGGACTTCGGCGCAGAATAACTGATTTAGAATGGGTCAATCCTGAGTTAACTGATGAGTTAAATTTTCATGTCATCACAGCAAAATTAGACTTAGCTCATTTTAATTTAACCAAGATCATCAAAATTAGTAAAACCACCGAAGAGCTTCGTATTAGCTATCAACTGGATCCCCCTGTTCGTAATGACGCTATTATTCGTCTGGGGATTATGACCATCAATATGACAGAGCTAGAGCAGCCGGCAACACTTGAGGTTTGGCAAGGTGGGGCTTTGCCAGAGCATTTCTCATTGGCAGATGAATGCGACCATACTCATAATGTTTCTACCTTGGTCTCTTCAAGCGCAAGCTTCGGTGCAACAACGGGTCAAATAAGTATTGGTGACCAACATCGAGCCATTACACTAAGTTGGAACCCCGCATTATGTGCTGCAGTGCCTTTATTATTAAACCGCCGCTACAAACAACAACATCTAACAAGGATATTTTTTTCGTTAAGTGAGTTAGACGATACATTTAAGGCTGGCGGTCATTTACTCAATTTTGAACTGGCCATAACACCAGGTAGCTTAAGTCGTGCTGAAGAGTCTCAAATACCTAGCGTCATGATACAACAATAAGCAGAGCAGTATGTTTGAATCAATTAACTATCATGTCGACTTAGACACTGAATGCCAAGCAGAAGCCGAAGCCGCCGCAGCTGTAGCGATAGTTCAGCGAAGCACAAAAAACATACAGGCAATCACACGGCAAATTCCATCGTTAGCTGAGATAATAAAGCAAAAACCCCAACGATATGAAATAGTTGTAAACGGGAACAAGACTCTGAACTTGTGTTTAAAAACAGCTGGGGCAATGCTTTACGGACAAGACCCAGAAGCCGAAGCAGCCAATGCTGTAGCACAGTTTTTAGATAGCAAATCACTGCCTCAATCCAACTTAGTGTTAGTGATTATCGGTGTTGGATTAGGCTACCACCTGCTGCCATTGTTGCAAAAAACGCTACCAAGATTTGTCATCTTCTACGAACCAGAACCTGATATTTTATTATTATCGTTACAGAGTGCTCCGTGGTTTGAAGTATTAACCCTCTGCCAAGCACAGGGTATTCAACTTTTTGTGCAACTGGGAACATCAGCAAAAAGCGTTAAAGCTGATTTAGATGAGATGAAACAAGCATACTCTGATGCAGGACCTGTGTATTATTTTGAACATTTGCATTACCCACATTTAGCTTCAGAGTTATATCAGCAAGAACACAGTGACAATTCTAAGTATTGTGCGCTAACACCACAGTTTTTAGCCAGTGCCATCTCCCAGGTTAACCCTAGGACCATTTCACTATCATTAAGCCATAATGAACAAGAGTGTTTTAGAAAAAACCTTGCATGGCTTGCCAAAAATCAATCTTCGCTTTATCAAAAATTGCACTCATATCAATGGCAAAACTGGCAACTTGTAATATGGCAGCAGCATTATGCAATGCAAGATAAATGTGGAAAAGTCTTCTCAGTCAGTGCAAACAAAGCGCATCGAGGCACAATAAAACAGTCCTCATTAACACAAGATCCGGTTGTGTTTGACTTTAGCTTACCGGAAAAATTACTTAACACTGCGTTTGCAACGTTATTTAAAAACGTTAAACAATTACAATTGACCATACAAACTGCGTCTGAGCAGAATGCTCACTTTGTTACTGAGCGGATTTTACTGGGTAGTGCTGACTATGAAGCCTGTGGCAAAGCACTAGAAAATTCAGAGTATCTTTTGGTTCTAGAGCCAGATACAGACTTTCTTTACGCGTCACTTTTTACTATAGCCTGGTACCAATTTAAAGGAGACTTGTATTTTTGCCAGCAGACTGCAGAGGTTGAGCAACGCATTACAGCTCAGTATCAAAGTGGACAACTCCAGCTAACAGATATCTTTATCGATCAACCATATTATGAAAAAACGCTATTCTCTGCTTATCACCTGTTATTAGAAATAGTGCAGTCTTGTAATGGTAAAAGCCATTATTTTGAAAAACAGTTTGCCAGTTTAAACCATTATTACCAAAATATATCCAACGCCACTTACCTAACAAATAAACAAGTTTCAGAACAAGCCCCTATATTCATCGTCGGTAATGGTCCCAGTTTAGACCTACATATTGATTATGTGGTAAAGCATCGAAAAAATCTTATTTTGATTAGCTGTGGTACGGCATTAATAACCCTACATCGTAATGGCCTTACACCCGATTATCACATGGAATTAGAGCGTGGTGCTGACACGCTATTTTATCTAAATAAACTACCCGCTTCGTATCTTAAACATCTGACCTTAATCGGTCCAGCTGATATACACCCAGCAATACTGGCGGTTTTTCAAAAAAATCTCTTAGTGTCGGTTGAAAACACAGATGTACATCGAGAGTTTACATCGAATTTCACTCATTTTAGCTTGCTGCAATTAAACTATTCTTACTATACCGTAACCAACTTTGCTGTTGATTTGTTTTTAAGTATAGGAGTTCAAAAACTCTATTTAATAGGCGTCGATTTCGGTTTTAAAAATCAAAATTCTCATCATGCACGAGATTCTGTTTATTTTCAGCAAGACGGTTCTCAACTATATGATTATGAACAAACACATGGTTCTGCTTACGTTATTAACGCAAATTTTGGAGGAGAATGTTTAACTATTTCCAGCTTTGATATGGCGAGAAAATTAATGGGAGAACGTATTGCATTATCACCTGCTCAGCAGGTGTTTAATTGTAATGACGGAGCAGCGATCACTTCAAGCATCCCACTTCGCATACCTAACATTACTTGCACATTGTCAACCACAAATGCTTTCAAACAAGATTTTTTGACATTATTCGTAGAGGCTAATCTTACGATTAAATTTGAAGAACTGACTCAACAATTTAAGGAAAAGGGACAATATTGTGTGAAACAGCTTCTGAGTTGTTTAGATGAAAATATAAATGCGGCGCCTATATATATTGCCTCACTGCAACGCCAAATTCTCAATTCAACAATAGCGAGTAAATTAGATCACAGTTATACACTCTTTGATGGTTCGCTACGTTATTTTGAAATGGTCAGCAGCAGGTTTTATCGATGCCAAGCTGAAACACAAACTAACTTAGCTCTTTGCCAGTTTTGGCGCACTTATCTGCAACATTGTTTATTTCGCTTGAGTTTGTAGGGTTATTAACCTAAAAATTATGCATTTCGATAAAACTCAACCCTTTGTATTTTCAGAAATAGATGACTCTTTATTAAACAAGAAACTTACATCCACAGCACAGTGTTTGAATGGCGCGTTAGTAAAGTCAAGATTGGCTTGCAGTAAGTACTCTCGCCAGATTTCTAACACGTTATTAAACACTTTAAGTTCTTCGAGCTGTTCAAGCGGTTCATTGCTAACTGGCAAGATGCGAGTCATAACACTCAACATATAGATAACACTACCACAAAGTAAATAAAAACCCAGTTTGTTATCAGAATAATAAGCTTCAATAAAAGTTTGCCATTGAGTATCAATCAGCTTTTTCGCGTCCTGGTAATTGTCTACATCAACCAAAAGCATAAGCATTTCATCAACCACGCCTGACAAACCGCTATGCTGCATCAAATCAGCAAATACTGCAGTGTGAAATTGTAATTCAGCCGAGTAAAAACACGATGTAAATAGTTCTTCGAAGTTCTTTAAAGATGCTGACTGTTCTATCGACACTAATATATTTTGGGGTCTTAATGGCATTGCTCCTTGGATATAAGCACCATCACTGCAATTATAAATAGCCGTATTTTTATTTAAGTTAGCAATCGTCATTTCTAAAATGCTGCGAGAAAAATCAAATTCAGCTTTTGTTTGCACACAATCTCTAAAATTACCTTTAATTTGTATACCTGCATTAAAAATTTTATCTGCATCCATCACGCCAGCACCATCATTATGATAATAAGCTGAGTGTTTAGAGTGATGTTGCTCAACGCTCAAATACCCTAAATCGATGCCAAAAAGATAGAGATGTTTAAAACCCAAGCTGGTAAAAAAATCTACGGAAAAGTTCGACACTGTAGGGTAAGCATGACTTAAAGCGCTAATATGTATACCTTGCTGCTCTAAATATGATCTGAAAAAATTGGTTGAAGACTCACCGTCTTTATACGCCAAATACACAGCCTTAAATAAACCCGCTGTGTCTGGATGAATCCCATTAACTGACAACAGCGCAATTTTCTTAAGCCACTGAGGATCCTCTACTTGGCTGATCCAATTAAAAGTGGCTCTATTCTGTTCAATTTCAGCATGATAATCAGGGGTAATTCCTAATCGATATAATGAACGTAAAGCAGTACCACAGCTTACAACAATAATGTTTTCACGATGTTCTTTTATGTAAGTATAACTTTCATCAAGGCTTGGCCCGTTTCCTACAATAAATATGGGGATATCTTGTAAGTTTTCCATACCTAATTTTTGTCGTTGCTGCTTTAAAAAATAATGACCACTTTTCATACTATGAAAAGTATGAGCCAAACTAAAGCGCACATGATCAAAGGTCTCCCCCATCGCCACTATAATCTTCAATTGGGAGTAAAGTTTCTCCAAAGCATTTCGCATACCTGGAGTGAGAAACGCTGGAAAAATTTGACTCTTGGCAATACCGTAAGCGCCGGTTTGATAGTATTGGCCCATGATATCTTGGAAATATTCTTCACCAGAGCCACCAATATTAAAATAAATCCGCTGTTTAGACTCTGCAATTTTTGTAAAAAGTGTAGCCCAATCTGTCACGAATAAACTTGCATAGAAAAAATCAAGATTCGGTTCAAATACAAACAGATTTTTGACTTCACGTTTAGATAGCAATATATCAATATGCAGCCCTAACCCAACACCCAAAACGATTAAATTATCAACATCCGTATTCTCATCAAATACACGAGGTTTTAAATTTTTAAATACGGGCTGTAACTTTTTAACCGCTTTGAAATGAACGTAGTTACTCATTTTTTCCAAGCCGCCTTGATTAAGAATGACTTGGTTGTCTAATGGACTATGCAAAAAACGTTCAACCATATGTGCTGATTGCTCAGTCACATCGTCATAAAATAACCCTTTTCGAGTATCACACCAGAGATTAAACTGCCCCTGTATGTCAACTACCCGCCAATCTTTGGGTATATAATCAACAAACACATGATATAAAATCGGATAATATTGCTTTAAGGCGACTAAATTCTTTTCGAATAGAGCAGTTTTAGGAGCATCTTTATATTGTTGATTAGCCAGAATTCCCGAGAAACGCTCCGAGATATAAACGTGATCATCAACATAACCAAGGAATTGTGGTCTTTGACGTAACAATTTCTCTGGTTGACCACTAAAAGCAATCAAATAATTAAATATTTCATCTGAAACGGGATGCGCTAAATGTCGATATAAGTAGCATTTATCGAGATTAGGAAGTAACTGCTGCAACTCTTGTAAATCAGCGGTTATCGTCGCACCGCTGTTACCTAGTTGAAGTGAAATCTGCGTATTTAAAGCTACGGCAGTCTCAAAAATCATTGCCCAATCAGTGGTGTGCAATGAAGTGATAAACAAGTCCATGTCGGCTTCATAAATGACTAAAACACTGGGTCTTACTTGCTTAATTAATGGTAAAAGATGCAAACCCAAACCAATACCAAAACTTAAGATAACTGCATTTTCAGACACAGCTGAATGAGACTGGGGCTGCAACGAAGAGGTTAAACTAACAATTGGAGCCGTTTGACAAAAACTGGCCACCTCATCCTTAATCTCTGCTTCTGGATTTTGACTATATAAAACACGACCGCTGGCAATTTCAACAATATTAAGCTGCTGATTTTTAGTTGAAAAAACACAATATCGTTGCGCAGAATATGCATTAATTTTACTATGAATGTCATTATTGAAATGTTTAAAAAACAGTAAGTTTTTTTGCAGTTCACGATTAAGTTTAATTGCTGCTTGTTGATCATTAATGAATTGAAGATCGGCATCTTCATCAAGAAAATCGCTCATCAAATTTAACATGCAAAAAACTCAGTTAGGTATTCTGGCGGTAATTATGGCTGGCTTTTCGACCTGTGTGAAGTTCTTTCAAATTTGTAACAACTTTGGTGTGTTCTGACAGAATATGTTGTCTTGTTTTATCAAACCAATGATTTAACGTCTGTAACTGCTCTACCGCCAGAGGGTCAGACTTAGCTGCAACAGCTAAGTCTGCAATAGTGCTGTCTAAATTTGAAAGCAAACAACTGATTTCTTGCGGGTCAAAATGTTCAGCAGACAATAATGCTTCTATCTCTGAGACAATGAGATCAATATTGACCGGCGGCAGCTGACTTAACAT
This sequence comes from Alishewanella maricola, assembly GCF_016343785.1. Taxonomy (NCBI): domain Bacteria; kingdom Pseudomonadati; phylum Pseudomonadota; class Gammaproteobacteria; order Alteromonadales; family Alteromonadaceae; genus Alishewanella; species Alishewanella maricola. The sequence continues at coordinate 22,968 of NZ_JAEINI020000010.1, read as the reverse complement.
CAGATCCCTACAACCATTTGTTGGTCTCGCTGTCCTTGCAAACTATAGCCCTTTTCGCGGTCAGCCACTGAAATTTGATCCCAAGCTGATTTAATCGTCACCATTAAAGAAATGACATCGTCAATTTTCTCAATATCAAGGTCTCTACTAGCAATCGTTAAATGATTTAGCATGAAATCATACAATGAAAACAAATTATCTGATAACTCTCCACCCGCATCCATATCAAGTGAACCTTGAAGAGAACTAATAATCGCAATTGCCTTGGCAAGCGTTTGTGCTTTACCTGCAAAATCCTTTCGCTCAATAGCCCCTTTGGCTTTTGCCATATTTTCTAAAGCACCTTGCATCAATAATTGAATAACACGATGCGGATCAGCCACAGCTAAATCATCTTTTACACCAACTGACCTGTAAGCTTTAATACCATAACTCATAGTGACTCCTTAGCTCGAACTATTCGATGAAAACTTAGGAAGGCTAGACAATGCGGCCGTAACACTCGCCTGCTGACGTTGCATTTGACCCAAAAGAGAGTCTAGTGCAGCGTAACGCTTCCTAAGTGAATCTTCATAACTAGCTATGTATCGGCTGGCGGCTTCAGAAGCTTTAGTATTTTCTTTTAATTGTGACTGCAAAGTATCCTGACGATTAGATAAAATACCACCCGTTTTGGTGTATTCACTTAACAACGAGTCAAGTTGACTCACTAAACCTGCTTCACCGCCAAATAGCTTTGCTATTTCATCATATTTTTGGTCTAGCGCATTATCAAACCGATTTTTCCCCGTCTCGGTATTAAATTCAGTACTGGTCGAAATTTCTAAATTACCATCTTTATTAAGAGTAATACCCAAGGCATATAAGCTATTTAAACCCTGAGAACTATCAGGAACAGTCGAACCTAAAATACCACGTAGCTGGTTTAATACGTTTCTGGGTAAGGAGTCTCCCGCAAGGGCACCGCTTTCAAGCGTAATAGAGCCATCGGCACCTAAAATACGATTACGTGTCAAATCATTGACTTGAGCAACAAGTGCATTGAAACTGCTAATAAAGCTATTAATATTTGTTTCAGCTGCCGTTTTATCAGTAGCAATATCAAGCTTTGCATTATTGCCGGTTGGCGTAACATTTTTGACTGTTAAGGAAATATCCTGCACAACATCTGTAAATACATTGCTGCTACTATTAAAAACGGTACCATCTACCTCGATTTGTGCATCTCTAGCGGCAGAGGTTAAATTCAGCCCCGCCACAGCACCACTGGGTATAGTAGATAAGGCATCAAGCTCAGCGTTGTCATTACTAATAACCAGGTCATTATTTGTTCCTGTAATATTAGAATTTAATACGAGTTTTGCGCCGGTAGTACCGCCAACATTCAAAATATTAGCGTTAACACCAAAATTCTCCGCTGAATCATTAATTTTTAAACGAAGTTCGTTTAAAGTCATTCCAGCTGTCACTTCTACAGTAAAAGATTTGCCGTCTGCCGTTAAAGTAAGATTACCCGCCGTATTAGATATAACCGCACTGGCATCGGCAAAAGAACCGTCAGTCGTTTCCAAACGACTCCCTTTGGCTAACTGATTCACTTTAATTTCGAAGCTTGAAGCCGCAGCGGTGTTTTTTGCCGTTGCCTCAATAAACGTTTTGTCCGCTTCTGGCTGAGTAATACTAACTGTTCTGGCTTTTAAACTGTCACTTGTAAGTTTTTTTGCCGCATCCAAGAAACCTGATAAAGCGGATTTGAGCTGACCAACACCAGAAAGTGAAGCGTTAAGCGTAGAAGTTGTTTTTTCAATTCGTGAAAACTTGGTTTGGCGCTCGGCGTTTACGAAACTTGACACTAATTCGTCAAGCGGTAAACCTGAAGCTGCACCCAAAAAGTTTATTGATGACATAAACGCCCCCTATGCTTTAACGTTTTCACTCTGATGATACTATACCTGCTTATCAACCAATACACCCAATGACTGTCCCATTTCTTCCTGAAGTTTTTTTATGTCCTGAGCAACCTTTATCAACTCCTCAGAAGGAATTTGTCTGATTAGCTGGTCATTACTTCTGTCCATAACCTTGATTATAGATCTACCTGAAGCTTCATCCACCATAAAACTCAATGAACGCTGTTCAAATATTGCTGCTTTGTTTACAATACTAAGTGCATTTTCGACCTCTGCAGCACTTGGGAGAACTGCATTAACTTTAGCATCTACAGCAGTTTCTTGCTTAGCCAAAGGCCTAAGCTGCTCGGCATTGGCAGCTTTACTATTAAAATCGGTTTTGTTAGTAATGGATACTGCAGCATTTGTGACTGTATTCATAATATCACCTCAACGGATAAGGCTAGATGAAGGCGCTTGCCTTCATCTGAGCACTTAAGACGTTATTATCCTAATAACGACAACGCGGCTTGTGGACGCTGATTCGCCTGAGCAAGCACGGTTTGGCTTGTTTGTTGCAGAATCTGCGCCCGAGTCAATTCCGCTGTTTCTTTGGCGAAATCGGTATCACGGATCCGTGCACGCGCACCTGACACGTTTTCAGAAACGTTAGTTAAGTTACGAATTGTTGCTTGGAAACGGTTTTGAACCGCACCCAAATCTGCACGTTTTCCGTCAACTGACGCTATCGCTTTATCGATTGCAATGATCGCGCTACCTGCGTTCGCAGACGTAGCGACTGTTGTACCCGCTATCGATAACCCTGCCGCACCCCAACCACCGGTCCGGTTTAAACTTACCGAAATGTATTCATTAGTAGTGCCTTTAGCACCAACTAAAAAGTTAAACGAACCGCCGCCGCTCAACAAAATACGGTCACCAAAACGTGTAGTACTGGCAATACGGCTGATTTCTACTTTTAGTGCTGACACTTCTTTTTGCAGTGCAGCTCTATCGGCAGTGGCATTAATACCATTTTGAGATTGAACAGCCAGTGTACGCATCCGTTGCAATGAAGTAGTAATCTCTTCCATCGCACCTTCAGCAACTTGCGCTAAAGAGATACCATCGTTGGCATTTCGAGCGCCTTGATCCAAACCATTAATCTGGCTGGTCAATCGGTTAGAAATCTGCAAACCAGCCGCATCATCAGACGCACTGTTAATCCGGAAACCAGAAGATAAACGCTTAAACGCGGTATCCAAGGCGCCGCCTGAGTTCATCAACTGACGCTGAGCATTCAGCGATGAGGTGTTAGTATTGACAAATAAAGCCATGAGTCACTCCTTAGTCATCGGCATATATCGCCTTTGACTGTAGTTTAAAGTACGGATAATCCGTTTAGCTGAGCCAAGCTGCAACTTGGCTTAACTTTGTATCGGCGGGCTTTAAATTTACTTTAGGTTTTTTTTAAATTATTTATAAGAATAATACTGCGGCGTTTAGGAAGGATAAAGCCGCCATATGGCGGCTTTATAATAAGCGAGTCACTCCACTGAAGCTTTTCCGGCAAGAAGCAAGATTACTGCAATAATCTCGATGCTTCAGCGCGTTACGCTATTAACCTTGTAATAAACTAAGTGCACCCTGTGGACGTTGGTTTGCTTGAGCTAAAACCGTCTGACTGGTTTGTTGTAAAATCTGTGCCCGCGTCAGCTCAGCGGTCTCTTTGGCAAAATCGGTGTCACGGATCCGAGCACGTGCGCCAGATACATTTTCAGAAACGTTCGTTAAGTTACGAATCGTTGCTTGAAACCGGTTTTGCACAGCACCTAAGTCAGCGCGTTTGCCATCCACAGCCGCTATTGCTAAATCTACAGCAGCAATTGCCGATCCCGCATTAGCTGATGTAGCCACCGTGGCGGTATTCACACCTAAACCAACTGAACCCCAACCACTCGTTCTAGACAAACTTACAGAAATATATTCGTTTGTGGTTCCTTTAGCGCCAACTAAAAAGTTGAATGCTTTATTACCTGTACCATCTAGTAGTAATTGATCACCGAACCGAGTTGTGGCAGCAATCCGACTAATTTCAACTTTCAATGCTGAAATTTCTTTTTGTAAAGCACCGCGGTCAGCTGTTGCATTGATACCGTTTTGCGATTGAATCGCTAAAGTTCTAATGCGTTGCAGTGAATTTGTAATTTCATCCATTGCGCCTTCAGCAACCTGGGCTAATGAGATACCATCATTAGCATTTCGTGATGCTTGATCCAAGCCATTAATCTGACTAGTTAAACGGTTAGAAATCTGTAAGCCAGCCGCATCATCGGCTGCGCTGTTAATCCGGAAACCTGAAGATAAACGTTTGAATGCAGTATCTAAAGCGTTGCCTGAAGATTGCATCTGACGCTGTGCGTTCAGTGATGAAGTATTGGTGTTTACGAATAAAGCCATGATGTATTCCTCGCTTTTTAACTGTTTAAGGCAATTTGAACTGCGTATTGCCTGTTTCTTGCCGTGTTAAATATGTATCGGCGCAGTGCGAGGAAACTTTAGAATTTTTTTGAGGATTTTAAATCAATATTAATCAATGGCTTTGGAGCAGGCATTGCTGCCTGCTCTGGTTTTTAGCGAATATAATCAAATAACGTTGTGGCATTAACTTTAGAAAAAGTCTGTGATGCCGCTTGTAACGCCACTTCTTGACGTTTAATTTCAGTAAGCGCTGCGGCAAGATCCACTTCGGAGATATCTGCCTTATACTGCTGGTTATTAATTAATAAATCCTCGTTGGTATTAAACACACTGTCGACCACATTTAATCGGCCACCTAGATTAGCTAAAACACTATCAACGTTATTCGCGGTAACCGTGGTTTGCTGCAGAATGTCAGCGAGTCCAGTATTGAGTTCTGCATCCGTTGCTATTGGATTACTTAAAATCTCTATATACTTTTGTAGTGTATTTAGAATATTAGTTTGTTGAGGACTAGAAAGTTCAAAATCTACTTGGGCTGGTAGCGTTGTTGCCGTATCAAATGTAAATTTCGCACCATTAAATACAATAGCTGAACCTGGGGTATATGCACCAGTAACAGCCGGGCTTAATGGGCTGCCATTACGTAAAAATTGATAGTTACCCGTGGCATCAATATCCAGCTGATACTGATTGTTTGCTGCGGTAAGATTATCAAAATTACTTAAATAAAAACTATCAAACGCAGTTTGATCTACAACATCTATAGATGCTCCAGTTGGGGCACTAGTGACTTGTGGTTTAAAACGTTCAAATACGCTATCAAATATAGCTTTACCACTATCATTACTTGGCAGGGTGATTGACTGTGAAACTTGCAAATTACGCGTACCATCATCTCCCTTGAATTGATATTTACCATCAGACGTGAATTCATAAGCAGCCGTCTTATCTTGATAGCCAGCAAAAATAAAACTGCCCTCTGAACTACGCGTGTTCATTAAATCAAACAACTCGGTTTGAATATTTTTTAATTCAAACGCGATGGCTTTACGTTGTTCAATTGTGTAGGTTCCATTACCACTGGCTTGCGCCAGCGTAGAAACACGATCATAAGATTCTCTCATGCTGGTAAGCACCGTTTCTTGCAGTGCTAAGTTGTTTTTCAACAAAATACTGTTGGTTTGAAATTGTTCAATCTGCGCTTTACTTTGATCCAGGCTTAACACCTTAGCCGCGCCTGCTGGGTCGTCGGCGGGAGACAGAATACGTGTTTGTTTGCTCAACTGCGTTTCTGCTTTTGACATACGTTGCTGTGCGTTAAGAATGCCATTCAAGCTTTGTGTAAACTGCATATTAAAAGTTAAACGCATGACTTACCTCACTGACTGTAACAAAGTGTCAAAAATTTCTTGCGAAGTGGCTATAATTTTAGCCGCTGCCGCATAGCTTTGCTGAAAACGAATTAAATCGGCTGCTTCTTCATCTAAATTTACACCGGATAATGACTCATACCAAAGGGTTGTTTGCTCTAAAATAGCAGTATTGGCTTCATCGGCAGTGCGGGCTTGGCGTGTACGTTCACCAATGTTGCCCACCATGATCCCATAACTTTGGTTAAAACTGTACAAGTTCACCGCACTACTCTGTTGATCAGGGCTGCGCCGCACCAAAGATTCATTTTGTAAAGCTGACATGGCTAAACCATTACGGTTATCATTGTACCCGTTGGTATTAAAATCTAAAGTAAAGATATCACCGGGTTTGGGAATGCCCGTAAGACTAAAGTCAAACCCTAGTTGCTCTTTTAGATTTGGTACTGAAGTACTGTTCTCAAACATATTGTTGAAATTATTTGTAGTAAACCGGCTTTCACCAATAACGCCTGTATTATCTGCAATCTCAAATATATGCTCACCAGCAACACTATTAAACCCTTGATACGTTACAGTATAAGGCCCATCCCGAAGGCCATTGCTCAAAAAAGCAGAGTCTGCTGGATTGGTATTGAAAACCGTCACGCCTTCAACTCGACCATTTCCTAAGTTACTGATAAGGTACTCGCCACGTATTGGTCCAGAAAGTGCTACATCTTCTGCTCTTGATGTTGCCATTTGGAGTTCACGCGCCGCAGAACTTAATGGTTTTAAGATAAATTCATCACCTGCAACACCACTAATAGTTAACTTTAAACCAAATAAATCACCATTAGCATCATCTGCGGTAAAGGGGGTTACTGAGGGAAAACCCGTAGCACTGGTTAAAGTTTTCACTTTCGTTAGATCAGGTTGGCCATTGCTGTCTAGATAAGGCTGTCCCATCTCGTCTAACGCCGTTACAGTGGCGGTAGTAGCGTCAACTATCTTCACAAGGAAATTATTCGGGGGCAGTTGGTTGGCTTTGCCGGGTTCAATTTCTACAATAACACTACTGTTAGCGCTATTGCTTTTAAACGCTAAACCTTTTGAGCTTGGTAAAGTAAATAAATTCTGGCCAATTGTGCCGTTAAGAGTTAAACCCAATTTATTCTGCTGGTTCATACTGTCGGCCAGTGTTAACCCTAATTGGCCAAGTTGTTGTTGCGTTGGGTTTAAAACCTGCAACCGATAATCCGTCAATGCGCCCATTTTACCGCCAATACCTTGGGCACTCAGTGCCACTTTTGCATCAGCATTTTCACGTAAGGTGAGCAAGATTTCACGATCATTAGGATCGGGGTCACCTCGCATGGAAAGTAAATTAAACTGACCACGTTCAACCACGAGCGACTGCCCCGTACCCATAAACACCAGTTTTTCACCTGATTTAGCATCCACTGTTTGGATATCGACAAATTCGGCTAACTTTAATATGGCCGCGTCACGCTTATCGAGTAAATCTAGAGGAACCGGTCTACCGGCACTAGAACCATAATTGACAATTTCAACATTATAAGCCGCAATCTGACTCACAAAGTCATTTACGTCTTTTACATACACATCTAGTTGCTGATTTAAGAATTGTTCTTGATCTGAAAGAAGCGTGGACATATTGCTAAACTGATCAATAAGCGATTGACTGGTACCCAACACTAACTGTCGATTTGATAACTGGGTGGGGTCATTGTTAGCTGTTTGAATTTGTTGAAACAAATTGTTCATGCCCGTTGATATACTGTTGGCGGCATTAGAAAACAACGCATCAACTCGACTCGCTTCCGATAAATACTGTGAGCTATAAGCGGCACTGGTCGTGTCACGTCGTAGTTGCTTCTGACTAAACTCACTTACTAACCTTTCAGTCGTGCCTTGACCAACACCTAAACCAAATTGCTGCGACACAAATTCCGTGCGTTGCCGCACATAGCCAGGCGTATTGATATTGGCAATATTGTTACCGGTGGTATTTAGCAAGGTGTTGCTGGATAATACCGCTGTTCTACCAATGTTAAGTAAGCTCATTTATCGCTCCACGCACCCGATCACGGGTATAGGCTATTCTTCGGCTGTTGTTTGAAAATCTTGAGCGTTATTTAATTCTGCTCTGACTTGCTCAAAGGCTGTACTTTTAAATACCGCCATAATTTTTTGGGCATAATTAGGATCGGTGGCATACCCTGCTGCTTGTAATTCACTAAAGTAGGCTGCGGGTTCAGGCGCTGCAGCCACCGCTTGCTGATAGCGCAGGCTATTAGCAATAAAACCCGCATAATCTTCTAAGCTATGTTCGGCAGAATCATACGCCCGGAACTTGGCTTGCTCTTTTCGTGCCACACCTTGTCGGTATTCCAGCGTATCAACAACGGCGGTCTCACCTTGCCAATTACGACTGGCTTTAATACCAAATAAATTATAACTATTGTCACCACTCGCGGTTTTAATAACGCGTTTACCCCAACCTGTTTCAAGTGCGGCTTGGGCAATTAGCGCTAACGGATCTAACCCTAAAGCACCGGCAGCTTTGCGTGCTGCGGGCAGTAAGCTACGAATAAACTCCACCGGTGAATCATTGCGAAGCGCTGACGCGCCTATTACGGTTTGTGGCTCAACATTGCTGGTATTGCTACTACCAGCAATTGCCGCGGCTTGAGCTTGTTCTTGCTTTTGTGCACGTTGTTGTTGCAGTTTGTCTAATAATGGGCTCAGTTGTGATAATTCGCGCCGCCCCGGCTGAGCCATTTCCACTTGCGCTAACTGCTGCATAGATTGGGCTTTTAATAACCCCAGTTCCGGTGCATCTTTAAACAGTTGCACTTGTGGCATATTTAACTCATCAGCACGCGTATCACCAGGTAAACGCAACGCGGAAGCTGTGTGTTTATGCTGGCTGACGGCTTGTGGGTCTAACTGCTGTACTAACAAATCGGCTAAACCCAAGGCACCTTTTTGCGCTAAATCAGATGCCATTTGGTTATCATGCATATCACGATAAAACTCTGTAGTTTGGCTATTCATTAAACCTTCTGCTTCAAACGCCTTATTCGCTTGACGCATACTTTTTAGCAGCATATTAAAAAAGATCCCTTCAAACTGCTCAGCCGCTTGGCGCAGCGCACCTTTGCTATCATCTTTTGCCGCACTGCGAATTTGCTGCAGGCTGCTTAAATCATGATAAGAATGTTGCAGTTTACCCGTATCCATTTAGATCACCACCAACTCACCATGAATGGCGCCAGCCTCTTTTAACGCTTCTAAAATGGCCATTAAATCACCTGGCGCCGCGCCAACTGCATTCACTGTGCGCACCAAATCATCAAGTGTGACACCAGGGTCAAATTTAAACATTCTGGAGTTTTCTGGGTTCACATCAATAATGCTGTTTTGTACCACGGCCGTTTCACCACCGGCTAACGCATTAGGTTGAACCACCTGTGGGTTTTCAGCGATGGTAACCGTTAAGCCACCATGAGTAACAGCAGCAGGGAACAAACGCACATCTTTACCAATGACGATGGTGCCAGTACGAGAATTGATAATAATTTTGGCAGATTGATCTGCAGGTTGAAAGGTCAAGTTTTCTAATACCGACAAGTAACTTACGCGCTGGCTAATATCGCGCGGCGCTCTAACCTGTACCGAAGAGGCATCTAATGAAAAGGCAGTTTCTGGGCCCATAAAACCATTAATTACTTCAGCCAATCTTTTTGCAGTAGTAAAGTCTGGGCGCTTTAAGTTAAACGTAATAAAATCGCCTTTAGCAAAAGGAGACTCTACTTCACGCTCTACTACAGCACCGTTTGGAATGCGGCCCACGGTGGGTGTGTTCACTAAAATACGCGAACCATCTAAACCTTCAGCACCTAAGCCACTGACAATTAAACTGCCCTGCGCTACTGCGTAAACATTGCCATCTAAGCCGGTTAAAAAGGTTTGTAATAAAGTACCGCCACGCAAACTTTTCGCGCTACCTACGGATGATACCGTAATATCAATAGTTTGCCCGGGCTTGGCAAACGCCGGTAACTCGGCATGAATGGCCACTGCTGCCACATTTTTTATTTGTGTGCGCGAACCCGCTGGTAGGTTAATCCCAAAATTAGCCAGCATGGTGCGGAAGCTTTGTTCGGTAAAAGGGCTTTGCTCGCCAGTACCGGGTAAGCCGACCACCAACCCATAACCAACCAATTGGTTACTACGCACCCCTTCAATATCGGTGACATCTTTAATACGCGCAGCCTGAACAAGATTGCTACAAACTAGCGTAGATAATAAGCCGAGCATGATCAGAAACCGCATATACTGCTCCTAGAATGGCCAGAATGGACCATTAAAAAACTGGGTTAACCAGCCTGGTGATTGCCCGCCATGATGTGCACCCGTGCCGCTGTATTCGATACGTGCATTGGCAATCTTGGTCGACTCTACCGTGTTATTCACATCGACATCTTGTGGCCGAATAACCCCCGTTAAACGGATATATTCTTTACCGGTATTTAATGTCAGCCATTTTTCACCGCGGATCACTAAGTTACCGTTCGACATGACCTGCAACACATTGACCGAGATATCGCCGACTAAGCTATTGCTCTGATCGGCTTTGGCGTCGCCTTTAAAGTCTTGGCTACTGCCCGCGCCAAACTGCAACACATTACCGCCAACCGACACATTGCTTCCGGCAAAATTAATCGGGTCAAAAGCAATGTTGCTGTCTTTAGCCGTTTCCGTTTTGGCTTTTTTCGACGCTTGGGTTTTCTCACGAAGCACAACCGTAATAATGTCACCTTCATGCCGTGCTTTGTTATCGGAATACAAGCTATTAGAATGGCTTTGCATAAACAACGAACCGTTTTTTACCACTGGCCGCGGCGCCGACTCTGGCGGCAAGGGAGCAAAATACGGATCGTTTGGCTGCGCTTCTTGCATAGAAGAACAGGCGGTTAAACTGCTGACCATCAGTATCAATAGGACATTACGCATTAGCTGTACCTGCCTTATAACTGTTGAATAACAAAACCAAGCATCTGATCCACGGTAGAAATGACTTTAGAGTTCATTTCATACACGCGTTGACTTTCAATTAAGCTAACCAACTCTTCTGTGACATTGACATTAGAGGTTTCTAGCGCGCCCTGCACAATAATCCCCAGTCCTTCTAATCCTGGAATGCCTTGCACCGGATCGCCGCTGGCTGGCGTTTGGCTGAATAAGTTTTGGCCAATCGGCTCTAAACCGGCCGGATTAATAAAGTTAGTGACGGTTAACTGACCTAATACCGCATTCTCAACCTGCCCGGCTAAACGAGCGGAGATCTCGCCATCTTGCGACACCATGATATTAGTGGCATCTGGCGGCACCACAATATTGGGCTGCACCTGATACCCTGCACCAGAGGTCACAACATTACCGTCACCATCAACCGTGAATTGGCCATTACGACTATAAGAAATAGTGCCATCAGGCATTAACACTTCAAAAAAGCCATGGCCTTGGATCATCAGATCCAAACTGTTCTCTGTAGTGATCATATTGCCTTGAGTAAAGCTTTTTTGCGTCGCAACTACCTTTGTACCGGCACCTATCATTAAACCGTTAGGTAATTCAGAATTTTGTGAAGAACGCCCGCCTGGCTGATTAATGTTTTGATACAGCAAATCTTCAAATACAGCACGGCTCTTTTTAAAGCCCACTGTACTGGCGTTCGCCAAGTTGTTAGAAATAACCGAGATATCACGCTGTTTCGCGTCTAACCCTGTTTTGCTGATCCACAATGCTGGATGCATTTATACCTCCTGGGCTTACGCCCTATTAACTAAGTGCTAAGCAAGCTGCTGCTGGCTGAAGTAACACGGTAAAAAGAAAAAGCCTTAACCTACAATTCGCAGCAATTGATTTTGCTGTTGATCCATTTGCTCAGCTTGCTTCATCATTTTCACTTGTAATTCAAACTGGCGCTGTAAGCTGATCATCGTGGTCATTTCGCCAACCGCATTGACATTACTGCCCTCATAGGCACCGCTAAGCAAATTGACATTCGCACTAGCCTCGGCATCCTGACCATCTTTACGTCGAAACAAGCCATCGTTACCTTTCACAATATCGGCATATTCCGGTTGTACTAGCTTAATTCGCCCTACTTCTTCTAGCGCATTCGCCGGGGCACCCTGCGCTCTCGCAATCACGGTGCCGTCAGCGCCGATTTCCATCTTCGCTAACGGCACAGGGAGTTGCAGCGGCCCCGCATCCCCCATCACCGGTAAACCGCTGGCGGTCATTAGCATGCCACTGGCACTAATCTGTAAATTACCCGCTCGGGTGTAGGCTTCTTTACCCTCTTTATCTTGCACAGCAAACCAACCGTTACCTTGAATAGCAACGTCTAATTCACGTTCAGTAATAATCATCGCGCCACTGTCAAAGTTTTGACCTGGGCTCTCTGTTAACGAAAACACCCGGGTGGGTAAGCCTTCACCAAAGGCTTGCATGGCTCGCGCTTGCTCAAAATCGGCTTTAAAACCCACTGTGCCGGCATTTGCCAAGTTATTTGCTCGTACGCTGATGCCATTCATGTTCTCTTTGGCACCGCTCATGGCGATATATAACAGACGATCCATAGTAAACCTCGCAGGGACTTGCTGTTTTTACTTAACGAAACTTTTCATCAACTTAATATATTTAAGCAATAAGAGTGCCAGCTTGATAAAACAGGATTTTTTGATTAAAAAAAAGCCACCCGTAGGTGGCTTGATTTGAATGACAAAGCGTTTACCGGATCTGTAAGATGGTTTGTTGAAGCGTACTGTTAACTTCCAACGCCCGAGAATTGGCCTGGAAGTTACGCTGCGCGCTGATTAGATCAACTAGCTCCGTTGTAAGGTTTACGTTTGACTGCTCTAACGCGGAGCTTTGAATACTACCAAAGGTACCGGTGTTAGGTTCACCAGCTAACGGCTCGCCAGACGCTAAACTGGCTTTCCAAGACGTTGCTCCCGCTTGGCTTAAGCCTTGCGGATTGGCAAAACGCACCATCGATACTTGCGATAAAAATTGTTGATCGCCGTTAGAGTAAGACGCCATAATCCTGCCGCCAACATCAATATCCAGCCCAGTTAAACGACCGACTGTAGTACCATTCTGACTTAGTGAGCCCACTTCAAAAGCTGATGCATATTGAGTTGGCTTTCGGGTACCTGCTTCATCGCGAAAACGGATACCAAAATCACCAATAAGGCCAAAATTAGCGCCATTATTTAACAAGCCATTTAAATCAAGAGGCGAAATGGTAATATCATCAAAGTCACCTGTATTTTCACCTGGTGTTCCATCTGACTTAAAAACTAATTGTGAGGTAGCCGAGGGAACAAGAGTTCCATTGAATGTGGTATACACATCCCAGGTATTATTCGCCAAAGGTGCTGTTCTTACAAAATACACACTGAGAATATGTGCCTGCCCTAAGCTATCATAAATCGTTGTTGAGGTGGTGCTGTTATAACTGGCTCGATCAGTTGGATCAAACGCTGTAATGGTTGGTGGCAATGAACGTGCGTCTAAGTTCATACTAACAAACACATCACGTGTGGCACTGGGCGCACCTGCAGTAGTGGGGATCTGAATTGGCCCAGTTGTACTTAAACTGACAGAGCTAGTTGTACCTGAATCGGAATCCACAGGGTAACCCTGCAAAAAGGCACCATTGTTGTTCACTAAAAAGTTATTTGCATCGAGCTTAAACGCACCGGACCGGGTGTAAGCATAATCTCGAGAGCCCACTTCAGAGGCAGTCACAAAAAAACCGTCTCCCGTCACCGCTAAATCTAATGAGTTATTAGTGAACAATAACGACCCTTGTTGAAACTGCTGTGCAACTGATGATGTTCTGACCCCATCACCCACTTTAGTTCTACCGGCTTGAAATACCGAAGATGCATAAACATCGGCAAATTCAGCTCGAGACTCTTTAAAACCTGTAGTATTAACGTTAGCGATGTTATTTGCTGTGGTATCTAAATCTTTTTGTGCAGCGGCGATACCGCTTAATGCTATATTAAAACTCATATGTTACCTCACCTTAAGCGGTTGTATTAACCATAAGAAACTTCTAACACATCGGCCAGTTTTACCGCTCCGATGCCTAACAAATTCAGCGTGATGCCATTACCGTTGTTGCCCATACTGACACTAGAAACGGGGGTATACACTTGTACTGGGACATTTTCCGTTTTGCCTCTGGCGCTAACTTCAACGCTGATGTTATAAAGCCCAGCCGCAACGGTTTCACCCGCTTGGTTAGTACCATCCCAAGCAAACTCATTTTTACCCAATTGCGGTTGATCAACATTAAATGTAGAAACTAACTCACCGTTAGGCTTAGTGATAATCACTTTCATATTATCAGCTGGTTGTTCAAGGTTTATTTGGCCACGCGAGAGCGACTCACCGGTGAAAACCAATTGTTCAGATTGTGTCAGCACGCTACGCCCTACTAGTGATGAGGCTTGCAAGGCTTGATTAGACGACATGCTTTGCGCCAAGCTACTAAAGTTATCATTAAGCTTGGTGATACCATCGGCCATGGTAAAGTTAGTCATCTGTGCGATCATTTGATCATTTTCTACCGGCTTGGTCGGGTCTTGATAAGCTAACTGCTGAGTTAGCAAAGCAAAAAAATCTGACTGCGTTAAAGCACCATTGTTTTTATCGGCAACTTTTTTCTCAGTATCCCAGTACATCCCTTCTAGCGCAGAATTTGTGTTAATGGTTGTCATGCGTTACTCCTTACCCCTGACCTAACCGTAAGGTGCGCATTAACATTTGTTTTGCGGCATCTGCGGTTTGTACATTGGTTTCATAGGCTCGAGATGCTGAAATCATATTCGCCATTTCTTCCATAATGTTGACATTAGGCTTGTAAACATAGCCATTTTCATCCGCCAACGGATGATTGGGCGCATATTCCACATTCGGTGGTGCGTCAGACTCGACAATTCCCAGCACTTTAACGCCAGAGCCGGCATCTTGTTGCCGCTGCGCTTGCGCAAACTCGGTGGCAAACACCGGGTGACGACCACGGTAAACCTGATCGATACTACTGCTCACGCTGTTCGCATTGGCAATGTTACTGGCTGTGGTATTCATTCTTACTGACTGGGCGGTCATGCCAGAGCCAGCAATATCAAACACTTTAAATAGGCTCATAATTACTGTCCTGTGCCTGTAAGGGCTTTTTTCAAGCCACTGATCCGACTATTCAAAAATTGTAGGCTGGTCTGGTATTCGATGGCATTTTGCATCATGGCATTACGTTCGCGGTTCATGTCCACGCTGTTACCATCACCGGTATCAGTTTGTTCTGGATTACGAAACTTCACTTCATGCCGGGTTGCAGTAGAAATGGGGAAATGCCCATCATGCGTCCGCTGCATGGAACGGCTTTGCCGAGATTGGGCGTTCACCAGCGCTTGCTGAAAATCGATGTCTTTAGCTTTATAGCCAGGAGTGTCAGCGTTAGCGACGTTTTCTGACAGCACTTGCGCACGACGATCTCGAACCAGCAACGCTTGTTCGTGCATGCCAAAGGCTTTGTCTAAACTGATTGCCATTTTTTTGCCACCTCATGTTGTAACCTTAGTTTGAGGAAGCAAAAAGCAGGCCAAGATGCAGAGTTAAGATTTCTTGCGGTAAATAATGCCCGGATTACAACGCAGCATGTCAAAGTCTTCATTCATGGTTGACAATGACTCTGAGGCCCCGAGGATTAAGTAACCTTTACTATTTAATGACTGAGCAAACTGTTTGATTATTTTCGCTTTCACTTCAGGAGAAAAGTAAATCAATACGTTGCGACAGAATATGATGTCGAATTTTCCTAGCAGGGTATAACTGTCTAGCAGGTTAAGATGCCGAAAAGTCACTCTTTTACGCACGTTATCTTTAACACGCATCATGCCATTAGAGGTATCTTCAAAAAACCGCGTGCGACGTTCAGGTGATAAACCACGCGCTAAAGCTAAGCCGTCGTACTCGGCTCTGGCGCAATGCTCCAGCATTGTATTGGATATATCAGTACCTAAAATATTCACCCCACCAGGAAAGGCATTCGGCCGACTTTGCTGAAACTCTAGCGCGGTCATTGAAATAGAATATGGCTCTTGACCCGATGAGCTAGCCGCTGACCAAATTTTGACGCTGCGGCAAGTTTTTTCCAGCTCCGGCAATAATTGATTCTTTAGTAGCTCGTACGGGTAGTTGTCACGAAACCATAAGGTTTCATTGGTGGTCATAGCGTCAATCACGGCTGAGCGTAACTGCCGTTCAAACGGACTCATGGTTTTGGCAACCAGTTCAGATAAACTGCCATGGCTAAAACGTTGCATTAAGGGGGTTAAACGGCTTTTAACCAAATATTGCTTATTGTCACCCAGCACGATGCCGCACTGTTGCTCGAGAAAATCCCGAAATTGCCGATATTCCGATTCTTGTAACTGCTTATTCTGCACGCATAACCCTTACCAATTATTCAACGTGGAGCCATTTTTGCACTGCTTGTGCTAACTCGTCGGGATTAAACTTTGCAATAAAATCCTCAGCCCCCACTTTTTGTACCATTTGCTGATTAAACACGCCACTTAACGAGGTATGTAAAATCACATGTAACTGTCGCAGTTTCACATCAGCTTTCACCGCCGCTGTTAGGGTATAGCCATCCATATCCGGCATTTCGATATCAGAGATTAGTAAACCCACTTTTTCTGTGATCGAATGTTGGCATTGTTCACTTAATTGTTGTAGGTAGGTCAGCGCTTCGCGGCCATTTTTGACCAAGTGCATTTTTACACCCAAAGGTTCTAGCGCCCGTTTCACCTGATTACGGGCCACAGTAGAATCATCAGCAATTAAAATGACTCGATCGCCTAAATCAGTTGCAATGCTTTTCGACACCGTTTCATCGTGGATCATTGTCGGTGAGGGTGAAATCTCTTCGAGAATTTTTTCAACATCCAAGATCTCAATTAATTCTTTATCCAGCTCGGTAACAGCCGTTAAATAGCTTTGCTTACCACCAGTGCCTTTTGGCGGAGGCATGATGGTTTCCCAGTTGGTATTAACTATGCGCTCAACTGAACTGACTAAAAAGCCCTGCACCGAGCGGTTATACTCAGAAATAATAATGAACGCAGTGGAAAGATCTTGAATTTCTCGCCCGCCGATAGCCAAACTTAAATCAATGACCGATATGGTTTGGCCACGAATGTGCGCAATACCACGCACAAACTTGTTGCGTTTGGGCATGCTGGTTAAACGCGGACATTGCAATACCTCACGCACTTTAAACACGTTAATACCATAACGCTGGCGTCCAGCAAGCTTAAACAGCAGCAACTCTAATCGATTCTGACCCACAAGTTGGGTGCGCTGGTTGACGGAATCTAGAATACTGGACATCTGGGTTTCCTTACTTCAGCCTTTAGGCGTGATATTTGCATGACTAGTTCAACTGTCAGAAAATCGGCGTCAATATATGATTCAGGTATGTTATAGCCCTTTGTTAATTAAGCATAGACAAACCCTATGAAAAAGTATGAAAATTTTCGTCATACCACTGCTTTAATTACGTTACTGTGCTTAAGTTTAACGCTTAGTGCATCGGCTTTTGCCGAGCAAAATACCTTAGCAAGCTATAGTCCCGAGCAATTAACGACCCTGACAGAAAATTGGTTAAACGACACCTTAGCCAGCGAACTGTCAGCAGATACTGAGGTAAGCGTGACCCCTTTGGATACTCGGATTGGTGATAAAGAATGTGCTAATGCCCTGCAATTTAGTTTACCGGCAAGCTACAATCCACGCCAAACCACCGTGCAATTAAGCTGTGACAGTCCTGTCGCTTGGCAGTTGTTTATATCAGCTAAGATCACCGAGTATCTTGATTTAGTGGTGATGCGGCAAAATATTTCTCCAGGAACGGTTATCACGGCCGATATGCTCGAAATTGAGCGCCGGGAGCGACGCTTAGTTCGGGGTAATATTGTGCAGCAACCGGCTGAGATTATTGGTAGTAAAAATAAACGCAGTCTGAGTGTTGGTCAAATTATCAACCTTCAGGATCTTTGTCTTGTATGCCGGGGTGATATTGTTACAATAGAAATTAATAATAGCGGTTTATCTGTTACTGCCACTGGCGTGGTTCAGCAAGACGGTACCCTAGGTGCTATAGTTACCGTGAGAAACCAGCAATCTGGGCGCAGTATTCAAGCAGAGGTTGTTGGGGTTAATCAAGTTCAAGTAAAATTTTAGAAAATAAACCTAAAGTTTTTTTTGTAGCGGCCGTTAACCTAAGCATAAGGACTAAAGTTTAGGTGAAGAGGTTCTATTATGGCGATTAATATTAATAACTTGCAAAATACTCCGCAGGTTAAAACAGATAAAAATGATCAACTGGTGCAGCGCCAACAAACTACTGTGCAGCAAAATGTCGGTAGTCAGGCAATGCAAAAGCAAGATTCGGTGTCTATTACACCGCAAGCTCAGCAATTTTCTAAATTGCAAGAAAAGGCCAGTAACAGTAGCGGTATCGATCAAGAGAAAGTCGATAAGATTAAACAGGCTATTGCTGAAGGCAAATACAAAATTAACGTTGAGCAGTTAGCTAAGCGTATCATGCAATTTGAGGGCGATTTATTCGACCGCTAATGAATACAGCAAAAAGCGCCACCCTCACCTGCCTGAACCAACAACAAGCGCATTTATCTGCGCTTTTGTTGTTGCTAGAACATGAGCTTAAAGCGGTTACCGAACGTGATGTACCGCGTTTAAACAACATCATCGAACAAAAAAATACCTTATTGCTACAAATTGAACAAACCGATAAGGCACTTAGCCAATCTGAAGACCTGGCTGAGCAACGCAAACAATCTTGGTTTGATGAGCGTATTGCTGTTTTGGATGATTTATTGGCGCAGTGCAAACAACAAACTGCCGTTAACCAACAGGTTTTAGAACACAGCCAGTTAACGCTAGGTCGATTAAAGCATGAGATTTTATCGGCGAATGGTAAGACCGGCTTAACCTACACCAACAAAGGCAAACCGGCTGTAGATAGTAAAGGCAGTGGCGTAAAAGCCTGATCCAACCCCTATTTATTAAGCAATTATCCGCGCTTAATAGGCCAAACCATCACCACAAATAACGTACACTGCGAATACTTTGCTTCGGCTCGGTATGCTGCAAGGTTGCATACACCTCGGCAAAATCCAGCGATAGCTCGGTAATATAGGTATCTTCAACCGCATAGGTTTTCACTACCCGCGCACCGCGGATCACACCTTGCACTGACGCTTCTAACACATCGTTTTGCGCGACCATGGCACTTAAGGTGTTTTTGCTGTCAATTCTTTGACCATAAACCCGCTCAGCTAATTCTCGATAAGCTTCTAATTTGGAAGCACGCATCGCCATTAACATACGCTGGCTGTCACTCGCACCCGGTTGTGCTGATATTGGCGCAGCACCCAGCGCCGTGATCACCGGGAAAGCCAGTGGCGTTTCTTGTTGATATTCAATATGTCTATCAGCCAATTGGCCACAAGCTGCTGTTAATGTTGTAAGGATCACAACTACGCTTAAGCTCTTAATCATAATAACCCATCCTGTCACGGCAGCGGGCGCTGCCTAAGCCAACGCTTTTCTGATATCAAAACTTAAGCAAAATTCACGCCAGTCATTACAAATATCCAGTTCGGCACATTATTTGCTTGTACCTTAGTAGTAGATACGTTGTAACGCCGGTGCTTAGCTTACGCTAAACAAACAACCCGATAGGCGTTTACACCTAATCAATAAATTCAGCGATGGCAGACTATGAGAATACGCATTCTATCCACCCTCTTGTTCGGGCTTGCCGCTTTAAGCCAAAGCAGTTCGCTTTTCGCCAACTGGTATGAAGCCACCGGGCAAGCCAGTATCGAACGTGGCGATTTAGATAGCGCGCGTCGAGCAGCCATTGAAGATGCACTGCAACGCGCCACCTTATTTGCAGGGGCAAAGTTAGAAAGCCATCAACAGGTAGTGCAAGGGATCTTGCAACATCACTCGGTTACGCTTAGCACGAGCGCGGAGCTGCGACAAGTACAGCTACTGTCAGAAACGCACAGCCAACAACAGGTGTTTATTACGCTAAAAGCCCATATCTTGCCGATGGCCAAAAGCTGTGCGGCTAATTTTCGAAACCCATTATTGGTCACCCAAGTGCATTTAGATGCGCGGCAAGACGCCATTTATGGCCAGTTGTTTGAACTAGGTGAACACAGTACACGACAGCTGTCGCGCCATTTGCGTGACTTTGGCCCAGGCTTAGCATTACAAGTACGTGACGAACCCATCGCGCAATCTCAATTAACCGCCAATGTTGCCGATCAGTTTTTTGCAGAAGGCCAACAATTTATTTTATTCGCCACCATTCAAGATTTATCACTTGGCGCTAAAACCAGCAAATTTTGGCAAAGCAGCCAACGCGAACGCTTCTTTACTTTAGAAGTGGTGTTGTTTGATACCTATGAGCGACGAGTGCGTTACCAACAAGAATACCGCACCAGCAGTTTTTGGCCAGATCAAGATAACTCAACACCCAGTAGCCACAGTGTGGCATTTTGGCGCATGCCCTATGGCCAAAAGATTGATCAAGTACTCCGTACCGTGGCACAAGATATCCAAGAACAAACCCAATGCCAACCGTTGTTAGCGCAAATTCGCCAAGTAAAACAACAACACATTCAGCTTGGTTTAGGCAGTAGCCATGGTTTAAAAGTGGGTGATCAGGTTAATTTAATTCAAGTTCAGCGCGATCCGCAGCAAGCCGAACTGCGGCGTTTACTTGATAGCCCTGTGCAACTCACCATTACCGATATTACCCCAGAAGGCGCATGGGCCGCCTCGCCGAGCCAACAATTGTTAAATCATATTCAACCGGGTGATATTGTTAGCTTTCAAAGCCGATAGCCTTTATCAAGGCTGCTTACTGAGTGATGAAACAACAGCGTAAGCGGTCGCAAGGTAATATTCACTTCAAGGTCTTATTCTGCTAAACTCTGCGCCCTGTTGCCTCATAGTTAAATGGATATAACGGCCCCCTCCTAAGGGGCAATTGCAGGTTCGATTCCTGCTGGGGCAGCCAAGAGAGTGTTTATCAAGGCTCGCAAATGTTCACGAAACCCGCAAATATCAAGGCCTGCAAACCATTTTATTGTTCACGTTTGTTCATGTTAATACGCGAACATTCGGTTTTTTTGATAACACAGGTGATAACACCTCCGTTCTGTGTTATCAAGCTGTGTTATCAAAGGGGATAAAATCGCAATAAAACAAAGTCTTTGATCGACACCGAAACACGTTCAGCGAAGCCAAAAGATAAGCTTTTTTTCGCTATATGATGGTTTTAGTTTTAGTTTTAGTTTTAGTTTTAGTTTTAGTTTTAGTTTTAGTTTTCATAACATCATAAGAACATACAGTAAGCTTTTAAACATTAAGCTACTTTAGCCACGATATCTGCATCAAAAATGGTTTCACCCCTTCTGAACGTCCATTTTAACCACTCAAAACGCTACTTATTTTCACAAAATAATTCTAGACATAAACCAGAAAAAAACCAAATAATTAATGATTAATGGTAATACTTTACACATCTCACATTTTTATGTAGGTTTAATTTTTATACTTAAAAGGATTTATAATGAAAAAAATAAGCTTTATTTCGACATTTTGCATACTTGTATTTGCCCAACTTAGCACAGCATCTGCAACAACATTTATAAAAGGTTATGCCTGCGACAATTGCTCATTACAGCAAGCTGAAAATATTGCTCGAACACGCGGTGCTCCATTGGTTAATTGTGTACCAACTGGCAATAATGATGTGATAAGCATTGATGAACATACTTGTTATAGCTCGCCCCAAAAATTTATTATCTTTGATTTAGCTACAAATACGACCTATCCATTTCAAATGTCTCACAGCAACCAAGGTAGTTCAAACTGGGATTTGATTCTCAATTCAAACCCAACAACCTTAACAAATTTAGAACATGAGATATCACAAGATTTTTTTGATGTATTGGAAATTCAAGAACAAACTCTACAAGAGATAGCAATGTCAGAGGAAGAAAACTTGCAGTTGGCTTTTACGCCTCTAAGTGCATTTTCAGCAAGTACTTTTAACAGCACAACCACTAGCGCTGAAAATTGTGAATCGGACACCGCTGCCACAGTTATCCGAATGACTTTGAACCCAATATTCAAAACCCAATTGAGTAATGCTGTTAACAACCAATTAAGACAAAGAAGTCCTAGATATTATAAAAAAGACTTTGAAAATATCCGATTTAATCAATTTGGATTTCAAGCCAATAGAGCTGGCGGTGGAGGACTGTCTGTAGGTTGGGAATACGAGAAAAAATCCAAGCTGGTTAGCAAATATGTTTTTGAATCAGGCCATCATTTATGGCCTAGTGATCAAACTTATTACCCAGCCAGAGCAGCATTTAAGCTATCATGGAATGACTCTTTAGATTTGATTTCAGTAGAAGTGGAAAAAGAATTTACAAGAGTAACATCAAATTTATCACTTCAAGACCTGCTTGAGGATAGCACGTTTAGTCTGTCATTGAGTGCTTGTGCGATAATTGCACTTCAAGATAATCTCCATTCAAGCGAAGCTTATGCAGCAACTGGAGCTGGCGGTGGATCTAGCATTGGCATTGGTGATGTCCCTACTGGTGGAAACCCTAATTTTCCACGACCGGATCCTTTATCTCAGTCTCAACAACTATGCAAATGGCATTTTTATGATAAACAGGGGAATTTGACTGTTACAATTATGGGGCCATGTCCGTAATTGTAATAATATCAGAAGGCACCTATACCGAGAGTAAGTTAACCACCGGTAAAGGGATCTATGACTCCACCTCTTCTGAAAACTATGTGATGCGCTCATCGCTTACGCCTTGGATCATTAGCTCACGTATTATGACCAGCACCTTTGCCGATAGCGGCGCTAAAAATGTTGAACATCCTCGGCATATTTTAGAAATGCAGGATAACCCTGAAGAAATGCAGGAGATCTTAGCTGATATCCGCAGTTTCTTAGCCGATCGCGAAACCATTGCTAGCATTAAAAACTCGCAAGATCT